>CAZAGD010000092.1:0-6558 GCA_964484485.1 uncultured Syntrophaceae bacterium
AATGAATAGGGGGCAAAAATTATTTGCCTAACGATAGGGGCGGTAGGGTCGCCAGTAGTAATAATGATGATAATGGTAGGGATAGTGATAATAAAAGTAAAAGTGTCCATACCAGGGATAAACGTAAATATACTTCGGAACTTTTTCCCATAATTTAATTTCTTTGGCTAAAATAACCGGAACGGTGAGGGTCATTCCTTCTAAAGGTATCTTTTCTATGCCGGTTACTTCTCCGATCACGCTTATTTCTCGACCCGATTGAAAGATGGCCGGATCTAAAAAATCTTGGTATTTTACTAAAAAACGCCCAAAGGATTGATGCAAATCTACCGGTCTTCTTTCATAATCTAATTCTGTCTGGCGGACAACAATGATGGTCTCTTCTGGTCGATTCTTAGTTTCGACGATTACTCCGCCCCATAAAACTTGTTTCCTTATGTAGGCTAAAGGATCTTTCTTCACTTCTTGAAAAGTAATACTTTCATCGACTTGGCGCATCAATTCTTTAGAAAAGGGAGCACAGGAAATGGAAAGGCACCATAAAATTAAAAGGATAAAGAAGTTTTTCATTAAAACAGCCTTTTTCGGTTTAACTTTTACAGCAACTTTATAAATTTGCCATAATATAAAAATGATTTATTTCTTAAATAATGGCATGAATTTTTTTTTAAATCAACTGGCCTTCCTAACTGACTCTGGATTACTTGTGTTTCTTGGGTTGGAATGTCAAAGAAATTCTTTTCTCCTTATTTTTTAAAAAAGGCGAGAAGTTTTGTTGGCTAATCAAATTTTTTTCAGGTGAACCTTATATTAGTTCTATCTATATCCAGGAAACCTACTAGGGCCGCTGGTGAAAATGATAAAGCCAAGTTTTGGCTTTTGGTCTGTGTCGACATTTTTATTTTTTTTCAGAAACCACGATAGCGGTAACGTTGTGGACTTTCTCGCCAATATAAGGACGTTGTACTTTTACCCAAAGTTTTGAGCTGGCGAGGTCTTTGGCCCCATCAAATATAAAATAAGCTTCCCATAAGTCGTATTTTTCATATTTTTTTGGTTTACCCGAAGTTCCGGAAGAGCGGGGCATCTGGTACTCTTTAGATATGCCCTTATAAAAAGAAGCTACTTTTTCAAATGAATCAGATGTTGTATATATACTTGACTTAACGTTGCTCATTTTAGCCGCAGCGGCCATGTCCCTTGCTTGCTTGGTGGCCTGCTCATCAAGCTTAGCCCCTGGGTAAAGCTTAAACTCGCCAGCTCCAGTAATTGTAAAAAATACCATGGTCAATAGTAGGGCAAAAAAAACCGATTTTTTCATCTTAGCCTCCTGAAATTTTTATTTGCCTTGGCGCTCTTTATTCTTAGGCAGCGAGCCTAAAAATTCAATGGAATTTATTTTTTTAGCCCGCAACTAACATTACGATGATTTAAAAAAGATTGTCAACATATTTATTGATGATATTTCTGAAAAATTCTCTCGGGATGTAATTACGTCATTCCGACGAAGGCATGAAGCAGGCTGAAGCAGGCAAGAATCCTGTATTTTCAAGTTATTTCTGGACTCCCGCACTTTTGCTGGAGTGACCGGAAATGAGTTTTTCAGAGTTCTCTATTGATATATTATTGTAAATTTGAATTGCCTTCTTTATTCCCACTTTGTAATCCCCCATTGAAGGTTGGAAGTTTTAACTTTTTAGGCGGCAAATTCGGAAATAAAATCTTCTAAGAAATATAGCCATTTTTAGCTATCCCTCACCACGCTTTTATCAGCTGGCGAGAAGGAAAGGCTTGTTGCTTACTAAATATAATTCGTAGCGTAAGGGTCTAACTCCTCCCAACCCCATCTTACCTTAATCCTCCTTTTTCCCCCTCTTAGTTTAAGAGGGGGGGAGAGGGGAGTTATGAAATTCCGAGATGGAGTTTGGAGATGATTAAATTTGCGGGGGGCGGAAGCGGCGCAAGCGTAAAGCATTGCTTACGACAGTTACGGAAGAAAGCGCCATAGCCGCTGCAGCCAACATAGGGTTAAGGAGGATGCCGAAGAAAGGGAAAAGAATTCCCGCCGCTACAGGGATGAGCAGCGTATTATAAGCAAATGCCCAAAAGAGATTTTGTTTAATATTTTTTATGGTCGCTTTACTTAAGGCAATAGCCGTGACTATACCTCTGAGGTCGCCCCTGATGAGGGTGATATCTGCTGATTCCATAGCTACATCAGTTCCCGTGCCGATAGCGATCCCTACATCAGCCTGAGCCAACGCCGGGGCATCATTTATTCCATCGCCGACCATGGCGACTTTCTTACCTTCTTCCTGCAGTTTTTTTATTTGCCAGGCCTTTTCTTCCGGGAGAACTTCGGCCAGAACTCGATCAACTCCAATCTGTTTGGAAATAGCTGCGGCGGCCTGCTGATTGTCACCTGTGATCATCACTACTTCCAACCCCAATTTGTGCAGCGCCGCTACAGCTTCTTTAGAATTTTCTTTTAAGGTGTCAGCGAGAGCGATGAGCCCCACAATTTTTTTATCTATCGCTATAAATATCGATGTTTTCCCTTGGGTCGAGAACTTTTCGCTAATTTTTTCAAATTTTTGATCAAATAATCCTCGTTCCTTCATCAGCCGAGCATTGCCCAAGTATAAATTTTTGCCATCAAGGGAAGCCTCCAGACCTTGACCAGCTATAGCCCTAAAATCTTCGATCGTTAAAAGGGAAATCTTTTCTTCTTTGGCTCGGGCAACTATAGCTTCCCCTAAGGGATGTTCTGAGCCCTTTTCGGCAGAGGCAGCATAACGGAGAATTTCTTCTTTACTATAATTATCAAAGGGGATTATATCTGTCACTGAGGGCTCCCCCCGGGTAAGGGTACCTGTTTTGTCCAGAACGATAGTAGTAAGTTTATGGGCTGTCTCCAAAGCCTCTCCACTTCTAATAAGAATCCCATTTTCTGCTCCTTTACCCGTGCCCACCATAATTGAAGTAGGAGTTGCTAATCCCAAAGCACATGGACAAGCAATTATCAAGACGGCGACGAAATTCAACAAAGCATAATTAAGGCCAGGGTGGGGTCCCCAGAAATACCAGATGAAAAAAGTAAGTAAGGCAACACTCATTACTACAGGTACGAAATAGCTGGCCATCACATCAGCCAAGCGGGCAATGGGCGGTTTTGAACCTTGCGCTTCTTCGACCATTTTGATAATGCGGGCTAACATCGTATCTTTACCCACTTTTGTAGCTTCAAATTTAAACATGCCCATTTTATTAATAGTCCCGCCAATTACTTCCTGACCAGGCCCTTTTTCCACCGGCAAGGCTTCCCCGGTAACCATGGATTCATCGATCGCTGAATATCCTTCCCTGATGATTCCGTCCACAGGGATTTTTTCTCCGGGTCTGACTAACAAAGTATCTCCGATTATTACCTCTTCAATGGGAATATCCATTTCTTGACCCTGGCGGATTACTCTGGCTGTTCTTGCTTGTAAACCGATCAGTTTTTTAATGGCTGCTGAAGTCTGCCCTTTAGCCCGGGCTTCCAACAGGCGTCCGAGTAAAATCAGGACGATGATTGTACCTGCTGTGTCATAATAAACGTCTGCTTTTAGTCCCTCACCAACGAATAAGTGGGGGAAAAAGGTAGCCAAAAGACTATAAAAATAAGCAGCAGAAGTACCTACCGCAATAAGGGTATTCATATCGGCTGATTTTTGCTTCAGCCTCTTCCAGGCACCAGAATAGAAGGGCCAACCAATCCAAAATTGAAGGGGGGTTTGAAATAAGAATTGCAGGTAATAATTAACATCGTATCCAAAGAGAAAAAGGCTGGATAGCCCCATCATCTTCCAGGAAGCTAAGGCGAGCACGGGCACCAAAAGGATAATTCCCCAAATGAATCTTCTTTTTAGACTTTTAAAATCAGCTTCCTTTATAGCTTTTTCCTGTCCCATCAACATTTCTAAATCAACACCTTGAGGAGGCAGTAGTTCATAGCCAGCTTCTTGGACAGTTTGTTGAAAATCAGCTAAACTAACAACTCCAGAGAGGAATTGTACATTAGCTTTTTCCGTGGCTAAATTTACGGTAACTTGCATAACTCCATCTAATTTCTGCAGGGCTCGTTCAACCCGGCTTACACAAGATGCACAAGACATTCCGCGAATAGGTAGCGAAATCTTTTCCATGGGCACTTCATATCCCAACTCTTTTATGGCCTTTACTAAGTCTATCAGTTGAATTTGAGCAGGATGGAAGATAACCGATGCTTTTTCTGTGGCCAGATTTACCTTTGCTTCCATAATTCCGTTTAACTTGGACAGGCCTTTCTCAATGCGGGCTACACAACTGGCGCAGGTCATACCTCTGATGGGGAGTTCGATTTTTTTATATTTAATGTCTTTGCCCATGTTATTCTTTTTAAGTTTGGCAAATTCGCTTTAGATTTTTATTAAAAAGTTATGACTATATGCTCTCAAACATAGCAAAACAGCATTCTAATTTTTAGATGCCGGGGTTGGAGATTTAGATTTAAAATTGGATTTTTATCTCTTCCTTACTGCCCTTGATTATTTTGTTAATTTCCCGCATGATTGGGCCTATCTGGGGAAGCCAACCAGAATGTCCTGCTGTTTGCAAACGCAAATTACTGAAACCAAGATATAAATCGCCTAATAAAAGATCGATAAGTACTTCGGTGGGGCCCATGAAACGAAAATCCTCTTCCTTAAAATGGAGAAGGCCAGAACGACCGCTAATCTTTCCTTCTTGCACAATGAAGTGGCTTTTAAATGGGCTATCCGAAGCTTCGATATTGATACGCATTTTCCTTTCTGCCTTTTGCAGGACAGCTTTTGATTCTCCCCTTTTTTCCATTTGCATGGCTACCCCTTCCCAAAGGAGATCGGAAAGTAAATCCGCAGCTGGGGGATTTTGGTTGAATAGTGCGGCAGAATCTTTTTTCTTTATTAGATTAAGCAGTTTAGCAAAGAAATCAGGATAAGTGGCGAGTAATTGGTTTATCCCATAGCCCTTGATTTCTTCTAAGATGGACATTAATTTTTCTTGTAATTCAGCCGTAGAGATTTTTGGCAGTTCGCTTAGGAAATTTTTTATTTCAGGCATGGCCATATATTAGCTCCTTTTTATGGTTATTGATTTGCTTTCCATACTCGGCAGAGAATAGCCCTCACCTGAGGTACGCCAACCACCGGATCATAAGGAGGGTCAAGCGAAACGAGGGCATTAATATTCGACTCAAAGCATCCATACTCAGGTTTAGGTTTTTCTGGAAACCACCAGGCATGAGGACCAGCCACCACGTCCGGATGAAGGTCAGGAATTAACTGCGCCCGGTATTTCAGACGCCATTTCCCTGCGGATTGGGGAGTCTCTAAGAAGACCCAATCACCATCTTTAATGCCTAAAGACGTGGCTTTATCAGAATTAATTTGCAAATAAGGTTCAGGTGTTAATTGGCGCTGCCTCTTGATCTGCCTTCCTTCACTGTGCATATAGCCATGGATGCGGTAATGGGTATAAATAAAAGGAAATTTTTTAAAGAGTTCAGGCGTACGCACCGGACTCTGGGGAGGTTCAACATAGACCGGCAATGGATCCACGCCCATAGCCTCAAATATTTGCGAGTAAAGCTCAACTTTGCCGCTGGGGGTATTGAAAGGAGGTGTGCTTGTTTTATAACGCTCGTATCCCCGAGGAAAAGTCAAAGTACTGTTCGGCTTCTGCAAAAGCTGCGCAAAAGTAATCCCTTGATACTGCAACATCCAGTTAAAGTAATCCTCCAAGGTTTCCCATGGCCTTACATCCATGCCCATTCTCTTAGCAATTTCAATGGCTACTTCCCGGTCATCTCGGCTTTCTCCTCTTGGTTCTACAACTCTCCTTACCGCTGTAACTGTGCTGGCCGGATGTCCAAAAGCCTCCACTAATTGATCACATTCTGGATAGAAGGCGGCCGGCAGAACAATATCGGCCAATTCTGCCGTGGGCGTCATAAAGAGTTCAGAAACAAAAAAGAAATCCAGCTTGTTCTTGAGGATATTCCAAATACGTTGGTTATCCATTTCCGCTACAATTAAATTGTCCGCCACGCACCACATGGCCCGCACTTTCCCTTCCTCCATTGCCCGAATGGTAGAGGGAATATGACAAATGGCCCGTTTATGCATCAAAGGATATTCCTTAGCCCCCAGGCGCTTCTCATTAATAGCTGCTGGCGGTTTTACTCCCCAAAACATCAAATAGGGATGCCACATGAGGGCTTCTCTAAACGTTCGATAGTAAAGAATGTTACCGCCTTTGGCATCTACATTGCCAGTAATCCCTACCAAAATAGAAATAGCCCGGCAAGTCTGGGTAGAGGTAATTTGCTGCGCCCCTGACCCTAAACGGATATAGATACATCCGGGCTTATCCAAGGCATAAATACGCGCCGCCTCAATAATCTCTTCTTTAGACAAGCCCGTTACTTGCGCGGCCCATGCAGGAGTATATTTCTGGACATGGTCCTTAAGCCGATCAAACCCAAAACAGTATTGC
>CAZAGD010000093.1:0-3091 GCA_964484485.1 uncultured Syntrophaceae bacterium
TTAAGAAAAAAAGATTACTCTCCCAGAGCTCACAGAGCACTCAGAGAAATAAATAAAATTATTAATAAATTTTTTACTCTGTGTTCTCTGTGGGCTCTGCGAGAGATAAATTTTTGGTTGCGGCTTTGCTGCGTGTGCTCTTTGCCCTCTGTGGCTTATAACCAAAAATTTCTTTGCGTCCTCGGCGCTCTTGGCGGTGAAACATTTCCGCATTAATGGCCGGCCGCATACGGCAAGGGACAAGCCCTTGCCCTGCGCCATACTCCGTTGCCTAATGTCATATATAAAGACTTATAAAAAATAGCTAAATGCCTCAGAAGTCATTAATTCCAAATTTGCCGCCTAAAAAGTTGTTACTCAGAGCAATTATTACTCGGAGCAATTAATTATTTACACTTATGCCCCTCACCCTCCCCTCTCCCCATGCTTGGGGAGAGGGGAGGGTGAGGGGTTGAAAACGGTAGACGTCATATATTTAAGGCTCGCTTTAATGAAGATTTCAGTTTTCCGCGAGCGATTTTCAGAAAAATGAAAATAATGCTTGCAAAATATGAATAATTATTTTATGATGTGAATCTGAGTTCATAATAACGCGGTGAAAAAAAGATGAGCAAGAATTCTATGGCTGGCCAAAAAATTGGTAGGCGGGAAAGGGAATTGCTCTTGCGCCGGGAATTGATCCTAAATGCAGCTCTGGAACTATTTTCCCAGAAAGGCTACCACAATGTTTCCATGCAGGAAGTCGCCGAAAGAGCCGAATTTGCCGTAGGTACATTATATAAATTTTTTAAAGACAAAGAAGACCTATATAGGGCTTTAATAATGGATCAAGCCGATAGGTTTCATGAGGCCGTTACTAAAGCCATTGCTGAGCCAGATGATGAGATAGAAAAACTGCGAAATTACGTCCGCGCTAAAGGAGAGGTTTTCCGGTCCAATGTCTCGGTGGTCCGCCTTTATTTTGCGGAAACCAGGGGAGCAGGCTTTAATATAAGAGTTGGTCTTGAACAAAAAATTAAAGAGCGCTACCAAAAGTTTATCGATTCCTTGAGCTTGATTTTTGAAAAAGGAATGAGGAGGAAGCGTTTCCAAAGAATCGCTGATCCCTATCATCTGGCTATCGCGCTGGATAGTCTTACCAATGCTTTTCTTTATCTCTGGCTGGAAGATCCCCAAACTCATCCGTATCCAGAGGATCCTGATGTAATTTTAAACATTCTCTTTAAAGGCCTGCTCCATAAAAAATGAAGTGCTCGAGCAAGGCTGAAGAAGATAAAAATTAAGGGAGAGGTGTGGGCATGCAATTTGGGAGAGAATTAAAGGCCAATGTTAAATTTACTTTCCTTATCCTAATCATTAGTGGCAGCATTTTGTTAGAAGCTTGCGAGCGCCAGCAAGCAATGCCGCCCCCACCAATTCCGGAGGTGGGAGTTATTACCATTAAAACTGAGTCTGTTTTGCTTACTACTGAGCTACCCGGACGGACGGTAGCTTACTTAATCGCCGAGATTCGTCCTCAGGTAAGTGGCCTAATCCAAAAAAGATTGTTTACCGAAGGAACGGATGTGCAGGAAGGGGAAGTTCTTTATGAGATTGATCCTATTCCATTCCAAGCCGCAGTAGAACAGGCCGAAGCTAACTTAGCGGCCGCGCGTAGGGCCGCCGATCGCGCTCGGGCCGGCTTGCAAGCCAGTATAGCCGGCGTGGCACGGCAAAAGGCTACTTTGGAATTGGCCAAGATAAATTTGCAGCGTCTGGAGGAGTTGGTAAAGGAAAGAGCTGTTTCGGTTAGCCAACGCGATCAAGCTGCCACTGATCTTGAGGTCGCCCAGGCTATGCTCAAGGCTGCTGAAGCCCAAGTAGAAAGCGATCAACAAGCAGTGGCCGCGGCCGAAGCAGCCATAAAGCAGGCCGAAGCTGCCTTGAAGACGGCGCGGATCAATCTTGGATATACGCAGATTGCGGCGCCTATTTCTGGTCGAGTCGGCAAATCTAACGTGACCGTTGGGGCTTTGGTTACGGCGCACCAACCTTTACCTTTGACCACCATTCAAAAATTAGATCCCATTTATGTGGATGTTTCTCAATCTACGGCGGAATTGCTTCGTTTGCAGGAGCGTTTGCGCGCCGGACGTCTTACCTTAGAAGGGAAGAGCCAGAATAAAGTGAAGATTATTATGGAAAACGGGGAAACTTACCGTTGGGAGGGAGATCTTCAATTTCGCGATATAACTGTAGATCCCACAACGGGGAGTGTTACTTTGCGCATTATTGTTCCCAACCCCCAAAGTATTTTAATGCCGGGCATGTTCGTGCGGGCGGTGGTCAAAGAAGGCATCAGCAGACAAGCCATCTTAGTTCCCCAACAGGCGGTCTCTCGGGACCCCAAAGGGAATCCCTATGTTTTGACGGTAAATGGGGAAGGAAAAGTGAATTTGCGGATGATTACGGTAGATCGTCCTCTGGGTGATAAATGGCTCGTTTCTTCTGGATTAGTTGGCGGCGAGAAGGTAATCATCGAAGGGCTCTTGAAGGCGAGGCCGGGGGCCGTAGTGCGCGCCGTCCTTTTAGATGAAGGGGCCCTATCTAAGAAAACTAAAACAGATTAACGGAGGCGCGCATGTTATCCAGATTTTTTCTTAATCGACCAGTTTTTGCTTGGGTCATCGCCATCGTCATCATGGCTGCAGGGGCATTGGCTATTTACAATTTACCCGTCTCGCAATATCCCCCGATTGCTCCGCCTTCGATTTATATAATGGCTTTTTATCCAGGCGCTTCTGCCGAAACAGTAGAAAATAGCGTTACCCAGATAATCGAACAGAAAATGACTGGTCTGGATAAGATGATTTATCTTTCGGCCACTAGTGACTCATCTGGAACTTCCCGAGTGGAACTAACCTTTGCTCCGGGAACTGACCCAGATCTGGCTTGGGCTAAGGTGCAGAATAAACTCCAGTTGGCTATGGCCAGCCTTCCGGAAGTAGTCCAGCGCCAGGGCATCACCGTAGGCAAGGCTACGCGCAATTATTTAATGATCGTCGGCTTAATTTCGGAAGATGGGAGCATGGATGGAAATGATTTGCGCGAT
>CAZAGD010000094.1:0-2558 GCA_964484485.1 uncultured Syntrophaceae bacterium
CAATATGTTCCGCGCCTTTGCCTTTTATGAACCCAACCACCTGGAAAACCGCATTTATCTCGGCAATATCTATATCCTGCAAAAACAATGGGACAAAGCCCTTACCCAATATAAAACCGCAGTCCTCTCCCTCCCCAAATATCAAAACGCCCTGGATAAAGCCCCCCAAGCCACCGACCGCAATATCGCCCACTACCGCAGCTTGATTAACGTCGCTCCCGATAATATGATTAATTATATCATTCTTGCCTACCTTTACGAGAAAAAAGGCCGGATGCAGGAAGGGGTGGCGGAACTGCGCACGGTTTTGAAAAATTATTTAAAAGCCAACCGCTAGCCCACTTTATTCACGAAGAAGCTCGTTAGCGGAAGTTTGACAGTTAAAAATTAAGAACTCAGATTTCATCGGAGTTTAAGTTGATCGTGGTCAGACGTAGGTAATACATTTTCCCTTACCTCCAGAATCCGGTTGGGAAGCTTTAACCCAAGCGCCCGAAAGGCAGTATATGCTCCCGGAGGTAATTCTGTCCGTAATACATATATCTTACCTCCCAGACGTAGCTGCAGAGCTTTGATCTTACCGACTTCTTCCATTATCTCTGAATAATTCGCCTCCGGTTTTATCGCTCGCAAAGCCTTCTTCAAACTAATTTTCAGCAGCAAGGCTAAAAAGCAAACAAATACATGAGCCCGAATCCGTTTCTCCGTCCAGTGATAAAGCGGGGCGCTCTCTAACCGGCTTTTTAATTCCCGAAAAGCTTGCTCAATCTGCCACAAACCCTTGTAATACAACGAAACCTCTCGGCTGGATAAACTCGTATTGGTCAACAAAATCCACATCCCGTCATAAACCGCTTCCCGCTCCAGCTTCTCCTCGTCTAACTCAACTTCCCCACCCTTGATACTGATATATTTCTTGTAACCATTCTTTACTATCCAGTCCTTCAAAGTGTTTAATTCCACCTTCTTGACCAGTATTTCCCGAAATGAAGCTCGTTTCTTTTGCTCATAGCCAGCCTGCTCCGGATTATAGCAAACAATATAGCGCCGCTCATTAATCAGCTTTTCCTTCACCCACAGCTTCTCTGGAATTATCTCGCTAAAATCCTCTTTTCCCAGCAGTTCCTTTCTCATCTCCTCATCCAATTGCCGCATCCTGACTCCCAAAATATATTCATAGCCGGAATCTTCCAGCAACCTGATATTTTTTTCGGAAATCATCCCTCGGTCACAAACCCAGATTACCCGCCGCAAATTGAACTCCCGCTTTACTTTGTCCAACTGCTCCTGAAAGGCTTTAATATCTCCCAGGTTGCCAGGAAAAACTTCATGCCCCACCGGATAGCCGTCCCTGGTCATCAGTACCCCTACCATAATCTGCCGCAAATCTCCCCGGTGATCCTTTGAATAACCATACTGCAAAACTTCAGCCCGTTTCCCGTTCCCATAACTGTAAAGCGTGGTAGTATCAAACATCAGCAAATCCAGCTCCTGGGCAAACAAGTCTTGCAAACGATAAAAAATTGCCTTCTCTAGTTCCCGCTTGTTCTCTACCAGATAATCCAAAGCCCGATAATAATGCTGTAATTCCAGGCTCTCCCATTTAGGTTCATAAACCTGTTCTTTCCATTCCGAAGCTGCCAGTTCACTTCCCGGTTTCAGCAAATGATTGCAAACCATAGAGAAGATTGCCTCAGCAGGGTCAAATTTGAATTTGCGGTCTTTGGCAAATTGAGAAAGCAAGCTTCCCAATTCCAGTTTATCCCAGAGCTTGCGAAAGATGAGGATGGGGGCATAATCCTTGCTCCAATCGGCAAAAAGCTCTTCCTGGGCGTTAAGGACGGCAAGCTTTTGCGAAAAGGAAACTAATTTTTCCGCCAACTTATCAAGTCCGCCGGAATTGATAAGCTCTTCCAGCCTTCCCAGGCAGGCAAGATGTTTTTGCCTAACCTTTTTGCCTTCTCTTTTGGATTCCACTAGGTAGAGATAGTTTCGGGAGGAACCATCTTTGTTTTTAAATGATTTGGTAATAAAGTGTATACTCATAACAAGACTATTTTAGCATAAAATATCTTCAAATACAAGCGAACAAATGTTCTTAATACCAATACGAAATTGGGCTAAACGGGATATTAAGGTGAGATTTAGCGGCTTTTATAGAGAGTCAATAAGCGAAAATCAGGCTCGAACTGTCAAACTTCCGTGACCCTTCCTTCCCTAACCAGCTTCTTCGTGAATAAAGCGGGCCAATTAACTCCGCAACCCTATAACTCTTAAGCTTTGGAACTCTCTTTTATTTTCCCACCGGAATATTGAGTTCTTCCAGCAATTTTAAGGCTTTTTGGGTAATAAAATGTTCCAGGTCATCGTCCTCGGTTAAGTCGTCGAGTTCGAGGGGCAGTTCCAGGAAGACATTGAGGGCAATGCGGGCGGCAAAAGGCACCGGGATCGGGGTTTGTTCTTTAGGTTTTTCAAAATAAACGTAACGTAGGACCCCCAGGTAGTAAAAAAGCGAGATCACGGAATTTATCACCGCCAGGACCACCATAATTTTAAAG
>CAZAGD010000095.1:0-4077 GCA_964484485.1 uncultured Syntrophaceae bacterium
TCAGAGGGCGTTATTACATAGATGAAGTGAGAGAAAAACCAGGTCCAACAATGAGAGAGAAACCTATGGCTGTGCCCCGAGAGAAACCCGGCCCTTCCAGAATAGAAAAGCCAGGCAAAAGATAAAGTTTCTTTAAAAAAACTAAAAGAGCCAGTCAGGAACAGGAGTCACCCACTCTATCCAAAAATAAAAATGAGTCAAGAGCAGACTTGACCCCTTTTCATTTTTTCCCTTGTATAAAATGGAAAAGGTGAGTAGACTTCAAATATATTGCTAATTTTCTTATACATAAACTCGGTTTTTTTCAGTAAATAGCTGGAATTAGGGTTTTGATTTTTGAAAGAAAGGAGGCTATATGTTTAAGGAATTTAAAGAATTTGCTATGCGCGGAAATGTTTTGGATATGGCCATTGGCATAATAATTGGCGCTGCTTTTGGCCCGATTGTTAATTCCTTGGTGAACGATATTATCATGCCCCCTATCGGTTTATTGTTAGGCAAAGTAGATTTTTCCAATATCTTCCTTGTGCTTAAAGAAGGAAAAGTAGCTGGACCTTATGCTTCTGTTGCTGCCGCCAAGGCGGCTGGAGCAGTAAGTATAAATTTGGGCTTATTTATTAATACGGTAGTCAATTTTATAATTGTGGCTTTTGCAGTTTTTATTCTCGTTAAAAATATTAATCGATTCCGTAGAAAGGAAGAAGCCGCAGCTCCGGCCAAAAAGGATTGCCCTTTCTGCTTGAGCAGTATTCCCATTAAGGCAACCCGCTGCCCATTCTGCACCTCGGAGCTTAAGGCTTAGAAGATCTAAAAATTTAGCCATAGCATTCTGCTGTGCAAGAGGGGTGGGAAGGAGATTCTTATTAAAGGGGGTGGTACAACAAGTATATAGATAAAAAAATGGAAAGGTGGGATCAAATATGAATAGCTTTCCAAAGAAAACTTGGATTCCCTTAATTTTAATCGTAGTCTTAATAATTGCTGGGGCAATTTATTTTTTCTACCCTTCTTTAAAAAAGCCGGTAGAAGATAAGTTTCCCAAAGACCTTGGCCTTCCCGAAGGTAAAGAGGCTAAAATTCCTCCCTTTAAAATCTCACCAGAAGAAGAAAAAGAAGCGCTGCCAATACCTGCCACAATTAGTCTCAATGAGAGTGATGAAGTAGTGCGGAAATTTGGCCGAGAATTAACTCCCCATAAGCAAATGTGGGAATGGCTGAAAATAAAAAATTTAATCAGGACAATAACAGCCACAATAGTAAATATTTCTGAAGGGAAAAGTCCGCGAACTCTCCTGAAAACTTTAGCGCCTACCAAAGGGTTTAAGATTGAGAAAAAAGGCGATCAACTTTCTATTCACCCTGATAGCTATCGCCGCTATGATCTTATAGCAAATGTTATTTCCTCATTAGATGCTAAGAAAACTGTAAGGTTATATAATGCTTTGAGATCTCTCTTCCAGGAGGCTTATCGGGAGCTGGGCTATAGCTCAGGAGATTTTGATGAAGTGTTAATTCAGGCTATAGTTATGACTTTAAAGATGCCCCAGATAAAAGGTAAAGTTTTGCTTGAGGAGGAAGAAGAAGGAATTAACTATTTATTTGTAGATGATAATTTGGAAGATTTAAATGATTATCATAAACACTTGGTCAGAATGGGCCCAGACAATGTCCTGAAGGTGCAGAAGAAAGTGCGGGAAATAGCTCTGGAGCTCAAAATTCCGGAAGATCAACTTCCTCAGCCCAAAATTTACGTGGCTAAAGTAAAATAAAACAAACGAGGATATAATATTAGAAATGATCCAAAAGGTCGTTCGTAAACATATTCTGAGCAAATTTTCCTCAATTAAAGAAGACCTTAAATACTGGTTAGGCAAAACTCCAGAAGAACGGGTCTCCGCAGTAGATTATTTAAGGAAACAAATTCATGGAAGTTCAGAAAGACTTCAGAGATTTGTTCGAGTTATTAAACGCTCACCAAGTTGAGGATATGATTGTGGGTGCTTACGCTTTGGCTTTTCATGGAGCTCCCCGCTACACCGGCGATATAGATATATTCATTAAACCTGAGGCTGAAAATGCCCGCCGTATTTTTGCTGCACTGAATGATTTTGGGTTTGGCTCAACAGGTTTAAGCCCTGCAGATTTTGAAGCTCAAGACAGAGAGATCCAACTTGGCTATCCTCCAGTAAGAATTGATATAATGACCTCCCTTACGGGCATCTCTTGGGCTGAGGCATTTTCAGGAAGAGTGCCAGGAGTATATGCTGATGTTCCAGTTTATTATATCGGCCGTGAGCAATTAATAAAAAATAAAAGAGCTTTGGGGAGGAAAAAAGACCTTGCCGACCTGGAAGCCTTTGGTGAAAATGCAAATTTTTAGAAAACCCTGGATTTTGGCCCTTTTATTTTTATTCTTAGATCAAGATAGATACTGCTCAGCGGCCCATAAATATTTTTTTACTTTTTATTTCGGCCAAATAACTACTGGTGAATTGCTGAGCCCACTTTCCCAAAATATTCAATTGCTGGATAGTTATGTTATGGTAGGTGCTTGGGGGTGGGCAATAAGGAATTTTTGGAACGGAGCTTTCTCGGTGGAGTTGGAGGGACAGCTAGGGAAATACTTTGGGGGCCAGGAAAATTGGGAAATTAATCTGGCGATCGCTGGCCGGTGGCACAAATTTCCTTGGCAAAAAAAGATGGACACGAGTATTGCTTGGGGAATCGGTCCCTCTTACGCCACCGAAGTTCCGCCAGTGGAAGTAAAGATCAATGGGGAAAGTAGAAGATGGCTTATTTATTGGTTTGCTGAGGCTGCTCTTGGCACCTCCAAAAACGATTGGAAATGGGTCTTCCGTATTCATCATCGTTCACCTGGGTTCGGCTTATTCGGGACAGAAGGGGGAGCAAATATTTTGAGTAGCGGGTTAAAATTTTATTTTTGAATATTTTCCTATTGACCTATGCCGCCGAAACACATTCATCAGAATTAAGAGAGCTGCGGAGGGAAACCAGACCCATTTTATTTCACTTAGCAAAACTGCTTGCCCCCAAAAGCTAAAGAATGCTTCCACTCCTAAGGGAGCTACTATAAGTGGTCTCCAGGGCAAAAAGTAGCGCGTATTATCAAAAGGAAAGAAAAAGGCCACTCCAAGCCCACCATTAGTCATGGCATCGAGTAGGCCGTGGGTAGAGAAAATAATTGAAGAGCAAAGATAAATCCTCCACCATTTTTTAGAAAATTTGGGGATTTCTCGGCCAAGGGGTAAAAGTACTAAGAAGCCTAAGAGAAAAGCAAAAAGGATGGAATGAGTAAAGCCCCGATGGCCAAGGACATGCCCGTAGGCATATCCCCAAGAAAAAGTCAGAACATCAATATCCGGCAAAATTGCCCCCACAGCTATCCCACCCCAGAAAGACCAGGGCATTCCTTGGGGAAGTAAAGCTTTTCCTAAAATCAAGGAAGAAAA
Source organism: uncultured Syntrophaceae bacterium (assembly GCA_964484485.1). Lineage (GTDB taxonomy): Bacteria > Desulfobacterota > SM23-61 > SM23-61 > SM23-61 > CAZAGD01. Next base: position 3,471 of record CAZAGD010000095.1, read on the forward strand.
AGCATGGGTTATTACAGAGGCCATTCCATTCTCTTACATTTTACCTACGTAAAGCTCGAATTTTAGTGGCTGCCGAACTCAGCACTGAGCGCAAGATGCTAAATTCATGGCCGATCTCTAAAAATCGGCACCCCATATCGATGTATTTTTTAGCTTCTTCTTCCCAAGGTTCACCAATGCCAATGCCCACTGCTTTATTATATTTGCTGGCAGCCTCAATAGTTCTTTTAATCGCCTCCTGAACCCGAGGATGATCTTTTTTTGTAGACCGGAAACCGAGGGACATACTGTAATCAGAAGGACCAAAAAGGCAATAATCCAATCCTTCAATGGCAAAAATTTTATCCAAATCAGCCATCACCTGCTCGTTTTCGATCATAATGCCCACGAGAAGCTGAGTATCACTCCAGTTTACCCAATCTTCGCCACCTCGGGCCCCCCAACCACCAGAAAAAGAGAAACTGCTAAAACCTCTTATGCCGCGGGGTGCAAACTTGGCTGCCTTAACCACATCTAATGCCTCTTGGTAATTGGCTATGTCTGAAACAAGAATAGCTTGGGCTCCAGCTTGGAAGGCTTTGGAAATAAGGTAAGGATTCCCTTTTTC
>CAZAGD010000096.1:0-25525 GCA_964484485.1 uncultured Syntrophaceae bacterium
CCCGCCATTCTTTGCGGAAAGAAGGTGGATAAGTATAAAGACGTTAATTCCCAGCCGATTTTAATTTCGCCCCGCTTGCTTCTGCCAGAGGCAGGCCTGAGCCGTATCAAGCTATTTACCAAAAAACTGATCGACGGTCAGGGTAACCAATTGTTGACAAAAATACTTAAGTATCATATTTTTAAAATATGAGCATTGAGGAGGGAAGGCATGATTGCTAAAAAAATTGTTCTCCATTTCACTAAGGAGAACTGGAACAAGCCGATTGTCTATAAGTTAGTCAAAGATTTCAACTTGAGTTTCAATATCCTTAAAGCCAGCATTCTTCCCCAACAAGAAAGTTTCATGGTCCTGGAGCTGAGCGGCCCCAAAGCTGACTTTAAAAGAGGGTTGGCATATTTGGCCCAATGCGGGGTAGGAATTGAGCCCATTGAGAGAGAGATTGTCCGCTTAGAAGATAAATGTATCCATTGCGGCGCCTGCACCGCGGTATGCCCCACGGGTTCTTTATACATAAACCGCAAGACTATGGAAGTTTTATTCGATTCCCACAAATGTAGTGGTTGCGAGCTATGCATTAAAGCTTGCCCGCCGCGGGCTATGGAATCTCGATTAATTTGAGCCTCCTCCATAATTCTCAAAATAAGATTAGCCTAGGAGATAAAACGATGCGGGTTTATTTAGATCATAACGCGACGACTCCCGTTCACCCCGAAGTCTATGAAGCCATGAAGCCGTTCTTCCAGAATCAATTCGGCAATTCTTCCAGTATTCATTGGGCTGGGCGGGAGGTAAGGAAATATGTGGAAGAAGCTCGCGAGAAAGTAGCCGAGCTTCTGCATGCTTCCCCCGCAGAAATAATTTTTACCGGCTGCGGGACAGAAAGTGACAACATGGCTATTAAAGGAGTAGCTTACAGTTGGCGAGAAAAAGGGAACCACATTATTACTACCCAAGTAGAACACCACGCGGTCCTGCATACTTGCCAATTTATGGAAAAGATGGGTTATGAGGTGACTTATTTGCCAGTAGATAATTATGGTTTAATTGATTTAGAACTTTTGCGCAGATCTATTGGACCCCAAACCATCTTAGTATCCATCATGTTTGCCAATAACGAGACTGGAACTATTTTCCCCATCAAAGAGATAGGGGAAATAACCCGCGCCAAAGGAGTAATATTCCACACCGATGCCATTCAAGCCGTGGGTAAGATCCCCGTTGATCTGCAGTATTTACCAGTGGATATTCTTTCCCTTTCTGGGCACAAACTAAATGCTCCTAAAGGAATTGGGGCTCAATTTATTCGGCGAGGCTTAAAGCTTTCTCCCCTCATTCATGGAGGTGGACAAGAATATGGTTTACGGGCCGGCACGGAAAATGTACCTTATATCGTTGGTTTGGGAAAGGCCTGCGAAATTGCCCGCCGCGATTTTAATCAGCGGATAAGCCACCTCCAACGTCTGCGTGATCGCTTGGAGCAAGGGATTAAGGCCCGCATTCCCCAGGTAGTCCTTAATGGCCATCCCACGCAACGTCTGCCCAATACTTTGAACATGAGTTTTTTAGATGTAGAAGGCGAGTCTTTGCTACTTAATTTGGATTTAGAAGGCATAGCTGTTTCTTCAGGCTCTGCTTGCACTTCTGGGTCTGTGGAGCCTTCGCATGTGCTCCTGGCCATGGGCATTCCTCCGGAAATTGCCCAGAGTGCTATTCGCTTTAGTTTGGGCTGGAGTAATACGGAGGCCGAGATTGATTATGTCTTAGAAGTCCTGCCCCGCTTAGTGCAAAGACTGAGGGCTATTTCTCCTTTGTATCAGAGGCGATTGCGCCAGGGGTAAGGAGGTTTATGGCCAAGGTCAAGAAAAATATCCGCGTGGCCGTAGCTATGAGTGGAGGAGTAGATAGTTCTCTGGCCGCTGCTCTTTTAAAAGAAGAAGGCTATGAGGTGATTGGTTTGACCATGTTGGTGGGGGAATATAAAACTGGGCAGGAAGGAATTTCGGGGCGGTGTTGTGCTCCCGCAGATGTCCAAGATGCGCGGCGGGTGGCTGACCAAATAGGTATTCCCCATTATGTAATAAATCTACGCCAACCTTTCGAAGAAGAGATTGTGGCTTATTTTCTAAAAGAGTATTTGCATGGTCATACGCCTAACCCCTGTATTCGTTGTAACGAAAAAATTAAGTTTGGTCTCCTTTTACAGCAAGCTGAGGCCTTAGGGGCCATAGCTTTAGCCACTGGTCATTATGCACGCATTATCTGGCAGGCGGATGCAACACGTTATACCCTTTGGCGCGGGCGCGACCGCCAAAAAGATCAATCTTATTTTTTGTTTTCTCTCCACCAGAAGCAACTCCAAAAAATTCTTTTCCCTTTAGGGGAGAGATCTAAAGAAGAAGTCCGGCAACTAGCCCAAAGATTAGGTCTGCGCGTCGCCCATAAAAAAGAGAGCCATGAAATTTGTTTTATTCCCCATCAGGATTATCGACGGTTCTTAGAAGAGAAGGTGGGGCCGCATATTTTTTCTCCCGGGGAAATCGTTGATCTTCATGGCCAGGTGTTGGGCACTCATCAAGGTCTATATTATTATACCATCGGGCAAAGAAGAGGTTTGCGGGTGGCTGCTGCTCACCCTTATTACGTCTTGAGTTTAGATAGAGAAAAAAATAGAGTAATAGTGGGTTCGGCGGAAGAACTTATGGCGCAAGGGATGATAGTGAAAGAAGTGCATTGGATTTCTTTTTCTAAGCCAGCTTCTGAATTAGAAGCTCTCGTCCAGATTCGTTATCGTCATCCTGGGGCCAAAGCTATCCTGCAGCCCTTGGCCGATGGGCGGGTCAGGGTGCACTTCCGTATACCGCAGAAGGCCGTAACTCCCGGGCAGGCCGCTGTCTTTTATCGGGGAGAGGAGGTTATAGGCGGAGGGTGGATCGAAGCAGCTCTTTAAAAATTGCCGTTAATACTTTGGGTTGTAAAACCAACCAGAGTGACGCGGCCGCTTTGGCCGCCGAGTTAAGAGCCCGGGGACATCAAATAATCTCTTTTACAGAGCAGGCCGATGTTTATATTATTTTTACCTGCACGGTTACGGCCAAGACGGACTATCAATCGCGGCAGTTAGTGCGCCGGGCCTTAGTTAAGAATCCGCGAGGGCAAATTATCGTCACGGGCTGTTATGCGCAGGTAGCTGCCGACACCTTACGAACCATCCCTGGGGTTGATTTTATTGTCGGGGTAGCAGATGAGGCTCGCATTCCTGAACTAATAGGAAAGGGAGAAAAAAATAAAGAAGCCAAGGTATTTTCCTCCTCCTTTCCCGCAACTTTTTCAGCGCGGCAGAGACTAATTCCTTTCTGGGGAGAACACACCCGTGCTTTCCTTAAAATCCAAGATGGATGTAACTCCTTTTGCTCCTATTGTATCGTTCCTTACGCTCGTGGGCGCAGCCGCAGCCTGCCCGTAAGGGATGTGTTAAATAAAGTAGAAGATCTATGGCGGGCCGGATTTAGGGAAATTGTTTTAACCGGAATTCACTTAGGTAGCTATGGTGAAGATCTCAACCCTCCTCAGAACTTACTGGCCTTATTACAAGCTCTGGAGAATTTTGCCGGAGAAGTAAGATTTCGGCTAAGTTCTTTGGAGCCTACCGAGATCTCCGCTCCCTTAATTGATTTCCTTTCCACGGCGCGCCAAATTTGCCCCCATTTACATATTCCTTTGCAAAGCGGCGACGATGGAATTCTAAAAAAGATGCATCGTCCTTATACTGCTTCCTTCTATGCCCAACTCTTGCACCGGCTGCACGAGGCCATAGCTGACCTGGCTACGGGAGCAGATGTAATTTGCGGTTTCCCTGGAGAGGACGAACAAGCTTTTCAAAATACTCTCCGTCTCTTAGCTGACCTTCCTTTAGCTTACCTGCATGTTTTCCCCTATTCCAAGAGGCCGGGAACACCGGCGGCCAGCTTACCTGGACAAGTCCCCTCCACTCTAATTAAAGAACGCTGCCAAATTTTGCGAGAGTTAAGCGATCAAAAAAAGAATCTTTTTTATAAGTCTTTTGCCGGGAAGGTGCTCTCTGTGTTAGTGGAAGGGAAAGGAGATAGAGAGAAGGGGTTATGGAAAGGCTACTCGCGCAATTATATACCCATAATTTTTCCCGGAGGAGAATGTTTAATTAACCGAGAGGTTCCCGTAAAAGTAGAGACTGTGCAAGGCTTCAAAGTTTTTGGTAAAATAGCTTAAAAGCAGGTTAAGCTACCAGCGTAGTTTATTTAAGTAACGGTGCATGGTTAGTGGCTGTGGAAATTAGCAGCGAAAGAAAAAAGTTGTTACGAACTCTGCAGAAAAAGATTAATTACCGCTTTAAATCGCTCGCCCTTTTAGAGCAGGGATTGCGCCATAAATCTTATTGCCATGAAGTGATTAAATCGGGTTTGGGCGATAATGAACGACTGGAATTTTTGGGTGATGCCGTCCTCGATCTGGTTATCGGCCATCTGATTATGGAACGTCATCCAGATTATGCGGAAGGAGAACTTACCCGTTTGCGCGCGGCGGTAGTCAATAAATCTCGCTTGGCCAAAATAGCGCGGGAGATAGACTTAGGGGCCTATCTTTTATTAGGCAAAGGAGAAGAGCTGACGGGTGGCCGGCAGAAAAATTCTATCTTAGCCGCTTCTTTGGAAGCTTTGTTGGCGGCCATTTATCTCGATGGCGGGTTCAAAAAAGCTTTTGCGGTTATTTCGGCCCTCTTCTCTGCTCACTTAGAGACCACGGCGGCCAGCCAAGATTATCAGGATTTTAAGACGCAATTGCAAGAATTAGCTCAAGAAACTTTTAAGGCCATTCCCCGGTATCAATTGGCGAAGGAGATGGGCCCCGACCATGATAAAATTTTTGGCGTGAAAGTTTTTATCCAGAATAAAGTAGTGGGCTTAGGAGCAGGGAAGAGTAAAAAGGAGGCCGAACAGCGTGCTGCCCAAAGATCATTAAAGAAGTTAAACGCCCCCTTACCCGAAAATCATGAGTGAGGAAGAGAAACCCCAATTTAAGTCCGGATTTGTATCTATAATTGGGCGGCCCAATGTGGGTAAGTCTACGCTGCTCAACTTCATCCTCGGCGAGAAGTTAGCCATTATTTCTCCCAAACCGCAAACTACCCGCACCCGTATCTTAGGTATTAAAAACCTTCCGGCGGGACAAATTGTCTTTTTGGATACCCCCGGCATACACCAGTCGTCGCTCAAACTCAACCAAGCGATGGTGAGAACTGCTTTAGCTACTTACAATGAGGTAGATGTAATTTGTTTCCTCATCGAAGCTCACCGGCCCTACCATGAGGAAAACGATTTTGTCGTAAAGACCCTGGAAAAAGTAAGCAAACCTATTTTTTTGGTGATCAATAAAATTGACTTAGTGCCTAAAGAGGATCTTCTCCCGATCATGGAAAGATATGCAGCTCTACGCCCCTTTGCGCAAATTATTCCCATCTCGGCTCTGCGGGGTGATGGGGTGGATATATTGTTGAATGAACTTTGGCAGACCCTTCCCGCAGGCCCTAAATATTTTCCGGAGGATATGGTTACTGACCTACCGGAACGATTTTTGGTGGCGGAACTCATCAGAGAGAAAGTATTTCAGCTTACCCGGGAAGAAATACCCTACGCCACTGCTGTGGTCGTGGAGGAATTCCAAGAGAAAGAAGAAAAAAATCTCATCGTGATCAAAGCTACTATTCAGGTTGAACGAGAATCTCAAAAAGGAATTATTATCGGCGAAAAAGGGCGGATGCTCAAAGAAATCGGCCAGCGAGCGCGGCAAGAGATCGAAGCTTTATTGGGCGCCAAAGTATTCTTAGAACTTTGGGTTAAAGTGGAAAAAAATTGGCGAGAAGATCCGCGGGCCCTGCGGCGGCTGGGTTTGCTTTAATAAAGCCCAGGTATCTCGCCTTGCCTGGCCGTCGATCAGTTTTTAAATTCCAGCTTAATTCAGGCGGGAGGGAGAGAGGCTCATTAAAATGAGGCACTTATTCTTTCATAAGTACGGGCGAGGAGATAGACATTTATTTTAAAAGAAGGAAGCTATTATTTAAGTTTATCTGGTGTAGACAAGTATGTCCCCGCCGTTCTTGGCGGAGAGAAGGTGGGTAAGAGAGGAAGGGTCATTTCCCAGCCGATTTTAATTTCGCCTCTCCCCCTCCCGCCTCTTCCCTGCTGGCGAGAAATATTAAAACTGTTAGACGGTCAGTCGCCTTGCTCATTGCCTAAATGCAGGGCCATTCTTAGATGAGCCAGAGAGGTATTGCCGCCTGTACACACTATCCCAATCTTTTGGCCGGCCAATTCCCGCCGCAACCGGAAAGCAGCTCCCAAAGGGGCCGCTCCGGCGGCCTCAGCTAAAGTATGGGCGTGGGTGATCATCCAGATCATGGCTTGCTTAATTTCATTTTCGGTTAAGAGTACAAAATCATCCAGACTGGCCCAAAGCATTTTCTGCGGTAAGGCAAAAGCCGTCCCCGTAGCTAATCCTTCGGCAAAAGTTTCATTGGGCGCTTCGACCAATCTTTTTTGCCGCCAAGAGTTATAAGCTGCGGGAGAAACGGCAGACTGCACGCCGATAACTTTAATTTCTGGGTTAATACTTTTAGTCACCAAGCAGGCCCCAGCCGCTCCACTTCCGCCGCCGATGGGCACAATAATTACTTGCAAATCCGGCTGGACGGTTAGCATCTCCAAAAAGATAGTGGCTACGCCGGCAATTAATAATGGTTCGTCCCCGGAGTGAATATAACGGTAACCGTATTGAGCTGCTAAATTTTCACAATATAAGCGTGCGGCATCGTAGTTTGCTCCGTGGAAAATAACTTCGGCCCCCCAGCCTTGCATGGCCGCTACTTTACCGGGATTGGCTTTCTCGGGAACAACTATTTTGGCAGGTACGTGGAAGATTTTGGCGGCGTAGGCCACAGATTGGCCGTGATTTCCGGTAGAGGCGGCAATTACGCCTCGCTTCTTTTCTTCAGGGGTGAGCTGGGATATTAAATTAATTCCACCCCGAACTTTGAAAGCCCCCACCGGCTGGTAATTTTCATGTTTTATATATACCTCGGTGCCGATTAATTTATTTACGGCCGGGTAAGAGAATAAAGGGGTGGGGTTTAAGAAAGAGCGGATTTGCTTTTGTGCGGTGATGACGTCTTTAAATTTTGGTGGTTCCATATTTTTTCGCACCTCGTCTTGGTCTTTTTTTCGTTTATTTAGCATTAAATCTTTTTAGAGAGCAAGAAAATAATTTTTAAGAAAATCTTTCAGAGCCATAATAATTTTTGAAAAATACAGGAGGGCAATATCAATCCCAGCTTAGGTTAAAACTTATTAATCGGAGCAATTAAATATTTACAGTTATCACTCTTATCTTACTCCGTGGTCTGACTTTATCGAGTTTCCCCAATGAAATTGGGTCGTAATTACACATAAAAAATAAAAGCAAATGCGGCAAGGGACAAGCCCTTGCCCTACGTTTGAGATTTTTTTAATTTCTCGTAGGGCAAGTCCTTGGGGCTTCCCGAACCAGGCATGAAGATGTCGTTTATTTTATGCTCCCATTAATAAAAGTGACCAACGATCAGGAATCCAGCCTCTTGACTTACTTTCCATCTTAAGGCATCTTAACAGGAAATAAATCAAATTCCCGCATTTTACCAAAATGGCTGAATGTAAATTATGTCAGCGGCAGGCGCCCAATGTTTCGAAAGAGCTGGGGGTATGCTTGAGCTGTTTGCGGCATAAACCGGAAGAAGCTTGCCGCTTAGCGGAGCAAGTCCATAAAAAAAGTCGCGCTGCTTTTGGCTTGCCGGAAAAAGCTCCTCAAGATCCTCAGGGTATTTCTTGTGCTCTTTGTATTAATGAATGCCGTATGGGCGAAGGTCAGATAGGCTACTGTGGATTACGCCAAAATGTAGAGGGAAAAATAACGGGCGTGTCGGCTAAGGCAGGTAAGTTATCGTGGTATTACGACCCTTTGCCCACGAACTGCGTCGCCGACTGGGTCTGCGCGGGAGGAACCGGGGCAGGTTTTCCCAAGTTTGCCCATTTTCCCGGGGCGGAAAGAGGCTACAAGAATTTAGCGGTTTTTTTTCATGCTTGCTCCTTTAATTGCCTTTATTGTCAGAATTGGCAGTTTAAAAAAGAAACTTTTAAATCCGCAACTCGTTCCATCGATGAACTTGTTGAGGCAATTGATGAACGCACCTCTTGCCTCTGCTATTTTGGAGGGGATCCTACACCACAATTAACTTTCTCATTTTCTGCTGCCCGTAAAGCTTTAGAATCAAGGCCGGGGAAAATTCTGCGCATCTGTTGGGAAACTAATGGATCTATGGCTAAAGGTTATCTAAAAGAGATGGTGGAGTTGGCCCTAATTTCCGGAGGCTGCATTAAATTTGACCTCAAAGCTTGGGATGAAAATTTGCATAAAGCTTTAACGGGGATTAGTAATCAAAGAACGCTGCAGAATTTTCAATATGTGGCCGAGAAAGTTAAAGAGCGACCAGAACCGCCCTTGCTCATCGCTAGTACTCTTCTAGTGCCTGGGTATATCGATGAGCAAGAGGTTAGGGCCTTGGCTAAATTTATTGCTTCTTTAGACCCGCATATTCCTTATGCCTTGTTAGGTTTTTATCCGCATTTTTATTTTAAAGATATGCCTTTAACTAAGCGGGAGGAAGCTTTTCGGTGTTTGTTAGCTGCTCAAGAAGAAGGATTGACCAGGGTCCGTTTGGGGAATATACATCTCCTGAGAGGATAAGTTAAAAAGAGAAGCCAGACCAGGCAAATTTTTCTTGCCTTATTCAACGGCAGGTAATAAATTTAGTTTTTTAGAAGGAAAAACTTTAGCAGATTTTGGTAAAAGGAGAAAAAAATGTCTTTTAATTTTGGACCAAGAAGAGCTATCTATTTAGACATTTCGCAAAAGATATCCGAGGCAGCCCAGATCCTGGCTAAGGAAGAAAAAGAACATTTTGAAAACTTTGATCTAATTTACCGTTCCCTCTGTGCCTTGCTTTATAATTACGTGCCTACTTCTGGCCATCCGGGAGGATCTATTTCTTCGGGGCGTATGGTGGCGGGCATAATTTTTGGAGCTATGGATTATGATTTTTCACAGCCAGACCGGGAAGAAGCCGACATACTCTCTTACGCCGCGGGTCATAAAGCCCTCGGTCTCTATGCAATGTGGGCGCTCCGTAATGAAGTGGTTCGCTTAGGTGCGCCCGAGCTCTTGCCGGCTGAAGAGCGCTATCAACTCCGGTTGGAAGATCTCTTGGGTTTCCGCCGTAACCCCATAACCCGCACTCCTTTATTCTTGAAATATCGGGCTAAACCCCTTGATGGCCATCCGACACCGGCGACCCCCTTTCTCCGTTTGTCTACCGGAGCTTCGGGGGTGGGTGTAGCTTCTTCCATCGGCTTAGCCTTTGCGGCGCACGATTACTATCAAAACCCGCCCCGCATCCATATTGTAGAGGGCGAAGGTGGTCTTACTCCCGGAAGGGTTAGCGAAGCATTGGCTTCCGCCGCTACGGCCTGTCTGCATAATATAATCCTCCACCTCGATTGGAATCAGGCTTCCATTGACTCTAATCGAGTCTGCCGGGACGGGGAAGTTCCGGGTGAATACGTGCAATGGAACCCCTTAGAGTTCTTTTATCTGCATGATTGGAACGTCATTTTCGTCCCCGATGGCCTTGATTTTTTGCAAATCCATGCGGCCCAGAGAGCGGCTTTAAGAATAGAAAACCATCAACCCACGGCCATCATCTACCGCACTAAAAAAGGCTGGCAGTATGGCATTGAGGGGCGAGCTTCCCATGGAGCAGGGCATAGCTTTTGTGGCGAAGGGTTTTATCGCGCCCTCCGCCCCTTTTTAGAAAAATTTGGATTGAATTTACCTGTTTGTGAGACAGGGGAACAACGTTGTCTGGCCGGGCAAGACAAAGAAACCTTAGAGAAATGTTTCTGGGAAGCGCTGCTCAGCATTCGTCAGGGTTTGGAGAAGAGTACCCCTACTGTAAAATATTTAGCCCAAAGAATTCATCAAGCGCGCAGCAGGCTTGAGGCACAACAGCGCCGGCCTCGGGCGCAAGCCCCGGCCTTGCCGGCTATTTATGAAACCGCCGCGCAAAAAATTGACCAAATTCCAGAAGAACTCCAGTTAGCTCCAGGAAAGATAACAACTCTACGCGGCGAATTAGGCCGGGTACTCAATTATTATAATAAAATTAGCCAAGGAGCAATATTGGTGGCGGCTGCAGACCTTTTGGCTTCCACCAGTGTTAATTTGGCTGCCCAAGGATTTGCCGAAGGGTATTACAATGCCCAAAGCAACCCGCAAGCCAGAATCATCTCGGCCGGTGGTATCTGTGAAGATGCTATGACCGGAATTATCTCGGGCATATCTACCTACGGAAAGCATATCGGAGTTGGTTCGTCTTACGGAGCTTTCATCGCCCCTCTGGGCCACATTGCTGCGCGTCTCCATGCTATTGGCAATCAAGCCAGGCAAGCCATCAAAGAAGAGCCTTATCGGCCTTTAGTTTTAGTTTGTGCTCATGCTGGTTTAAAAACCGGAGAAGATGGTCCTACCCATGCTGATCCACAAGCTCTGCAACTTCTGCAAGAGAATTTTCCGGCCGGCACCTTGATTACCCTTACACCCTGGGATCCCCAGGAAATGTGGACTCTCTTCACGGCAGCCCTCTTAAAGAGGCCGGCCATCATTGCTCCCTTCGTGACCCGGCCAAACGAAAAAATTTTAGATCGCCAGGCCCTGGGGCTTCCCCCAGCGACCGCGGCCCGCCGGGGAGTTTATCTTTTACGGCCAGCTCAAAATAAAAGGCAGGGGACGGTTATCTTGCAGGGAAGTGAAGTGGCTTATGATTTCCTCCAAAAAACCTTACCTTTGCTGATCAAGGAAAAAATCGATATCCAAGTTTATTATGTAGCCAGCACAGAACTTTTTGCTCTCCTTCCGCCAGAGGAACAGGAGCGGATTTGGCCTGCGGCTTTGGCTGAAGAAGCCATGGGCATTACTGGTTTTACCTTACCCACTATGTATCGTTGGATCCGCTCTGATTTTGGTCGGCGTCTGACCATGCATGCTTTTCAGAAGGGGCATTATTTGGGAAGCGGTCAAGCTGACCAAGTCTTAGCCGAAGCTGGCTTGGATGGGGAAAGTCAGTTTGAAGTTATCAGAGAATATATCCGCGCCCGCAAATAAAGAGGCTTCAAGCTCTAAGGAAAGCGGCTAATTTAGCCATGCCTTCCTTGATGTCGGCGACTTCAATTCCGGAGTAAGCAAAGCGCACATATTGTTCTTTTTCTCCCGGGAGGGGTCGGCCAAAATGTCGGCGGGTGCAGAAACTTACTCCTGTTTCGCGGAGGCATATCTGGCGAAATTCTTCCACGTCATTAATTCCTTTACGCTGCATAGCCTCGGTTACATTGGGGAATAAATAGAAGGTGGCCTCGGGTTTGAAACAGCGGATTCCAGGGATATCATTTAGGAGATCTACTAATACATCCCGTCGTTCTTTGAGGGTAGCTAAAATCGCTTGGGGACCGGCGGCACTTCCTTTAAGACCAGCAAGGGCTCCGTACTGAATAAAGTGGTTAGCACACGATTCATCATTCACGTTTATTTTGGAGATATTTTCTATAAATGGTGCCGGGCCGATGGCTGCCCCCAAACGCCAGCCGGTCATAGCAAATTTCTTGCTGAAAGTGTATAAAATAACGGTCCTTTCAGCCATGCCAGGGAAACTGGCAATGGAGAGAGGTTCGCCGCTGTACCGAATATCATAATAAGCTTCGTCGGCTAAAACAAAGAGATCATTTTCTACGGCTAAACGGGCCAACTCGGCCATTTCTGCTTTAGGAGAGGAAGCTCCGGTTGGGTTTTGGTAATTATTATAAATCAGTAATTTGGCCCCTTCCTTTATGCCGCGATAGATGGCTTCCATGTCCAATAAAAAACAGCCTTCTCCTTCTTTATACCCATAAGGGAGGCCTTGGCCGCCGTGAAATTCTATTTGGGACTCATAAATTGGATAGCCCGGGTTGGGATAAAGTACTTTGTCTCCCGGGTTCATCGCCACCATGATAAATTTTCCTATGGTGGGCTTACCCCCCGGCTGTATAGAAACATTTTCTATACCAAGCTTTAAACCATGACTACGTCCCACATCTTCGGCCAAAGCTTCTCGAAGTTCTATGATGCCGGCTGTGGGGGCATAACCAGTTTTTCCTTTTCTTATGGCCTCAATCGTAGCTTGGATTATATTTTCAGGGGTGGGAATATTCATATCCCCCAAATGGAAAGGATAAATTTTTTTACCTTGGCGGGCTAAGATACTTGCTTCCCAAGAGACCGCAAAAGCCGTCTCTGTCCCCAAGCGACCCATTCTTTGGGCAATAGGAATATGCATTAGTTCGTCTCCTTTTCTGGTTTATTGACCGTACTCCATTTTTATTAAAGGCTTTATCCCTCCAGCCTCTAATATTTTTAAGACATAAGGGGATAAAGGCTGGGCTTGGAGAGTAAGACCTTTAGTTTTGTTTAAAATTTGGCCTGTAGAAAAATTTATTTCCAAGAGATCTCCTTTATCCACCGAGCGGTGAATATCCGGACATACGATAAGGGGAAGACCAAGGTTGATGGCATTGCGATAAAAGATACGCCCGAAAGAGGAAGCTATAATTGCGCCAACGCCAATGGCTTTTAGGGCAATGGCGGCGTGTTCTCGACTGGAACCACAACCAAAGTTAGTAGCCGCGACGATTAAGATAACATCTTTAGCGTAAACTCCTTTAGGGGGCTGGCCTTCTAAGTTAAGGCGGATAATTTCCGGCACGCGCAACCAAAGCTGGCCGGTGATCATAATCACAGCCATATCAGTGGCTCCCACGCCAGTACCAAAAGCTCCTAAGGCTCCATGGGTGGTGGTATGGGAGTCGGTAGCTATCAAGACCATCCCTGGGTAAACCAGTCCGTGATCAATCATTACCTGATGGCAGACTCCTTGATTAACATCAAAAAGTAATTCTATACCCTGGGCCCGGCAAAACTCACGCATTTGTTTTTGGTTTTCCGCCTGCTGAATGGTCGAAGCGGGAGCATAATGATCCAAGATGAAAGTTATTTTCTTAGGGTCATGAACTTTTTTCCCACCCATTTCATAAAAAGAATGGATGGTCTGCAAGTATAGATCGTTGACTTCGGCCAGGTCAACTCGACAATTAACAATTTCTCCCGTAACAACTTTCTCTACCCGAGCCGCCTTAGCCATTATTTTTTCCAGAGCGTGCATAAAGACCTCGAATTTTAAAACTGATGTAATCGTTATTTTATGAGTAAAGAATGAAGATTTCAACAGGTTTTGTAGGCCACCACAGAAAAGTGCTTAACGTAACATAGTAAGAATAATTATTAATCGGAGCAATTAAATATTTACTGTTATCACTCTTATTTTACTCCGTGGTCTGGCTTTATCGAGTTTCCCCAATGAAATTGGGTCGTAATTCCACATAAGAAATAAAGCCAAATGCGGCAAGGGACAAGCCCTTGCCCTACATTTCAGGTTTTTTTAATTTCTCGGAGGGCAAGCCCTTGGGGCTTGCCGAACCACGCCTTAAGATGTCGTTTATTTTATGCTCCCATTAATAAGAGGGGAAAAAGGGGGAGTTAAGGTAAAGGGATTACCAGATTTTCTTTCTGACCGTCGATCGGCTATTTGGCAAATGTCTGGATGTGGCTTAAGTAGAGGCCAGCGGAGGGAAATTAAAATTGGCTGGAAATTAACGTCTTTATACTTAGCCACCTTTTTACGCGAAGAACGGCTACCTCTGCTAAAAAAGCCTAAAAATAAGTCTGTTCTCTTGCCCAGATAAGCTTAGCTCTCCCCGCCTGTAGCCGTGAAAGAACCAGCGCCTCCTTTTAATGAGCCTCTTGCCCTCCCGCCTGAATTAGTCACAAATTTCAAAAGTGATCGACGGTGAGGATAGAAAAGTATTGACTTCTTTTTTATATTAGGTAAATTATCTGCATATTTGCCATGGGCCCAAGATGGAGAATAAGTGATGGAAGGTAAACCCGATTACCTGGGACACCGGCAGCGATTGCGGGAAAGATTCCGAAAGGATGGGGTTGCCGGCATGCACGATTACGAAGTCTTGGAACTCTTGCTCACTTATGCTCTGCCGCGCAAAGATGTTAAGCCTCTGGCTAAAGAACTCATCCGGGTTTTTGGTAGTTTTGCCGCCGTCTTTGATGCTTCCCTTGAGGAGTTAGAAAAAATAAAAAACGTGGGACCCATCTCGGCCACCTTGCTGGGTTTGATCAAGGAAATATGCAGCATGTATTTGGCCGAAAAGATAAAAAATAAAGATGTCCTTTCTTCTCCTCAAGCAGTCCTAAATTTTGCCCGCGTCAAACTGGCTGGTCTGCCACGAGAAGCTTTCCTGGTGATTTTTTTGAATAATAAAAATAGAGTTATCCTCTCTAAAATTATTCAAGAAGGAACTATTGACCGAGCCATAATTTATCCGCGGCGGCTTATTGAAGAAGCCTTAGCTTGTCATGCTACAGGAGTAATCTTAGTCCATAATCATCCCAGCGGCGAACCGGAACCTTCGCCGGAAGACAAGCAATTGACGCGTTCCCTTCTTGAAGCAGCGCGCACCATCGACTTGCGCATATTGGATCATATTATTGTGGGGCGGGAAGGATATTGCAGTTTTTTAGAAAAAGGATTATTAACCGGAAAAGAAATATAGAAGGAAGGATAGCTAAGATGAAGGAACAAAAAATCATAAAGATTGATCCGGCAAATTTGAACCGGGTGGAGGCGCATGCTTTATTAGTGGGAGCCATTGGGCCGCGGCCCATAGCTTTTGTTTCCACAGTTAGCCAGCAGGGAATTAACAATTTAGCTCCTTTCAGTTTTTTTACAGCCCTTTCGGTAAAGCCGGCCGTAGTAGGTTTTGCCGTGGCCCGTAAGAGAGCGGGGGAGAAGAAGGACACTTTAATCAATATCGAAGAAACTAAAGAGTTTGTCATAAATGTAGTGACGGAAGAATTGGCCCAGGCCATGAATTTAACTTCTGGTGAATACGCTTATGAAGTTGATGAATTTAAGGTGGCTAATCTGACGCCAGCCCCGAGCGATTTAATTAAGGCCCCGCGGGTAGCAGAATCTCCGCTAAACTTTGAGTGTAGACTCCTGCAGATTTTGGAATTTGGTCAATTTCCGACGTTAACCAGCTTTATTATTGGTGAAGTTTTGCGGGTGCATATTCAGGAAGAAGTCTGCGCGGATGGAGTTATTAAAGCTTCAAAATTAAAGGCCATCGGTCGATTGGGTGAAGATTTTTATTGTAAGACCAGAGATATATTTGAAATGAAGAGGCCCACTGGGCCTTTTTAACCGAATGTGTGAAGGAGGTTTGAGATGGAGGAAGAAAGAAGAGTGGGTTACAGAGTTATAGGCACAATTAAAAGCGTGAAGGGACATTGTCACGCCGGCCATACTGTGGGGCAGCAGATCGAGCTGAGTGGGCATAATACCGGGGGTTTATGCGGTTTTTTCTACCATGATGCTTTTCCCTATATTATCATGCTCCAATTTGGAGGAGGATTTCCGCCAGAATGGGGAGGGCCGGATATAGTGGAATTAGAATGCCTGGATAAGACCAATGCCGTAAAAATGGAGCTTAGGCGTATCAAAGAATAGATTTATTTTTGTATTTTTTGGTGTTCGCGATAAAATTTTAAAAAGTAATCTAAACCTGACCATAAAGTAATTAGCAGAGCAATTACTAAGAGAATCATACCTAATAAGTGGAAGTCAATGCCCAAATATTCATAATGAAGAATTAGACCAATTAAAGCAATCGATTGCAAAACTGTTTTAGCTTTTCCCCATTTGCTGGCCGCAATTACTATTCCCTGCACGGAAGCTATTCCCCGCAAGCCAGTTACGGCAATTTCGCGCCCCACGATTAAAACAACTATCCAGGCTGGAATACGTTCTAAAGAGATTAACATGATCATGGCCGAAGTGATTAATAGTTTATCGGCCATGGGATCTAAAAGCTTACCTATGGGAGTTTCTGTTTTTTGTTGCCGGGCAATATAACCATCTAAGAGGTCAGTTAGCGAGGCTAAACTAAAAATTAGCGCAGCCATAAAGCTCGCCAAAGGGCCGGGAAAGAAAAGAAAAAAGACGACAAAAGGGATAGCTAACAGGCGGAAAATAGATAGAAGATTAGGTATGTTCCAAAGCGCGAGGGGCTTTTCTTTTTTGGCCATGACCTCCATGGATTTCTCCATAGTTAAACCCAATTATTTCATTTTGAACGCAGGGCTGAAAAATTAGGTTTAGGTTCCTGATGGTAATATTGGAAATAGTGCAAAACTTTTTGAATAAATCGGCGTGTTTCTTGGTAAGGGGGAACTCCGCGATAGCGCAGAACGGCATTTTCGCCAGCGTTATAGGCGGCCAATACGGCATACAAATTTCCGGGAAAGAGATCGATTAGATACCGTAAGTAGCGAACACCTCCTTCAATATTTTTTTCAGGATGAAAAGAATCTTTTACTTGAAAAGCATAAGCTGTTTTGGGCATGAGCTGCATTAATCCTTTAGCGCCCGCTTTAGAAATGGCCCAGGGATTGAAGTCTGATTCTGTTTTAATAATAGCCTTGATCAAAGCATAGTTTACGCCGTATTTTTCGGCAGCTCGCCAAATAAAGGGATCGAATTTTTCGTAAGGTAAATCAGCCGCAAATTGGACCCGTTCTCCCTTGGTTACCTCTTCCTTTCTATCTTCTCTCTCAATTATCTCTTCTTTTAAGATTAATTTAAATTTCCCATGGGTAGGCGTATTGGTAAAATGCACCACTCCTTCACTATCAATATATTGGTAAATATCAGCCCAAGACCAGGAAAGTTGGAGCAAGTTCATCGCTACTATCAGAACAATTTGGCCAATAAAATTTTTTCTAATTCCCCAGAAGTCTAGCATATATTTTTAACCTTTAGAAAAACATTTTCTGCCCACTAACTCTTCGGCAATTGCTTAGCTAATCTGTATTTCTCGAAGCATTCTTTACTGCAAAAAAAAAGCTTTTTCCCTTTCCAAGAAACTTGATAAGACTTACTCTTGGGAATATAACAGTTGCAGAAGGGATCTTGAACTAACTCTTCACTAATAGCCTCGGGTGGAGAGCTTCTTTTTTTAGGGAAGAAGGCCCTTTTCACCATAAAGTAAATAAGCAGTAGAAGAATAAAATAAATGATTAACCGGAGCATCGTTCTTTTTCTAAAAGAGGAATAACTTTTTCCCCTGGAGGTAGCTCGTCTAAAAGTTCGCGCACTGTTTTGCCCAATTGGGGATGGACCAGGTGCGGGGCAATATCTTGCAGAGGTAGCAGCACAAATCTTCGTTTGACCATCTCGGGATGAGGGATTTGCAGATCATCTTCTTGGCAAATCAGATTGGCATAAAAAAGGATATCTAAATCAATAATCCGGGGCCCCCAGCGTTCTTTTCTTTCCCGGCCCATATTTTTTTCAATATGCAATAAAAATTCCATAAGCTGGTGCGGAGAAAAATTTGTTTCTACTGCTATTACGGCATTTACAAACCAATTTTGGTCTTTTCTACCCACCGGTTCAGTAAGATAAAATGGAGAGCAAGCCACAATTTTATTTCCTTTCTCCGCCCCAATAGCTTGGATGGCTTGCCGACAATTGGCTAAGCTGTTGCCTAAGTTCGAACCGATACCAATATAAGTGAGCATATTAATTTTAAGCAAAAATCATACCTAAAATACCTTTTTTATTCTTTCCATGGCTTCTTCCAGCCGCTGGTCGGGAACGGTGAGGGAAATACGGATATAGCCTTCGCCATGGGGTCCATAAGCTGGACCTGCCGCGACCACTATGGCCGCTCTCTCGAAGAGAGCAGTCGTAAACTCGAGAGAGGTCATTCCTTTGGGCACAGGAACCCACAGATAAAAAGTCCCTTTCTGGGGAGGAAATTCTAACCCGATCTTGGCCAAAGTCTTCAAGACTAACTCCCGCCGCCGGGCGTAAATATTTAGCATTTTAGTGATATTTTCATCTTCATGGCGTAAAGCTTGTATGGCGGCGTACTGGATGGCGTTAAAGATTCCGGAATCAGTATTCTCTTTTACTTTACAAATGGCACTGATTATATCTTTGTTGCCTACGGCCATGCCGATTCGCCAGCCGGTCATGTTATAAGGTTTGGATAAGGAATTTAGTTCTATGCCCACTTCTTTGGCTCCGGGAACAGCTAAGAAGCTCAAGCGCTCTTGCCCATCGAAGACAATCTCACTATAGGGGTTATCGTGACATACGGCAATGTTATGCCGGCGGGCGAAATCAACCACGCGCACAAAAAACTCGCGGGTGGCACAGGCTCCGGTGGGATTGTTGGGATAGTTCAGGAACATGGCTTTCGTCCGTCTAATAATTTCCGGCGGAATCTGATCAAAATCAGGAAAAAAATCATTCTCCGCCAGGATGGGCATGGCATAGGGTTCGCCGTTGCCTATATATATACTAGCTCGATAAGCGGGGTAACCTGGATCAGTCATTAAAACTATTTCGCCAGGATTAACTAAGCCTAAGACAAAATGGTGGCAGCCTTCTTTGGAGCCGATTAAGCCGAGCACCTCCCCTTCCGGGTTCAATTCTACCCCGTATCTCCGAGCATACCAGGAGGCCACTTCCCGGCGGAAAGCCAACATGCCTTTCTCCTCATCTATGGGATACTGATGGTTGATGGGTATCTGGGCCTGCCGACAGAGTTCGTCAATTATGCGCTGCGGGGTAGGATCAACGGGATCGCCCACGCCTAAATTAATGACATCGACCCCTTCAGCTTTGGCTTTATTTATTTTATTACGTAAGGTAACAAATAGATAAGGGGGAATTTTTTGAAGACGTTCAGCAAATTGCACCTCAACCTCCTTAAGTTTTATTAAAAAATAATAATTAACATGGATTTTAGAGGCTGACAAGCCCTTTTACTACTTGGACAGCCGAAGCAGCATCAGGTGCATAACCGTCGGCCCCAATTTTTTGGGCAAATTCCGCCGTTACCGGTGCTCCGCCAATGATGGTTTTAATATCTTTTTGCAAGCCCGCTGCTTTAATTAAGTCAACCGTGGTCTTCATCTGTAACATAGTAGTAGTCAGCAAAGCAGACATGCCGATGACTTGCGCACCTTTTTCGCGGGCGGCCTGCAAGAATTTTTCTGGCGGCACATCAATTCCTAAATCTATAACTTCAAACCCTCCTCCTTCGAGCATCATCCCCACTAAATTCTTACCAATATCATGAAGGTCGCCTCTAACTGTTCCTAAGATAACTTTGGCCGATGAAGTTGTGGTCGATTTAGCCAGAATGGGACGAAGCACGTCTAAACCGGCATGCATGGCCCGGGCAGCAATAAGGACCTCAGGAATGTAAATTTCGTTGTTCTTAAAAAGGAGGCCAATGCGCTCCATGGCTTTGATCAAGCCGTCTTGCAAAATTTTATGAGGAAGCTCTCCTGCATCCAAAGCTTTCTGGGTTAATTCTTTGACTTCTTCCATCTTACCCATAGATATAGCTTGAAAAAATTTCTCGGGGTCAACCATGATTACTTTCCTCCTTAATATTTTTTTATCAAAAGGCTATTCTATTTTTGTCCCAATTGTTAGATAGCCAAAGCAGAGATTTGGCTGCCGAACATATTCCATAATTTTTTCAAAGTCTCCCGGAACGGAGGATGGAAATCAACAACCAAACTCCGAAAATACCAGCAATACCAAAACCTAAAATTCCCAATACAGGGAAACCAAACAAGAAAGGGCCAATATTGGTACTTATGATCAAAGAAGATGAGATGATTAGTGATGATATTAAAAGAGAAAAAGCCAAGCGGTTAGAAGCCCGATCAATTTGGGAAGAAAGTTGGCTCAGGCCGCGGAGCTCTAAGCCAATCTTATATTTACCTTGTTTTATCTGCCGCAGAATATCCTGGAGATCTTCGGGAATTTCTTTAAGTAACTGGAAAAGTTCTTCCCCTGCCCCGAAAAATTCTTTCCAAATTCTTTGGGGACTAAAACGTTCCATTTTAAGCTGCTTGATAAAAGGAGCAGCTTTGCTGGCCATATCCATCTCGGGATCCAAAGCCAAACCGACTCCTTCGGCTGTGGCTAAGGCTTTCCCCATGAGATAAATATCCGGGGGGAGGCGCAAATGGTGGCGATTAATTAAATCAAGCAAGTCTTTTAATATGATGGCGAGGCGGAGCTCCTGCAAAGGTCGCCCAAAATACTTGGCCATAAAATCGGCTATATCCTTTTCTAAGGCTCGGCGGTTGGGCTCCTCTTCCCACTCAATAATTTTTAGCAGGGCAGAGACGATTTTTCTTTCGTCCCGGCGCACATACCCATAAATCAGGTCGGCAAAATCTTCGCGAGCTTGCCGGTCTACACTGCCCATCATGCCAAAGTCCAAGTAACAAATTCTGTTACCTGGCAAAACGAAAACATTTCCCGGATGAGGATCAGCATGGAAAAAACCGTGCCGAAATATTTGTTCTAAAATTAAATCTGCTCCCCGAGAAGCTATTTCTTTTCGGTCCAAGCCTTCTCGATCGAGAAGATGAATTTCGCTGGCCTTAATTCCGGAAATATACTCCATGGTCAGCACTTTACTACTACAAGCGTCGCGGTAGAGGCGGGGAACATATAGATAAGGATGGTCAAGAAACTGATGGGCAAACCTTTCCAAATTAGAAGCTTCGACCTCATAGTCAATTTCTTTTTCTAAAACGCGGGCGAATTCTTCCACAATTCGGGTTGGCTTCTGCCTGGCTAATTCCTCTATGTGTCTTTCCATTAAAATGGCTAAATGAAAAAGGATTTCTAAATCTACTTCAATTAATTGTCGGATACCCGGCCGTTGCACTTTGACCACCACCTCTTCCCCACCGAGCAGACGGGCTCGATGCACCTGGCCAATAGAAGCAGCCGCCAAGGGCGCAGGATCAAAACTGGCGAATTTTTTCTCCAGAGGTGTTTTGAATTCATCTTCAATAATTTCTTTTACCTGAGCAAAAGGGAAAGGAGGAACTTGATCTTGGAGTTTCGCTAATTCTTGGGCGAATTCTAAGGGAATCAAATCAGGACGGGTAGAAAGGACTTGGGCCAGTTTAATAAAAGTAGGGCCTAAATCCGCGCAAGCAAGACGAAGGCGCTCGGCCCGGGTAAGTTTTTCGGCGCTGGCCCGATGGCTCCGAAAGATTAAACGCCGGCCAAACTCTAAATACTGGCCGATATTTAATCTATCAATGAGATCACCAAACCCATACTTAAAAAAAACAGTGAGAATTTGGCGGTAGCGATTTATATGGCGGTAAGGGCGCGAAAAGGCTCCTATCTGGCGCAGCAGCATGCTATTCTTTTTTCTCCCCAGCTTTCTCCAACTGTTCAATCCTGGTTTTCAATTCTTCGATTTCTTTGCGCGTGGGTATATTCAACTTTTGCAGAGTTTCGTTTACGACCTTCTCTATTTTTTCAGACAACTCTTTTCTAACTTTGGTTGACCTTTCTTTAAGTTCTTGGATTAATTCGCGCCCCTGTTTTTCCGTAAGATCTCCTTTTTTGACGATTTCATTCACCGTTTCTTCAATTTTGTCCGCCGTCATGGAGGCTAAGCCCGCCCCGATGAATATGGCTTTTTTTATAAACTCGAACATAACTCACCTCCGAAGTTAAGATGTAAAGGGTTTAGCTCAGCTATGTTTTCCGCAGAAAGGTATTCGGGAAATAAATAAAAAGGCATAACCCTTTATTTAAGATTATGCCTTTTTTTCGGAGGAGAAGCAATTTACTTTTTAAGAGAAGATTTCTGCTGAGCTACCCATTCTTTAAATTTGGCCAATTCTTCCGGAATCATTGGGTAAATATGCTTGGGCTCGGGGAAAGCTCTATTCCGCACATCCTGGACATAAGCAGTAAGAGCTTCCGTACAGATCTTGCCAACTTCGGCGTAACGTTTAACGAATTTAGGGGTAAACGCTTCAAAGATGCCCAACATGTCGCTTACGATCAACAATTGGCCATCACAATATGGACCGGCTCCAATAGAAAGAACAGGAATAGTCAGGAGGTCCCGGATATAGCCTGCTACTTCGGGTGGGATTGCTTCCAGCAAAATCATAGCTGCCCCAGCTTCTTGAACGGCCAGGGCGTCTTCCACTTGGGCTTTAGCGCTTTCCAAAGTGCGCCCTTGGGCCTTAAAACCTCCTAATTGGGAGGAGCTTTGGGGAGTCAAACCTATATGGCCCATGACTAACATTCCCGCATCCACAATGGCTTTAATCCGGCTCGCTACGCGTACCCCTCCTTCTAACTTTACCGCATCGACTCTGGCTTCTTTAAAGAAACGGCCGGCATTCTCTACAGCGGCTTCATCATTAGTTTGGTAAGACAAGAAAGGCATATCCCCAATTACAAAAGTATTGGGCGCTCCTCTCCGCACCGCCTCCGTATGGACAATCATTTGATCCATAGTGACCGGCATGGTGCCTTCATAACCATAAACACACATCCCCAGGGAATCGCCCACTAAGATCATATCCACGCCAGCTTTCTCCGCAAAAGTGGCTGTGGGATAGTCATAACTGGTAATAAAAGTAATCGGTTCTCCTTTTTCTTTCATGGTGTAAAAATCTTGTATCGTTTTCTTTTTTTTCATTTTTCCTCCTTTTTATTAGTAAGAAACTTGCTATTTTTCTTCTGCTGGTAAGTTGCCTCGCTAAAATTCTTGGTTTGATTTCTTTCCTCGGCTAAAGGGAAAAGGAATAGAAAAAATTTATTTATAAATACGAATAATATCCTTCAAGATGGCCGCAGCTGCGCCTAAAGGATTTGATTTACCTCCGGAAACCGTAACTCTATCCATGGTATCAGTTAAATACGATATGGCTTTTTCTGAGCCGCGCACACTGGCCAGAGGATGGTCCAGAGGAATGGCCAAGGGAGCTACTGAGGCTATGACTCGGCCATTTTTCTTTTCTACTTGGCCTATGAGTTTAATGATTTTGCCTTCTTGCTTTGCTTTATTTATATCTTCCGGAGTAATCTTCGTGATTCCTTCTACGGGAATATCTTTTAACGTTAATCCTGCTTGGAAGACTTCGTTGGCGATAAGCAGAATTTTATTGGCCGTATCTCGTCCTTCGACATCTAAGGATGGATCAGGCTCGGCTATGCCCATTCTTTGGGCTTCAGCTAAAGCCTCGCTATAGGGGCATCCTTCTTCTGTCATCCTGGTGAGAATATAATTAGTCGTCCCATTAAGAATTCCTTCGGCAGCCAAAACCTCTGTGCCTGCTAAACAATCTAAGCCCACATCCAAAGTGGGTAAAGCAGCGGCCGTCGCCGCACTGATCATCAATTTCCGATTAGCTTTTTTGGCCAATTCTTTTAATTCTTGGAAACGGAGCACCAAGGGCCCTTTGGCTGCGGTAACCACATGCCGACCATGCTCCAGAGCAGTGCGAAGGTGGGTCAAACCGGGTTCTCCGTCTTGAATATTTGTGGGCGTGGTTTCTACTAAGATTTCTGCAGGTAAAGAGGAAAGGGCTTCTTTCCCCGAATAATTCTTCTTTCCGAAAATGGGCAGCTCTTCCACATTTTTACCTTGTTGGAGGTGAGCTAATAGATTAGGCAAAGGCAGACCTTCTGGCGATACAGCAGCGCCTCCAATATCTACCGCCGCAATTATTTTCAGAGTCAACCCATAGCGAGCTTGGAGGTATCCATTTTTTTGGCTTAATAGACTGAGAAAAGCTTTGCCTACTCTGCCCACGCCACAAATTATAATTCTAACTTCCATCTATTACTCCTTCCTTTCTACCTGCCTCCTGCTTATTTTTTTACGCTCCCTAATTTCTTTCTTTGTAACAGATTTAATACTAAGTTGCAAGCAGCCATTTTCCTGTCCGTCCAACAGTTTTAACTTTCACGGCCAAATGAGTCAGGGGGAAAGGGGTAAGGATATGCTACTTATGCTTTCCCTAAAAAGGTTTTTATCCAATCAGAGTTCCGGCGCGATTAGCCCGTAAATATTTTAAACAATAATCATCTTTACCCAATAAAGTCTCGGCCACCAGGATATTGGTCATCAGCTTTTGATCGAGCGGATCAACGATGGCTCCATCTAATCCAGCCCCCAGACATAAAACTATAAAAATTCTATTTAATAAGAAGCGACTGGGCAAGCCGAAAGAAATATTCGAAAGTCCGCAAATTATTTTTACTTCGGGAAATTCACTATGCAAACGGCGGATGGTTTCCAAGGCTAAAAGACCGTTGTCTTTATGAACGCTCAATGGTTGAATTAGGGGATCGAGATGGATGCTCGCCGGGGGAATCCCTAAACGAGTTAAGTTGTCAACTAAAAAAGCCGCATTCTTTACAGCCTGCTCAGCATTTTTAGGAATGCCATTTTCATCTAAGCATAGGCCGATGATCTCACAATCTCTTTCTAAGAGGACCGGCTTCATAGCTTCAAAGCGGTTTCTTTCCGCCGTGATAGAATTGATCATTGGTTTTTTCTGCACCTGCTTAATGGCTTGGAGCAAAACTTGCGGATCCGGACTATCTAATGATAAAGGTTTTTCAGAAACACTTTCCGCTACTTTAATGAGCCAAAGGAGGTCCTCTTTTTCGCTGGCCAGCCGAGATCCAGCATTCAGATCTATATAATCTGCTCCGGCCTGGGCCTGCTTTTGGACTTCGTTAGAAATGAAAGCGGCGTCGCGCTTCTCCACTGCTTCGTTGATAGTATTCCGGCTGGTATTAATCCGTTCGCCTACGATTAACATCATTCTTCTCCTTTTCGCCTGAAATCTTTTTAAAAGATAACACACCCGCGGCGAATTGAAAATCCTATTTCATGAGCGAAGGCAAAAAGGTGGCGATTTGTGGAAAGATGGTAAGTAGGCCAATGACCACAAAGAGGTCAACCAAGAAGAAGGGCAAAAAGCCGACGAAAATATCGCGTAAAGTCAAGCCAGGTACAACACTCTTTAATACATAAGCTTGGATACCTACTGGAGGAGTCAGTAGACCGATCTCTAACATCTTCACGACAATGATCCCAAACCAGATGGGATTAAACCCTAAAGCAACTATGGAAGGGAAGATGAAAGGAACGGTTAACATCAGGAGCCCGATGGCATCCATGAAGCAGCCCAGAATCAAGTAAGCGGCCAGAATAAATAAATAGACAGTTATAGGAGAAACGCGGAGGCTAACCATCCATTCCGCAAAGTCCACAGGCAGACGCGTAAGGGCGAGAAAACGCACAAAGATATAGGCGCCCAAAATAATCAAGAATATGTTGGCATTGACTCGGAGGGATTCCCGGAT
>CAZAGD010000097.1:0-16000 GCA_964484485.1 uncultured Syntrophaceae bacterium
ATCCTTTGACAAAGGGGGCAGAGAGGCTGCTTGGTGGAGAGTTCTTCTCGGAAGGGGGTGCTATGGATAGTTCTACGATTCTCAGGATGAATGAATTTCCCGTTGAAGGTTTGGTTGAGGTGGTTAAGAAGGTGACAGATCCCAGAAGCAGGAGGGGGAGGAGGTATCCGCTTTATAGTCTTTTGGGTCTGGCTCTTTGTGCTACGCTTTGTGGGGCAAGGAGTTTTATAGGGATAGGGGATTGGGTCAAGGGTTTGTCAGAGGAGACGCTGCGAAGGTTTGGGATAAGGAGGGGGGCTGCTCCGGATGAGTCTACCATAAGGAGGGCGATTCAGAGGGTAGATGTTAGGGAGTTTGATAACTTTATTTCAGATTGGCTTATGAGTAAGGGGATAGGTATTGGGGGGAAGGGGGTGGCCATAGATGGGAAGACGGTGAAAGGGAGCAGAGATGGAGAGAGGAATCCTATTCATCTTTTATCGGCTATCATTCACAAGGAGGGGGTAGTGATTGCTTCAAAGAGGGTGGCGGATAAGACGAATGAGATAAGGGAGGTACGGCCTCTTTTGGCTGATCTGAGCATAGAGGGTGCGGTGGTTACAGCGGATGCTCTTTTGACGCAGAAGGAGATAGCTTCTTATGTAGTGGAGGAGAAGAAGGCAGATTATCTTTTTACGGTGAAGGGAAATCAAAAGACTCTGCTTAGTGATGTAGAGGATCATTTTAAGTTGGAATCTTTTCCCCCCTCAGCACACGACAATAGATAAGGGCCATGGGAGGATAGAGAAGCGAAGTATTTGGGTTAGTGGTGAGTTGAATGGGTACGTAGAGTTTCCTTATGCGGAACAGGTATTCAAGGTGGAAAGGGTAAGGGAGGAGATAAGGGGTGGGGTGGTTAAAAAGGAGGAGACAGAGGTGGTTTATGGCGTTACCTCTCTTTCTAAGGAGAGGGCAAGACCGGAGAGATTATTAGAGCTCAATCGGGGGCACTGGGAGATAGAAAACCGCCTATTCTGGGTCAGAGATGTAACCTTTGATGAGGATAGAAGTAGGGTGAGGAAAAACAATGGGACAGAGATTATGTCTTCTCTAAGGAATCTGGCCATAAGCCTTATCCGAATTCAGGGCAGGTTTAGATATATCCCCTCGGCCTTAAGGTACTTCAGTATGCGTATAGAAGAAGCCATGCGACTTTTAGGGATCTGAATTAGAGAAGTTTTTCTCCTTTGCATTTTTTCTCTCTATTCCCGGAAAGGCTAATCTCTACCAGAGGTATATCTTAATTTCACCCAAGGTAAGTCCTTTGGAGTGAGATGGATCAATTTTTTCGTTCCTCCCATTTTAATCTTTTTCATTTTCTCTTAGAAGCCTTTGAAAAAAACCTAACCGAATAAAACTTGCCGTATCCCTGAGAAGGCATAGATTAAAATTGCTTGTTGGCTTAAAAAAATGTAAACTAATTTGATAAGCAAGGGGGAGGAAAAAACTTAGATCATCATCAGGCCAAATAATTAAAAACGGATATGCTGACTTTTAGAATATTAAGCTAAATTCCCGGAGAAAGGAAGCAAATGGTTACCGAGGTTGAAAAATGGGTTGAAGAACAGGCTCGGCTTGCCAAACCTTCTCAAATCTATTGGTGCGATGGTTCAGAAGAAGAAGCTCACCGGTTAATAGAAATTGGTATGAAAGAAGAGAAAATAGATGGCCAGCCCATATTTTATGAATTAAACCAAAAGAGCTATCCCAAATCATTTCTTCACCGCAGCCATCCTACGGATGTAGCCCGCACTGAACATCTAACATATATTTCTTTTCCCGAAAAGGAAATGGCTGGCCCAAATAATAACTGGATGGATCCTAAGAAAGCCAAAGCTTTACTCAAAGATTTATCTTCTGGATGCATGAAAGGGAGAACAATGTATGTTCTTCCTTATACTATGGGCCATCCTGATTCTCCGTTGGCCAAGGCTTGTATTCAAATTACTGATAATACCTATGTAGCTGTAAGTATGCGGATTATGACCCGCCTGGGTAAGCATGCTTTGGAGAAAATTGGCCCTAGCCCAAATTTTGTCAAAGGTTTTCATTCTTTGGGCGACCTTAATCCGAATCGCCGCTTCATTATGCATTTTCCAGAAGAGAACTTAGTCTGGAGTATAGGTTCTGGCTATGGCGGTAATGCTCTCTTAGGGAAAAAATGCTTCGCCCTGCGCATAGCTTCCTATCAAGGGCTAAAAGAGGGCTGGCTTGCTGAACATATGATTATCTTAGGTATCGAAGACCCCCAAGGGAAAATTACTTACTTGACCGCGGCTTTACCTTCAGCCTCGGGAAAGACAAACCTCGCTTTGATGGAGCCAAGTCTTCCTGGCTACCGTATTTGGACTGTAGGGGATGACATATCCTGGATGCGCCTCGGAGAAGATGGGCATCTATACGCCATCAATCCGGAATATGGTTTTTTTGGAGTAGCTCCGGGAACATCCTACCTAACTAATCCCAACATGATGCGTACTCTGAAGGCGGGTACTTTTTATCCCACTCTTTACACTAATGTGGCTTTAAATCCCCTAACCAATGAGCCTTGGTGGGAGGGGCTGAACAATCCGCCACCATCCCTTTTAGATTGGCGCGGCCAGCCCTGGACAGCAAAATCTGGTACTCCTGCTGCTCATCCCAATTCCCGCTTTACGGTCTGCATTAAGCAATGCCCAACCCTATCTCCAGAATTTGAAAACCCTCAAGGAGTACCTATTTCCGCTATATTTTTTGGTAGCCGGAGAGAAAGAACAATTCCTTTAATTTTGGAGAGCTTCAATTGGGCTCAAGGGGTTTTCTTGGCCACAATTATGGGAGCAGAAACAACGGCGGCCGCGACGGGGGCAGTGGGCATCGTTCGGCGTGACCCTATGGCTATGCTCCCCTTCTGTGGTTACAACATGGCTGACTATTTTGCCCATTGGCTGAAAATGGGGAAAAAAATGAAGAATCCACCGAAAATCTTTTTCATTAACTGGTTTCGCAAAGACGAGGCGGGTCGATTTCTCTGGCCAGGTTTTGGAAACAATATCCGGGCCCTCATTTGGGCTATCCGCCGTGCCCAAGGTGATCCATCTTGTGGAGCTGAAGAGACGCCTATCGGCTTTGTGCCCAAAATGGAAGATCTTGATCTTTCTGGCTTGAATATTTCCCAAGAGCATTTCCGCAGGCTGGTAAAGGTAAATGCCCAGGACTGGCAAGAAGAATTGGCCGATGCTGAGAAATTCTTGAGCCAATTTGGTAATCGCCTTCCCCTCGAGATTTGTGAAGAATTGGAAAAGTTAAAAAAGCGGTTGTTTTAGAGATATCTGGACTTATCCCCAAACTATGGAAAAGGAGAGTGGATATATTTTAAATGTCCAGCTCAAGTCTTTGCCGAGTTTCAGGAAGGGGCCGGCCATTTTTATCCCAGCCTCTTAAGTGATAATATTCGTCCAGCATTTTATTCAAATCATCTTCGCTGATAATTTCCCCAGCTGTGGCCCCGGCCGGAAGAGGTTCGGCGAGACGGGGAGGCAAAATATCGTCAGCCCTATTAATTCCCTCCCGCACATTAAACAAACGACAAAGGTTGTAAATACGTTCTCCCGTTTCTAAGAGCTCGGCCAAAGAAATATCCCAGCCAGTGACTAAGGACAAAATATCCACCATTCGGCCAGGCGTAAATGGACGCCAAGCATTGGTGGGGAACTTACAAATTCCTAAAGAATCATTCAGCGTGCCAAAATAGTCTTGAGTTATTTTAACCACATAAGGCTTTCCGGCCAGTTGTTTACGACTCATCGGCTTATTCAATCCTAATTCCGGGAAAGGTCCCCCTGGTTCTAAAGCCTCTTCATGGATGATTTGCAGATGACAAGCGCCGCGATTAGCAGTGGCATAAGATAAGCCC
Source organism: uncultured Syntrophaceae bacterium (assembly GCA_964484485.1). Taxonomy (GTDB): domain Bacteria; phylum Desulfobacterota; class SM23-61; order SM23-61; family SM23-61; genus CAZAGD01. The sequence goes on from CAZAGD010000097.1 coordinate 3,935, forward strand.
ATCCCTTTCTTACCTCGAGGATCATGCATCGCCATTTCAAAGCCTTTTACGTGTAATGCCCACTTCTCACTACCCTGCCCCACTTTAGCTGCGGCTTCCCTCACTCCCTCAGCAAGAAGGTTCCCTATGCCTCGCCGAAAAGCTATTTCGGTAATTAAATTAAGGATGGTATCTTTATCTCCCCACGGTAATGGTCGACCTAAGTTAATTCCTCGCTCCCAACACTCCATGGCCCAACCTATACAAGCTCCAGTAGACATAGTGTCTAATCCATAACGATTACACAGTTCATGGGCTTTAGCGATCACGGGCGGATTAGTATTTAGCAATAAAGAACCTAAGGCCGCTACCGTTTCATATTGAGGTCCGCCATATATGCCAGAAACTTTTAGGGGTTTCTCCATTTCCACTATCGGCCGGCAAAATATGGGGCAGTTTGGACAGGTATATCTTTTAGTTAAAATGGCTTTATTAAATGCTTCACTTTCTAAACGCTCCCCCCCTTCTATAATTCCCTGTTGAAAGTTTTTGGTCGGCAGGATGCCAAAATTCTGCAGAGGAGTAAGATTATTCCAAGTACCATACCGGGTAAGAGTTCCGCAACTGGGGTTCTCCTTTATCTCTCTGATTAGCTGTTTAGTTAAGGATAAAAGCTCGGCGCGATTAGCTACGGCAATTTTTCCCCTCCCCTTAACAGCAATAGCTTTGAGCTTCTTAGCTCCCATCACGCAACCCATGCCCGAGCGTCCCGCACTAAAATGGAGCTCGCTAATGGCGGAAGCATATTTAACCAAGTTCTCTCCCGCTGGCCCAATCAATAATATTTTGGCTGGACCTATTTCTTTATTAAGGGCTTCTTGAGCTGGCCCAGTTTCTTGCCCCCATAGATGGCCAGCTTCTTTTATTTCGACCCTTTCGTTACTAATATACAAATAAACAGGGCGGGATGACTTTCCTTCTATAATTACCGCATCGTAACCTGCTTTTTTTAGTTCTATCCCGAAGCCACCACCAAAAACTGCGTCGCCCCAGATGCCGGTCAGAGGAGATTTACTGGCTAACAATGTTCGGTTGGCGGCTAAAGCTGGAGTCCCTACCAAAGCTCCCGGAGCGATCACTATCTTATTCTCGGACCCTAAGGGGTCTATTTTAGGTTTTAGCTCGGTATAAAGGATCTGGGCAGCAATGCCTCTTCCTCCTAAAAATTTTTTGAAGATATCCTCAGCGATTGTCTCTTGACTTATTTCTCCCGTAGACAAATTTACTCTCAATAATTTGCCTGCAAAGCCCAACATATTGTACCCTCTTTTTTAATTTCTCCATTTTAAACTTCTCATAAATTCTTAACATACCCCTTTTAAAATCGCCCGCCTTTATCTTTCTATTGTCTAAATTATAATTTAGCTGTATATTTCCTCAATAGATATTTTTAAAGAATAAAAGATAAAGTGGAGGTCATAGATGCCAAATTTAAAAGCAGAGCAAATTGAGAAAATTGCTTTTCATCTTTTATGTGCAGCCGGAGCCCCAGAAGAGCATAGTTTAATTGTGGCTCAACATCTGACGGATAACAATTTAGCAGGCCACGATTCCCACGGAATCATCCGCATTATTCAATATCTGCGTCAAATAAGAGAAGGGATTATCATACCCAAAGCAAAGCCAGAAATCATTCAAGAATCAACATGCACGGCCCAGGTTGATGGTCACTATGGATTAGGCCAGGTCATCGCTACCTATTCTACGGAGGTGGCTATTGAAAAAGCTAAAAAGCATGGAGTAAGCTGCGTGACCATGCGCAATTTAGGTCATATCGGACGTGTGGGAGCGTACACCGAGATGGCCGCTCAAAAAGGATGTGGGGCCATCCTGTTCTGTGCCACTGGTGGGCAAGTTCCCTACCAACCTCCCTTTGGAGGGTCGCAAAGAAAACTGGGCACTAATCCAATCGCCATTGCCTTCCCCGGCGGAGATAAGGATTTATTTAGTTCAGATTTTGCTACCTCCGTCTGCGCCGAGGGGAAGCTCAGAGTATATTTGGCTCGCGGAAGTAAAGTGCCTGAAGGGTGGATTCTCGATAAAGATGGGCGACCCAGTAATAACCCCAAAGATTTTTATGATGGCGGAACCATTCTCCCCCTGGGTGCTTCTGCCGGCCATAAGGGGTATTGTTTAGCCTTCATGACCGATCTTTTAGCCAGTATTTTGTCTGGCAATGGTTTCCCCGGAAAACCTAACAAACAGTTTAGCAATGGCTCGCTCATTTTAGCTATTGATATTGAGAAATTTATCCCCTTATCAACAGCCAAGGCCGAAGCCTCTTTGATGAGTAAATTCATAAAAGATACGCCCCTTGCGCAAGGCTTTACGCAAGTTTTTTATCCCGGAGAAAAAGAAACCAAAACTAGGGAAATAAGAAAACAAGCAGGGGTAGAAATAGAAGAAGAAACCTGGAAGCAAATTAAAAATTTGATCCAGGAATATAAGGTAACTGAGAAATTAAATATTTAAAGGCCAAATATTATTTACCCTTCCACTGGGGAGCCCGTTTTTGTAAGAAGGCTGAGATCCCTTCTTGAGCATCTTCAGTAAGGGCATTGAGGGCCATTATTTCTTGGGCGTACTGGTAAGCTTTTTCCTCTTCTGCTTCAACTTGATTATAAAAAGATTTCTTGCCCAGGGCTAAAGTGAGCGGACTGGCCTGCGCAATCTGCTGGGCAAGTTGCCAAGTTTCTTCACTTAATCTTTCTAAAGGGACCACTTTATTAATTAGGCCACAACGTTCAGCTTCTGGGGCGGAAATTGGCCGACCAGTAAGGAGCATCTCTAAAGCCTTTTTTCGCCCAACGGCCCTTGCTAACGGAACCTGGGGAGTATGGCAAAAGAGACCGATGCGTACTCCTGGAGTAGCAAAACGGGCGTTCTCCTCCGCAATGGCCAAATCACAGGTGGCTACCAGTTGACAACCAGCCGCGGTAGCCATTCCCTGGACTTGCGCTATTACTGGCTGGGGCAGATCTCTGATGGCCCGCATCATTTCTGTGCAAGTGGTAAAAATTAGCCGGTAAGTAGAAACATCTCGACCAATCATTTCCCCCAGATCATGCCCAGCGGAGAAGACTGGTCCTGCTCCTTTAATTATGACCACTCTTATCTCTCTTTCCCCCTGGATCATCTTCAATAAGGAAATCATCTCTTGCATCATATTTAAAGAAAGGGCGTTTCTCTTTTCCGGTCTATTGAGCGTAATAAAGCCAATCCCCTCTTTAATTTCAAATTTAATTTCTTTATACTCATTCATGTGTTTTTCTCGCTCTCCTTAATTTTGGGCGGAAGATCTTTATTTATCTTTTAAGTTCCTGGAAGAGCCAATCCTTTTTAAAAAAATCAACTCGGCCTTTGCCTTAGCCCGATCATAACCTTTAGCTCCTTTGCGGGAAGAGTGGAATTTAGTCGGTTTAGGCGTAGGAATTCTTATTTTTAGGCTTAGTTTACCTTTTTTCATTAGCCAATAAAATCAGGCTGCTTTTTTGGTTAGCCTTTTAAGTCTTTTAATTTTTTTTCGGATTTGCCCTAATGCTTTTTTATTTTTTTTAGGCGCTTGGAGAAGTTTTTCCTTTTCCACTTTCAAGAGGCGAATTTGTTTTTTCAACTCCTTTTTATTTAGCTCAGCCTCTTTAACAGCTTTTTTCTTGGGCTCTTTCACGGCTTCTCCTCGGGCTTTATATATCGCCGCTAAAAGTTCTTCCTTCTTCAACGCATGCACACCCGTAATTTCCGGGTAATTTTGCAGGATATATTCTCTTAATTCTGGAGCAGTCATTTTTTCTAATTCTTTTTCTTCCATAAGCCATGCCTCCTTAGATTTTCTTTAAATCCCGAAATCCTTAGGCAGTTGAAAATTTTTATCTCAAATCTTTGTAATTGTCAAATTGGAAATTAATCGATCGTCGAACACTTTTTAAATTCCGGCTCAATTCAGGCAGGAAGAAGAGGCCTGTTTGCTGCGAGCGCGAAATATTAAAACTGTTTATGGTCAGGAAAAATTAATTCCCTAAAAAAAAGAATTTTTTTTATAGAAAAACTTCTTGCTCTCGATTCAAAAATAAGTAATATAGGGCGAGATAATGAAAAATTAATAAGGAGGAGAGCCATGCCCAAATGGGAATATATGGTTCGGAAAACCGATTTTAAATCTTTATCTCAGCCGTCCTTTTTAGAGTTAGAAAGAGTTAGACTTACTGAACATGGGGAAGAAGGTTGGGAGTTGGTCTCGGCAGTCCCTTCGGCCAATGGGGATATACTTTTTTTATTTTTAAAACGCCCAATTGAAGAGGCCACGCCTGCTAAGCAATCTTAACCTTTTTAAAGCATTTATATTTTTTCTACCATTTATCTCGGCAAAGATCTCCTGACTAACTCCTTCCCAGACGCTCTCTGCCGCCCGCCCGCAGGGCAAGGGCATCATAGAAAAAAGTGCCATCTCCGCACCCTACAGATCAGTCTTTACGTCAAATATTTGACGTTTTTGCTCATTCTGACCACATTTTTTCCTTACGGCCTTCTGCCCTAAAATAAAAAAATTAATTAATTTAACAAGTTATTTCGGGGCTTTTACTTTTTTAAATTTTCTTGTTTGGCATACTCATTGCTTTAATAATTTATCAATGAAACAAAAATGAAGCTTAAATTTTAAGTTTATAATAAAAAAAATTTATAACATATGGGAATGAATAAGATATTCTTTAAAAAAAGAGAGACTAAGAACAATGTTGTTTAGAAAAATTCTATCCACTCCAGCGAAAAAAAGTGTCAATTTACGTGACTCCCAAAATGGATGCGAAATAAAAGCGCTTTTACAAATAAGCTCCCAAGTCAAAGAGCTTAAAGAATTTGATAAAGTCTTGGAAACTGTCGCTCAAGGGGTCTTGCCTTGCTTAAATGCTCACCGAGTTTCCATTTTTACTATGGATGACAAGAATGGTATTTTAAAAACTCTTTACAGTTTTGCTGCCGAACCTCAATATGAACAAATCGGGCTTTTTGAAGAGAAAGAAATCGCGCGCAAAGCTTTAAAGAGTAAAAGAACTTTCCATCTTAATGGGGCGAAAGATTTTGCGGAATTTTTCCAGTACGAAAAAAGGGAGCGGAAAATTACTTCTCTCCTAAGTCTCCCCCTCGATATGCCGGGCAAATCTACCGCCATTCTTAGTGTAGTCTTGATCAATGCCGAAAGAAATTTTACTGAAGAAGAATTATATATCTTAAATCTCTTCGCCCACCAAGTTTCTTTGGCTGCCGAAATAACTGATTTGCGCGAAGAGGTACGCAAGGCAATTGAATTTCGGAAAGAATATGAAAAACATCTCGACGACATTCTAATTCAGCTGCAAAATCTTTCCTTAGAAGAGCAACATCGCATCGAAGAACATATTAAAAGCCTCATGCCGGTTGAACAGGCACCTAAAATCGTTATCCCCTCCCCCACCCCTCACCCGGAGATGGAACCTCTGGCCGGAGAATCGAATGGAAATATCTTAACCTATGGGAGTTCTTCGCCTCCCGGCCATATTGAAGTGCAAGGAGATGATATTACTGTAGATGAAGATCTGGTAAGCGGAGGAGTTTTTATTCGGACGCCTAATCCCTTGGACTTGGGTGAACAATTTCCTATGAAGTTGTATTTATCTCCTTCCGAAGCACCTATAGAGGTGAACGCCAAGGTTATTTGGACAAATAAATATGGACATGAAAGCAAGGGGCTGCACCGCGGGATGGGCGTGAAATTCCTGGACTTACATCCCGAAGTACAACGCAAAGTAGAAGAATATTTACAAGCGCAAAAGCTCAAATGGAACGCCCCTGCCGAGGTAATAAAGTCGAATTGATTCATTCACAATCCTGAGGCAGGTGGTTCTTTCATAGGTAAGGGGTAGAATAAAGTAGCGAAAGGCGGGGCAAGGGATTACCCTAAATTTAATTGAACTATCTGAAAAAACCATTCAGAATGTAACTCCGTGATTCCGGCGAAAGTAGGAATCCAGCATTTTCAAGACATTTCTGGGCTTCCCCTTTCGTGGGAGTGGCTGAAAAGCCAGTTTTTCAGAGAGCACAATTTTTTTCTTGACAAACATTAAGCGAGTTTGATATTTATTAATTAAATAATTGATAAGAGTATAAAAGGAAAATGAACAGGAAGATTAATTGTGTATTTTTTGGCGGGTATTACTTTGGGTGGTTTTATTACGCCGGGGTCTACCCGCCGCCGAGCTGCTAACCTGTTCATAATTTAAAAGCATAAGGCCGTGGGTAGACAAGATGCTGCCCACGGCCTTTTTATTTATGGGCCGTGGGATTTATCTCACGGCCTTTTTTATTTTATGGATTTGGGTTTTTAAAAATCCGCCCCAGGGGAGCGGTGGAAAAAAATCAAAAAGGAGGGAAAGATGATCGGAAAAAGAATTCGTTTAGAAAGGATCATGGATAGGACCACGGGGAAAACCGTGATCATTCCTATGGATCACGGAGTTACTCTTGGTCCCTTGGCTGGCTTGATCGATATGAAAAAAACGATCAATGCGGTGGCCTCGGGAGGAGCAAATGCTATTGTGATTCACAAAGGCTTAGTGGAAGCTGGGCATAGACGGAGCGGAAAAGATGTGGGCTTAATTATCCACCTCTCGGCCAGTACCTGTATGGCTCCTGACCCAAATTGTAAAGTTTTAGTTTGCACTGTAGAAGAAGCGATTAAACTTGGAGCTGATGCTGTTTCTATTCACGTCAACATCGGCGCTGAAGACGAAAAAACAATGCTCCGTGACTTGGGACAAATCGCCAAAGATGCCGCGAATTGGGGCATGCCCCTTTTAGCCATGATGTATATGCGCGGTCCCAAAGTGAAAAATGGCTTTGATGTAAATGTCGTTAAACATGCCGCTCGAGTTGGCGCCGAATTGGGGGCCGATATTGTAAAGGTTCCTTACACAGGTTCTCCAGAAACCTTCCGCGAAGTAGTTGAAGGTTGTTTCGTACCAGTAGTAATTGCCGGTGGAGAAAAGATGGATACTGATCGAGATATTTTAGAAATGGTCAGAGGAAGCCTCCTGGCAGGTGGGGCGGGAGTGAGTATCGGCCGTAATGCTTTCCAACACCGCAATCCCGAAAAGATCGTCCGCGCCATTAGCAAATTAGTGCATAACAATTCTTCCGTAGAGGATGGACTTATGGAGATGGCGGCTTAAAGGAGATGGGCAGTGACTAAACAAATATGGGTTAAAGTAATTCCTTGGGACTTGGAACTGGCCCGCACGGCTATCGAAAGCGGGGCTAATGCCCTCTGGGTAGAAGCAGGCCGCGCCGCTGAAGCAAAGAAAATAGGGGTCATTCCTATTATCTCACCAGATGGCGACCTTAAATTAGGTCAAGAAGTAATCGAGCGGGAGGTGCGGGAAAAAAAGGATGAGGAAGAAATTGTCAAATTAAGTCAACAAAGCAAGGTTATAGTGAAATGCGCCGATTGGAAGATCATTCCTTTAGAAAATCTAATAAGCCGGACAAAAAATTTATTTATGGAGATCGAAGATTTGGCTCAAGCTCAGACGGCTCTGGCTATTTTGGAAAAAGGCGTCGATGGTGTGGTGCTTTGTAATCAAGACCTGCAGGCGGTGCGCAAAATTATCAAAGCCCTTAAAACTGAAAAAGAAAAATTAGAATTAAAGAAAGCCCTCATCAAGCGCCTTGAGCCAGTAGGCTTGGGAGATAGAGTGTGCATAGATACTTGTTCTACCATGGCCCCTGGAGAAGGAATGCTGGTGGGAAATAGCAGCCAAGCTTTATTTCTCGTCCATGCCGAGAGCATGGAGAATCCCTTCGTCAACCCCCGGGCTTTTCGCGTTAATGCCGGCCCTGTTCATGCTTATATTCGCTTAGCTGGAGGGAAGACAAAATATCTGGCTGAAATTAAAGGAGGCGACTTAGTTCAGGTAGTAAACTTTGAAGGGAAGACTTATCCAGCAGTAGTAGGAAGGGCCAAAATAGAAAAGCGGCCTTTAGTTTTAGTAGAAGCCGAAGAAAGTGGCCAGCCTATTTCTATTATTTTGCAGAATGCAGAAACTATCCGTCTCACCTCCCCGGAGGGTCGGGGCATTTCGCTTGTCGACCTAAAACCTGATAGTGAAGTCCTGGTTTACCGCGAAACTTGGGGCCGACATTTTGGAGAAAAAATTGAAGAAACTATCTGGGAAAGATAAATATCCAGGGAAAATTTGTATTGTCGTCGCCGAGCAGAGCGTGGTTAGAGCCTGCAGGGCATTGGATAGAGCTAATCAATTGGCCGACCTGGTAGAACTGCGTCTGGATTATCTTTCTCGTCCCAAATTAGCCGAACTTCGGCCAAGAGTAAAAAGACCTTTGATTGTTACTAACCGTCTTAGGCAAGAAGGCGGTAAGTTTAAAGGGAACGAAGAGGAGAGAATCGGGTTTCTAAAAAGTGCTCTGGAATTAAAGGCCTCTTTCATCGATGTAGAATTAGCCAGTCCCCCGCAATATGTTGACGAATTGCTGCGGAATAGAAAATGCGTAAAGATTATTTTATCTTTTCATAATTTTAAAAAAACAAGCTCTTTTAAAGAATTGCAATCCCTTTTGGATCAAATGATTGAACTTCACGCCGATGTCGCCAAGATAGTTACTTTGGCTCGGTCATGGTTAGACAATCTAACCATATTAAACCTTATCCTTTATGCCCGGGCCCGAAATCAAAAAATCGTGGCTTTCTGCCTAGGTGAAAAAGGAAAGATAAGTCGTCTCCTTTCTCCCCTAATGGGCAGCGAATGGACTTATGTGGCTTGGGCAGGTAATAAAAAAGTTGCTCCCGGACAATTGTCCATGAGAGAGTTACAAGAAATCTGGAGAAGGCTGATATGATCGATGCTCATACCCAACTTTATGGAGTTATCGGCCACCCAGTAAAGCATAGCCTGTCTCCAATTATTCATAACGGCGTCTTTCGCCGCTTGAAAATTAATGCTGTCTATTTAGCCTTTGAGGTTAGTGACTTAAAGAAAGCAATTGATGGCGTGCGCAGCTTAGGCCTGGCCGGCTTGAGCGTAACTATTCCTTTTAAAACAGAGATTATGCCTTTATTGGATGAACTGGATGATTTAGCTGCCCAAATACAAGCGGTCAATACTTTGCAAAACAAGGCCGGAAAACTAATTGGTTACAATACCGATTGGTTAGGAGCCGTGGAAGCTTTGCAAGGAAAAATAGATTTACCGGGCAAAAAAACTCTCCTTTTAGGGGCGGGAGGGGCAGCCAGAGCCATCGCCTTTGGACTAAAAAAAGCGGGTGGCGAAATTTTTATTTATAATCGTTCTCCAGAAAAAGGGGCAAAGTTGGCTAAAGAATTGGGGGCTGTTTATTTAACAAAATTACCCATCACCCGAGAATTAAATCCCGAAATAATTATCAATGCTACTTCTGTAGGCATGGCTCCTGAAGATGAACAAATTCCCTGCCCCATAAGTCTTTTGCAGGAAGGAATGTTGGTCATGGACATCGTCTATCGCCCCTGGCAAACCAAATTATTGCGCGAAGCAAAAATGAGAGGCTGCCAAACGATTGATGGCTTAGAGATGCTTGCTCGCCAAGCAGCAGCTCAGACCGAAATCTGGACGGGCTACAATCCCGATACTACCCTCATAAAAGAAGATCTGCAAAAAGCCTTGGGCTTATCTTTGTCTATCCAAGAAACTTCAGAAGAGGAAAGCAAGAAATGATCGAAATAAAACCTCTCCCTAAATGTGCTGCTGAAATTACCATCCCTGGCTCAAAAAGCTATACGCACCGCGCCCTAATTGTTGCTGCGTTAGCCAAGGGAGACTCCTTATTGAGCAACGCTTTAAAGAGTGAGGATACTCTTTACACTGCCCAGGGATTGGAAAAAATGGGCCTAAAAATAACTTGGGGAAAAATTGGCGCCCGCGTTGAGGGTAAAGGCGAGCTTCCTAATAAAGGAGAAGAAAAAATTTACTTAGGTAATTCTGGAACCTCCATGAGATTTCTTACTGCTTTAGCGGCTTTAAGGGCGGGAGGAACTTATTTAGATGGTAACGAGCGGATGAAGGAAAGGCCCATGGGCGAATTGATTAAATCTCTTCAGACCCTGGGCATAAAAGTTCATGCCCTCGGGAAGAATAATTGCCCACCCATCAAAGTAGAGCCACATCAGTTACCGGCGGGTGGAATAATTAAAATAAAAGGAGATGAAAGCAGTCAATTTATATCAGCCCTTTTATTAGTATCTCCTTATTTCCAAAACGATACGACCATTATCATAGAAGGACCTTTAGCCTCTAGGCCTTATATCAGTATGACTCGAGAAGTGATGGCGGCCTTTGGTGTAGAGGTGCGGGAAGATAATAATTCTTTTTTTGTGCAGGCCGGACAGCGTTATTTTGCTCGAGAATATTTTATCGAGGGTGATGCTTCTAACGCTTCTTACTTTTGGGCGGCGGCGGCCATAACTCAAGGGAGAGTTAAAGTAAAAAATCTGCGACCTAATTCAGGGCAAGGAGATCTAAAATTTCTTAATCTTTTAGAAAGAATGGGTTGCCAAATAATACGCCAAGCAGAAGGAATAGAAGTTCAAGGAGGCCCCCTGAAGGGGATAGAAGCAGATATGAACTCCATGCCTGATGTAGTACCTACGCTGGCAGTGGTGGCCGCCTTTGCCAATGGCGAGAGCATAATCTATAACGTAGGCCACTTGCGCTTTAAAGAGTCTGACCGCCTCCAGGCTCTGGCTACAGAATTGAACAAAATAGGTATTAAAGTAGAGGAAGGCCGAGACTGGCTAAAAGTAATGGGCGGTCAACCTCAGGCGGCCGAGATTGAAACTTATCAAGATCACCGCATAGCGATGAGCTTTGCTATTGCTGGCTTGGCTACTCCGGGTATCAAGATTAAAGGCGCAGAATGTGTAGCTAAGTCTTTTCCCGATTTCTGGGAAAAATTGCAAGAATTATATGGAAATTTTTAATTCCCTCATGTCCAATTACGAGTCTTAAAGGGAAAGAGGATGAAATGATTAAGTAATTCGCATGTAGGCTTCATACGTACTGATAGCTTATGAATATAGTTCTAATTGGATTCCGGGGGTCTGGAAAAACAACAGTAGGCAAAATACTTTCCGAGCGCAGCGGCATGGACTTTATAGATACAGACAAGCTCGTTGAAAGAAAAATGGGTATTTCTATTCCCGAAATTGTAGCGCGTTATGGATGGCCCTTTTTTAGGGAGTTGGAGAAAAAAGTAATCTCCGAAGTGGCCAAAACAGATTTTAAAATAATCGCTGCGGGAGGAGGAGCGGTGCTCGATGCCGAAAATGTCCAAGCCCTTAAGCAAAATGGCTTTATCATCTGGCTAAAAGCTGATCTCAAAATTATCTCAGCTCGGCTGGCCAAAGATGATGTAACAGTTGCTCAACGGCCCTCGCTTACAGGAAAGGGAACCCTGGCTGAAATAGAAGAAGTTTTCCGAGATAGAGAGGCAATCTATGCCCATTCAGCCATGATGGAAATTGACACAACCAATTTGGATGCCGAAATGGTAGCTGAAAAAATCTTAACATTACTTTAAAAGGAGGAAAATTGGCCGGTAATTCCTTTGGACAAGTATTCCGGATTACTACTTGGGGCGAATCCCATGGTCCAGCCTTAGGAGTAGTAGTAGATGGCTGTCCTCCCCTTTTAAAACTGAGCGTAGAGGATATTCAAAAAGAATTGGATCGCCGGCGCCCTGGGCAAGGTTTAGGGACAAGTCCTCGGCCAGAAAAAGACCGCGTCCAAATACTCTCTGGTATTTGGGAAGGGCAAACTACGGGAACTCCTATCTGCCTAATCATCTGGAATGAAGAAATTGACTCTACGGCTTACGAAGAACTAAAAAATATCTTTCGCCCTGGCCATGGGGACTTTACCTACCAGGTCAAATATGGGATTCGAGATCATCGCGGAGGAGGCCGTAGTTCCGCTCGGGAGACGGTAGCCCGCGTGGCCGCCGGGG
>CAZAGD010000098.1:0-53454 GCA_964484485.1 uncultured Syntrophaceae bacterium
GTAATGTTTTTAGAATACTGGCGAAATCCTGAGGCGACCAGAGATAAATTCATTGGTGATTGGTCTTTAACTGGAGATTTGGCTAAAAAGGATGAAGATGGATACTTTTGGTTTGTAGGTCGGAAAGATGATTTGATTACCAGCGCCGGCTATCGGATTGGCCCGGCAGAAATTGAAGATTGCTTGCTTAAACATCCGGCAGTAGCTATGGCTGCCGTTATTGGTAGCCCAGATGAGGTAAGAGGAGAAATCGTCAAAGCTTTCATTGTCTTGAAGTCAGATGTATCTGCAACTACCATACTTAAAGAAGAAATTCAAAATTTTGTGAAGACCCGCTTGGCAGCTCATGAATATCCGCGAGAGATAGAGTTTGTTGCGGAACTACCCATGACCACCACGGGAAAAATTATGCGTCGGGAATTGCGTAAAATGGAGATAGAAAAAAAGAGAAAGAAACAATAAAAGGCCTAAGGCCAATAGGGAGGGGATCTAAAGGGGATTTGAAAGGAGGATTTCATGGAGGCCAAAGAAATAAATGAAATAGAAGAGCTTAGAAAAAAGATTAACTTTTACGAAACTATCCTTGACCACATCCATAATGGCGTGGTCATCACAGATCAAAAAGGAAAAATAATTTTTTTTAGTAAAACTTATGGAGAGTTTTTAGGAATTGACCCTAAAGAGGCTATTGGGAAAAGATGCCTGGAAGTAGTAGAAAATTCGCGCATGCATATTGTAGGGGAGACGGGAATACCAGAAATAAATCAACCTCAACGTATTAAAGGACAGGACATGGTTGTGCAGCGTATTCCCGTTAAAGTGAATGGACAAATGGTAGTTTATGGTCAGGTCATGTTTAAAGATGTTCGTGATGTTCGGGCCTTAGCCAAAGAGTTAAATGTCTTGGAGTCAAAAGTGGAGCTTTATGAAAAAGAATTAACCTCCTTACGTTCCTCTAAATATACTATTGGAAATATAATTGGGGAGAGTCCGGCGATCAAAGAGGTAAAGAATTTAGCTTTAAAAGCTGCGCAAACGAATGCCCCGGTCTTGCTTGTGGGAGAAAGCGGTACAGGCAAAGAGCTTTTTGCCCATGCTATTCATTATGCGAGCGAACGGAGGATATATCCTTTCATTCGTTTAAATTGCGCAGCCATACCGAAAGATCTTCTGGAATCTGAGCTTTTCGGTTATGAACCAGGGGCATTTACTGGGGCGGGGAGCAAAGGCAAGCCTGGGAAATTTGAATTAGCTCATCGCGGCTCAATTTTCCTTGATGAAATCAGCGATCTCCCTTTAGATATGCAACCTAAGTTGCTCAGAGTCCTGGAAGAAAAAGAAATGGAAAGATTGGGGGGAACCCGTCTAACGAAAAGCGACTTTAGATTAATTGCCGCTACATCTATTGATTTAGAAGTTTTGGTAGAAAAGGGAAATTTTCGGAAAGACCTTTATTATCGCCTAAATGTTTTGCCCATCCATATTCCTCCTCTGCGGGAAAGAAAAGAAGATATTCCTCTATTGGCGAATTATTTTGTCCAGAAGATAAGCAAAGAAATGGGTACAAAAATCGTATCCATTTCTCCTCACGTTTTGCAGATTTTTCGGGATTATTCTTGGCCTGGAAATGTGCGCGAGCTTTCCAACATAATAGAAAGGATTTTATATACAATTGAAGGCGATATGATCCAAGTCCATCACCTTCCTCTTCCCCTGCAAAATTTTGGTGGAAATTTAGGAAATTTTAATTCAACTTTATTAAAATCAATTAGGGAAAATATGGAAAGGGACACTCTTCTGCATTATCTTCGTCTTACAAAAAACAATAAAAAGAGGACAGCGGAGCTTTTGGGAATCCATCGCACTTCGCTCTACAAAAAAATGAAAAGACTCAATATAGCTATTTAGCCATTTTTATGTAGCAAATTTTCTACATGTCGCTTAAGTTCAGCACTTATATCTAATCAATATTAATTGTTTTTATTAATTAATGTAGAAATTTTTCGACAACCAGCCTAGATAAATCTTAAACCCTAAAAAAATATTTTAATTTCAATTAGTTATAAATTGTGAAAAATTTTCATAACTGGCTTGATTTTTGCCTTGTTAAATATGCCCTTTTTGAGCAAAATTAAATTCCCTAAAAATTTTTAAATAAAAAATTATAAGTTTTTAAGAGATGAATAATGATATGTCAAATGAAGAGGTTTTTGATTTACAAGAACCAGAGATCCGTAAAGAAGAAATTTTAATCATTAAGGACAAAAATTTTCGTCCAGAAAATGTAGCAGTAGTAACAGGAGCTGCCAGTGGTGTAGGGCGAGCTGTAGCAGTATGCCTTGCTGTCAATGGGCTAACAGTTTTAGGGGCGGATATTGAGGAAAGTGGAGGTATGAAAACAGCAGAAATCGCTTGCGGTTTTGGCGGCAAAATAATTTTTCAAAAAACCGATCTCACTAATGACAAAGATATTATTAATTGCATTGAAGTTGCTAAGAAAAGTGGATCTATTAAATTTTTGGCTAACATTGCTGGCATTCAGCATATAGATGCCATTGAAGATTTTCCTATGGAAATTTACGACCGCATGCAAATGATTATGCTGCGCGCTCCTTTCTTTCTTTCCAAACTTTGCCTTCCCCACATGAAAAAAAGTGCTGATGGGACAGGTGTGATCGGCAATATGTGCTCTATCCATGGCCATATAGCCACTAAGAATAAAGCGGTCTATATTATAACCAAATTTGGCCTACGGGGTCTTACTCAATCAATTGCGGCCGAAGGAGAAGGGAAGATCCGTTCCTTTACGGTAAGCACTGGTTTTGTAAAGACGCCCTTGGCTTTAAAACAAATCCCTGAGCAAGCCAGGCAAAGGGGAATATCTCCAGAAGAAGTCGTCAAGACGGTAATGATGGGTAAATCGCAAGTTAAAGAGATGATGACACCCATCGAAGTGGCCAATCTTTTTGTCATCGGATTTTCTTTTTTGGGAAAATATCTAATTGGTGGGGATCTTCTTTTTGATGGGGGAATAGTTAAAACTTATTAATCCTAAGTGTTATTGACAAATTTTAAAAAATTGGTAAGCTGGAAAAATAAATCCTACCGCTCAAAATTTTACAAAAAAAATTTTTTGGAGAATTTTTTCTAAAGTAAGCTTAGAAAGGAGGTGAAAGAGTTTAATTTATTCTATTAATCAAGAAAAATAAAAAAAGGAGGAATAATTTATGAAAAGAAAATGGTTTTTAATTATTTTGTGCTTTTTTCTCAGCTTGGCTCTAACTTCTACTGCTTTTGCCCAAGCTAAATTCAAATGGCGCGCAGGTAGTACCTGGACCCCAGCAATAAACTTAATTGACGGAGATCGGTATTTTTGCAAGATTGTTAATGAGATGTCCGGTGGTCGTTTGACCATATCTCATCATCCAGCAGGTGAAATCGTGGGTGCTTTTGAACTCTTTGATGCCGTTTCCAAAGGTGCCCTTGAAGGAGGATTTGAATGGCCCAGTTACTGGACGGGAAAAAATTCTGCTTTTGACCTTATGGGTTCGGTAAATTTCTGGTTCACCCCAGCAGATTATTATACATGGGTATATCATGGGGGTGGTTTAGAATTAATGCGCGAAATTTTTGCCAGGTACAACATTTATTATATACCTATGGCCATGACTCCTTCCGAATCCGGATTCCGCACTAATAAACCAATCAAAACCTTAGCTGATTATAAAGGTTTGAAACTCAGAACCCCGTTGACACAGACCATGTGGATTTTGGAACAGATTGGAGCTAAGCCGGTAAAAATTCCCGGAGGGGAAATATATATGGCTTTGAAATTGGGAACAATTGATGGTGCCGAATTCTCCAATGTCAGCTGTGACTGGGGAATGAAGTTTCAAGAAGTGACCAAATACTGGAATGTCCCCTGTTGGTTCCAACCTGCTTCTCTATTAGGAATTATGATTAATATGGATGCTTGGAAAAAGCTCCCTGATGACTTGAAGGCTATTGTAGAAGCTGCTGGCAAAGCCACCATTCTCTGGGGCAACGGACACTGGAATTGGCTGGATATTAAAGGCACAGAGAATTTTTTGAAAGCGGGGACTATAGTTACTAAACTTTCCAAAGAAGATTTAGCTAAGTTAGAACAGATGTCAGTTAAGTTTATTGAAATGGAAGCAGCTAAAAACCCAGACTATAAAAAGATTGCCAAGTCGATGATAGCCTACCTTAAAGGGTATGCTCCCGTGCGTGATTGGCAAGGGGAGTGGGCTTTCGGCCGCAATCCCACCATATACCCCAAAATTGATTAAACTAATAGCTCCTCTCTGCCTCTGGATAGTTTTTAGAGGCAGAGAGAAAAAGGAGAATCTGTGCGCAGTCTGTTGAAGGTCATTGATAAAATTAGTGAAGGAACAGCATTGGTGGCCATGTGGGGACTTTGCATTGTCACGGCCATCGTAGTTTTCGAAGTAGTCACCAGACGAGTCTTTCACTCTCCCCATGTCTGGACTTATGAAATTATAACTCTTTTTTACGGTGCCCATTTCATGCTCTTAGCTGCTTATACGCTTCTCAAGCGTGGCCACGTATGTATAGATATTATATACAATCGTTTGCAACCAAAAACCCGAGCGGTCCTGGACATAATTACTTATTTAATTTTCTTTTTTCCCTTTTTAATTGCTTTATCTTATGTAGGTACATCCCTGGCGATATCCTCCTGGGCCACAAATGAGAAAACTTTAACCGCCCGTCTGCCTTTTGTCTTACCAACAATGAAAACCATAACTCCCATTACTGCTATTTTGTTAATCATTCAAGGATTTTCCATTTTCTACCGCCGGTTATATTTCTCAATCTATGGAAAGGAATTCTAATGTTTGAGCTTAATCCAGCTTTGCTTACTTTTTTAATGTTTGCTGGCTTAATTATTGGCTTATTTATGGGTCATCCCCTGGCTTTTATCCTGGGAGGACTGGCCGTTGTTTTTGGCTTGATCAGTTGGGGAGCAGCCGCTTTCTTCACTTTTGCTAATCGAATTGCGGGTATAATGGATAACTTTATTTTAGCCGCTATTCCTCTATTTATTTTTATGGCTAACTTGCTCCAACACTCGGGAGTGGCTGATAATTTGTTCCTTTCCCTCCGTTATCTAATGGGCCCAGTGCGGGGAGGAGTAGCCATGGCTGTAATTATTGTTTGTACAGTTTTTGCGGCCTGCACTGGAGTCATTGGAGCTTCCGTGGTCACTATGGCTTTGTTAGCCATGCCTATGATGCTTAAATACGGTTACGACAAAAGCTTGACAGCCGGAACGATCTGCGCGGGAGGAACCTTGGGCATCCTTATTCCACCCAGTATCATGCTCGTTTTGATGGGTGACCAGACTGGTTTATCAGTAGGCAAACTATTTTTGGGAGGTGTGCTTCCAGGGGTTATTCTATCAACCCTATATATATCTTATATTGCCATAGTGTGCGGCAGACGTCCCGAATTGGGACCTCCTTTATCTATTGAAGAAAGGAGGGCAGTGCCGGTAAAAAAGAGAATATCCATGGCGATAGTTAACCTTCTTCCACCAACTTTATTAATAGTAGGAGTTTTAGGAGCTATATTTAGCGGAATAGCTACTCCTACGGAAGCCTCTGGAGTGGGCGCATTTTTGGCTCTTCTAATGACTATTGCTTATCGGAAGTTTAGCTGGAGGATGTTCAAAGAGGTGGTCCTTTCCACGGGCCGGACCGTATCAATGGTAATGATCATTCTCGTAGGGGCATCTTGCTTTACCGGAGTTTTCATGGGAGTAGGAGGTGGAGAAGTTCTGAGCAATCTCATCATGACTTTGGGCATGGGTAATAAATGGCTTATTTTATTCATCATGATGGTTATCATCTTCTTCTTGGGCGCTCTTATTGATTGGATAGGCATTATCTATATAACTTTTCCCATCTTCCTGCCCATCGTAGAAAAGCTTGGATTTGATACGCTCTGGTTTGTTATCTGCGTCTCGGTCAATTTACAGAACTCTTTCTTGACCCCTCCGTTTGGTTACGCCCTCTTTTACCTCAAAGGCGTAGCTCCCCCTGAGGTAACTACGGAAGATGTTTATAAAGGAATTGTTCCTTTTATTATCCTGATGCTCATTGGTCTCTCGATTTGCATTCTCTTTCCCAGTTGGGTTCTTTATTTACCCAGCTTAATAAAATAGATGTTTAGATCACAAGTTCTGAGATGATGAGTAAGAGGAATTATGGAAGTGAATGAGAGGGGACTCCTCAGCAGAATTATTTAGTTTGCCCCTCTCATTTTACTTTTAGAAGTCCGTTAGCCCTTTGCCGAGCAGGGATTAAATTGGTTTGAAATATTTTATATCCAGGATGCTACCTACCCTTTGTTCTTTGGGCTTGAAGACTGCCTCTACGGGCATCCCGATATAGACTTTGGCAAAATCCACTTCTCCTAACCAATGGATTAAACCACCATTTGTTCCATCAATCCTAATGACGGCCACGATGGAGGGGACTTCTTTTCTTTCTCCATCGAAGGTTTCGTAACATAGAGTAAAAGTATAAACCGTGCCTTTTGTTCCCACCTCAGCGTAGCTATCTTCTAATCGGGCAAAACATTTCTCGCAATAAATTCGGGGAGGGACATAGATCATGCGACAAGCGCTACATTTTGCCCCAAAGATTTTGCCATTCATAAGCTCCCGGAAGAACTTTTCTCCAGCTCTTCCTACTGTATAAATATAGTTTAACGGAATCTGTCCTGGCCAATAACCGATGTCCGTGGTCTTTTGAAATCTTTCAATCAATGCCATAAGTACCTCTCTTTCTTTAATAGCGCCAAGTATTTTAGGCTATGGTCATAGTGTTTTTATTCGACTGGCTTAAAATACATAATATCAGTAATTGCTCCTATCCTTTTTTCAGCTGGTCTCCAAACAGCTTTCACTTTCATTCCCCGGTAGATTTTCCAGGGATCGACCTCATCCAGAAGATGCAGAATGCCCATGCCCTTCGAAGCGCCATCGATTTCAATTACTGCGGGAGTAAATGGTCGAACCCCGCCTTTAATATCCAATCGGGCAGCTTTCCAATCAATATAACTTATTACCCAGGTATTTACTATTCCTGTATCCTGCACATATATCCATTCCCCTGTAGGCCGAAAACAAAGTTCACAAAACATCCGGGGAGGAATCAAGATCCGGTGGCACTTATCACATTTTTTGGCTATAATACGCCCGTTCTTCAATTCGGCCAAATAGCGCCCTAAGGCCGGCCCATTATCCCAAGCATATTTTAATTTAGGCTCCCATTTTTCAAAGAGAACCTTTTTTTCCAAAATTTCCTGAATACTTATTTTAGTGGCTGTTTTGGCTACAAGTTTTTCGGTTATTTCCATCTTTTCACCTCCTATTAGCTCCTCAAAACAACGACTGTTCCTACCTGCATTAAGTCGCCCCAGGCATTAGCCACGCCGCAGGTGGGTTTGCCGGGAACTTGCCGTTTTCCGGCTTCACCCTTCAGTTGCAAATATATTTCTATTATTTTCATTAAGCCGGCAGCCGCAATAGGGTTGCCCACACCCAAAAGGCCTCCTGAAGGAGAACAGGGCAGATTCCCATCCCGGTTGAACACTCCATCGACTAGCATTTGCACGGACTTTCCGCGGGGGGCTAAGAGAAGGCCTTCAATATGATGAAGTTCTTTATAAGTGAAAGGATCATAGGGTTCGGCTACATGAATTTCTTTCGCTGGTTCTCTTATGCCCGCCATTTTATATGCTTGCCGCGCAGCTACTTCTAAGTAATCAGGATAATAAAGATCCCTGGTACACCAATAAGCGGTGTCTAAACAGAACCCCACCCCATCAATCCAAATAGGTTTTTCCGTAACGCGCCGGGCAATATGCTCGGCGGCTAAGACAATGGCTGCCGCGCCATCACTCGTGGGGCTAATATCAAGACGGTTTACCGGCCAGGCCATAATCTCGGAATTAAGAACATCTTGCACAGTAATCTCACCAGGAAGCTGAGCCGAAGGATGATCTATAGCATTCTTTTTATTTTTAACCGCCACGAGGGCAATATCTTCTTTGCGATAGCCATAAGTGGTCATGAAACGATTCATCTCGATGGCAAAGATCCAGATTAATGTTGGATAAAGGGGTTGTTCCGTCGTGTGGTCAAAGATGGTGAGAAATGCCCCTGCAGGATGGGGGTAAGCTGAAGACATCTTTTCTTCGCAAACTACTAAACAGGTATCAAACATTCCGGAAGCTACATGAAACCAGCCATGAATAGGAGCGAAAACTCCAGTTCCTCCACCCACAAAATTTCTCATATATGGCTTCCGATACCCTCCGGCTCCATCAGAGAGAAACTCCCCTTTCATGTGTACACCATCGAAAGCATCGGGAGCAGTTCCCATGACCACGGATTCCATGTCCGTAAGTTTCATTTCGCACGAATCCAGAGCCATCTTAGCAGCTTCATAAGCTAATTCTTTTGGAGTTTCCAAAACATTACGATAAAATTTTGTCAAACCTGCGCCCACGATAGCTACTCTACGCATTATTATCCACCTCCTTTAATTACTTAGAATAACCACAGTCCCGGTAGTCGTCGGAATCCCGCGCCAGCTTTGAGCTAAACCTACATGCACGTTTTTAAGCTGATTCTTCCCTGCCTCGCCTCTTAGCTGGCGAACTACTTCCAATACTCTATGGCCACCATTTAGTTCGAAAAGATTGCCTACTCCCAGGCATCCGCCCGAAGGGTTAACGGGGAATTCTCCATTGATCTCTGTTCCGCCCATCTCCGTAAATGGACCTGCTTCTCCTTTGCGGCAAATCTTCAGAGCTTCCAGGTGTTGCAGCTCTTTATAAGAATATTCATCGTTAATTTCCGCAAAGTCGATTTCCTTTCGCGGATAATTGATGCCAGCCATCTTATAGGCCATTTCTGCTGCTAATCGCGCATAAACAGCTTCTGCCCACGGGCGGGTCTCTAAGCTTGGTGTGTCTGAGCACCAGCCGATACCTCTGATCCAGATTGGTTTTTCAGAGAGGCGTAAAGCCGTTTTTTCTTCCGCTAAAACCACCACTACCGCCCCGTCTCCATAAGGGCTGATGTCCATCTTTGTTAGCGGGTAGGAAACGATCTCGGAATTCAGTACATATGGAATATTGACTAAAGCTCCGTGTCCGGCTAAGGGATTATGTAAAGCATTTCTTTTATTTTTTACCACCACTTGCGCGCATTGTTCCCGACTTGCCCCAGTTTCATACAAGAAACGCATCATTTCTAAACCAGCGATGGCATGTGGACTTTCTTGCAAAGGCCTATTATAAATAGGATCCATAGCAAAAGTGATCATGTCAGATTTGGTAAGCATATTGGAAGCTTTGGAGAGACCTTGAACCACCATAATATCCCCGATTCCGGACAAAATCATCATGTAGGCCGAAGCCAGAGAATGGAGAAAATCACCAGGGACAGTATAGATGGGCTTGAGGACAGCACCCAATTGGTCAGGAGAATATTCATCAGAGATACTATAGCCTTCTAAGAAATCCTCGGAAGTAGCCACAAAGGCATCTACCTGTTTAGGTTCAACCCCCGCATCTAAATAAGCTTTAGTAGCTGCTTCGTAAGTTAATTCCCTATAAGAAACATCAGGAGTTGTAGCTCGAAAACCTGTTGTGCCTATTCCCACAATAGCCACTCTTTTGGACATTTTTTACCCCCCTTTCGTGAACCTAAAATCTTAAATAAAATCTGCAAAAAAAATTTAGTTAATTTTTCTTATTCATCCCCTCCCTTCCTTGGCTAATTATAGTAAACGCCCCTTTTTAGTTGTTAATGGTGAGGCTAAAATATCATTTATGAATTTTAAAGGCAAGACCAAAAATATTGATAAAGAAAAAAGCCTTAGCTTAGGCATTGCTCCTTTTCTCTTAGGTAATTTTTCGGAAAAAAGGATGAGAAAGACATCCCCGGGATAAATTGACAAAATCATAAAAAAGAATAAAATAAAAACATATCCATTTCCATTTTAGGTGAGTTATGTTCAGGCCAAAAGCCACCCAGACTCTGGGTGGCTTTTTTAATTTGAGGAGGGGAAAATGGTAGAAAAATATGTCGCCTTTGTTTTATATTTTTTGATCATCCTTAGTGTTGGCCTTCTTAGTAGGAGATATGCTCAACAGACCGCCGATGATTTTTTCTTGGGAGGAAGAAATTTAGGGCCAATTTTACTTTTTTCTACCATGGCGGCCACCAATTTCTCGGCCTTTACCATTTTTGGCTTTTCTGGGGCAGGATATCGCGCTGGGTATGCCTTCTACCCCATAATGGCTTTTGGGACTGGTTTCATGGCCGTTTCCTTCAGTTTCATTGGGAAAAGAGTTTATGAGCTAGGCAAAGAAAAAGGGTTCATATCGCCAGCAGAACTGATAGGTAAATATTACCAAAGCCGCTTCTTGCAGATTCTTATCTTTTTGGTCATGGTCATTTTTACTCTTCCTTATATTGCCATTCAGCCAATTTCCGCAGGCTATACGTTAGAATCTCTTTTAGGCATCCCCTATTTTTGGGGAGGAACTTTAGTAATGGGGATTATAGTCTTTTATGTCTTCTTAGGCGGATTCCGCGGCGTAGTTTGGACGGACGTAGTCCAAGGGGCGATGATGGTTATTTTAATGACTATGGCCTTATTTTTAATAGCTGCTCCTTATGGCGGAATTATTAAAGCCAACGAAACTGTTTTTCAAAAGTTTCCAGAATTATTTTCCCGACCTGGGTTGGACAAGTCCTTTCCTGTCTCTATTTGGTTCAGTTACATGCTCCTCTGGCTTCTTTGCGATCCTATGTTTCCGCAGCTGTTTCAAAGATTTTTTGCCGCCCGCAATCAGCGCTCCTTAGATTCAACAATGCTCATTTATCCGGCGATCACCGGTTTTTTATTTCTCCTACCGGTTACCATAGGAGTTATTGGCCGCCTTTCTTTTCCTGATCTGACTGGGAAAGAAACTGATCGCATAATCCCTTTATTGCTTTCTCAACATTTGGATAATTGGCTGGGAGCTTTAATTCTTGCGGCGGGCTTGGCCGCCCTAATGTCTACTTTGGATTCGCAGTTATTAACTTTAAGCTCTATGTTCACTCGGGATGTATTTGCTGATCGCCGATATGAAAAGAAGCAGAATTGGTTAGGCAAGTTTTTTGTGCTTATTCTGGCTATCCTGGGCCTTGGCATAGCCTACCATCCGCCAGCCACTATATTGATTATAGCTACGGAAACCTTTACCGGCTTAGCCGTTCTTTTCCCAGCCGTCCTGGGGGGCCTTTATTGGCCGAGAGCCACCGCCAAGGGAGCTATCCTTTCTATATTAGTTGGGGAAGCCCTGGTCGGGGCCTATGTATTTAAATTACTCCCCCCATTTGGATTTTTACCCGTTGTTCCGATTATAGTGGTGACTACTACAATCTTTTTCATTGCTTCCTCCGTGGATTCATTTTTATCTCAAAAGGCTGGAAATAGGCGACTCGCGCGAGAACAGAAGGTCAACTGGAAGGAGGCCTTCTGGCCTTTGCTCATTTTCAGTATCCTTTTCTTTTTAGGTATAGATTTTTGGGCCTGGGGTTCTGCTCAACCTTTATTTTTAGGATTTCCCTGGTGGCTTTGGTATTTCTTCTTTTTAAATATCCTCCTTATGGGAGCAATGTACCGATTTTTAATAAGACGGTCTTAAATAAACTATAATCTCCTCTTTCCCCTCTTTAAAAAAGAGGCCTGCCAAGAGAAAAATGACTGCATTTATATTAAATATTTTTTCAGATCTCTCACAATTGACCACCGAAGGATGGGTGATTGCAGTTTCCCAGTGAGTCTGTTTTATAATCCGTAAATTTGCGGATATCTATTTTCTTATGCAAACCTACTTCTGACTTGTTTTAGGCCTAACTTAAAAAGATCTTTGGTAAAAAGTAATGGAGGGTTAGCAACGAAAATCTGACCGTCTATAGGTTTTAATATTTCTCGCCAGCAGGAAACAGGCGGGAGGGGGAGAGCCTCTCTCCCTCCCGCCTGAATTAAGCTGGAATTTAAAAACTGATCGACGGTCAGAACAAAAATTGATTGACTTTTTAATATAATAAAGTATATTTTTTATTCATTAAATGCCTTTCTACAGAGCCGGGTTAGCTCTAAAAATGGAATTAAAATCTAATTCTCTAAGGAAGCAGGGGTAAAAATTGGCCCTAAAAAGTAAGGATGATAGGAAAAAAATATATAAAAATATTAATGGCCATGGAGGAGGTGAAACAATGAAAAAAATATTCCTAATAATGAGTGTTGTATGTTTATTGATTAGCTGTGCTACGGCAGGAGGAATTCGGCAGGCAGCAGTTCCATCTGCCAAAATAGAAAAAATTGAGTTCAAACCCGATAAAGAAGGATTTTATTATGTCCACGTTACTGTTCGCAATCTTTCTGCAGAAGCTAAGCCATTCTATATGCTAATTCAAGCCGAAGATCAACCACCCCAGTTGACAGCCTCTGGAGAAAAAGGAGAACCCAAACCCATAGCTGCTGGCGGAACTTACACCTTTCAGCTTAATACCCTGCTAAAAAAGGAACCTAAAAATATTTCCATTGAAATTATGGAAAAGTTGCCACGATGATTTTATGAAAGGAGGGCAGTGATGAAAAAGGTTACATATTATTTAGTATTGATTATCTTAAGTGCCGGGCTAATTTTGGCAGCCCCTGTTCCCACTTGGGCCAAAGCGAAAAAATATATCTTAATTGGTTCCACTCAGACAGGATCAAGCCATTATGCCTATGCCGTAGCTGCTACTAAAGCTATTAATAAATTTGTACCAGAAGTCAATGCCAGTGTAGTGGAAACTGGAGCTTCGGTAGATAATGTTAAGCGTTTACGGGCCGGGCAAATTGATATTGGAGCGGTAGTAACCGAAAAAGTAATGTATGAAGCTTGGAAAGGAATTGGCATATGGAAGAATACGGCCACTCCCGATCTCCGAATGCTTTGGGCCTACACGCAGTCTATTGATTATTATGTTGTGCGCGAAGATAGCGGAGTAACTAAACTTGAAGATTTAGAAGGAAAAAAATTTAATCCCGGCATGCGTGGTTCAGCTACAGAAGCCACGACGAAAGAGATTTTTCAAATTTTGGGCATCAAACCCGATTACCATGTTGGCGGAACTGCTGATGCCGTGGCTGCTATTAAAGATGGTCGAATTGTGGGCTACGTCAAAACGGGGGTAGGCATGCAATTAGATGCCTCAACCCTTGATGTGATGACTTTAACGAAAATTAGACTAATTCCTATGACCGCTGAACATGTAAAGAAAGTAAAAGCAGTAATCCCTTATCTGCCCTTTTTTACTGTGCCTGCGGGAGGAATTAAAGCCATGCCCAACCAGCCCGAGTATACGAGCTGGGGCATGGTAGTCTGTGGAGTTGCTTTGAAAACTTTCCCAGAGGATTTGATGTATAAAATTGTCAAGGCCATCCTGCAAGGAAGGGAAATGATTATATCTGCTTTTCCGGCCCACGCCGAAGTAGATATGCCCAAAGATACTGTAAAGGTTACCATGATCCCTTTGCATGCTGGTGCGTATCGGGTATACAAAGAAATGGGAGTTAAGATTCCGGAACATGCCATTCCACCCGAGGTCAAAAAATAATAAAGAAAAATTCAATAGCGATAAATCAGCAAATTACTATCTCAATAACCCTTCCCCTCTTTTCTAAAAGGGGAAGGGTTATGTGAATCAATCATCATCGACTAAAGTAAGTTAATAATATCCCCCAAAAGTGCCTTGAATTTTGGGACGAGCAAGTTTTAGATTTTTTCATATTAGGAAAAGGTATGATAAAGGAAAAAGCCGAGGATAGAGAAATAAAAGTTACGGCCCGTTCTTATAAAGGTTGGGCAAAATTTTTTATTAGCTTAGTAGCCATAAGCTATGTTTGTTTTCATCTTTATACGGGGTACTCTGGACCCTTTCCCAATTTACAGCAGCGGGCCATCCATGTGGCTTTCGCCTTAGTTCTTACCTTTCTTATTCTGCGGCCCTTCTATCGGCAAACAGCAGAAAAGTGGGAAAGAATTCTATTGGTCATTGATTTAATAATGACAGGTATGGCCATTTGGTGTTGTACCTATGTCTTTGTTAAATACGACTGGATAATGGAACATCCCGCGGAATCAACCGACTTTCAATTATTGCTGGGGACTATAGCTATCCTCTTAACTCTGGAAGCGAGCCGGAGAAGTATAGGGCTCCTTTTTCCTTTTTTAACCCTTCTTTTTATTCTTTATGCCCTTTTAGGTCCATATATACCTGAAATACCTTTGATTGGCAGTTCTTTAGTCAACTGGGGACACCGCGGATTCAGCCTCCCTTATATTATCCAAATTATGTTTTTGAGTGACCAAGGACTCTGGGGTTTTGTTACAGGTATTTCCGCAACTATTGTGGCTATGTTCATTATCTTTGGGGCTTTTATTTTATTCACGGGCGGAGGAGAAACTTTTATTGATCTGGCTTTGTGGTTTACTGGTAGATTTTATGGCGGAGCGGCAAAAGTGGCCGTAGTAGCGAGTGGCTTTTTCGGCATGATTTCAGGAAGTGCCGTGGCCAATGTGGCTACTACTGGAACATTTACTATTCCAATGATGAAAAGATTAAAATATGGCAATGAATTTGCTGGGGCAGTGGAAGCAACAGCTTCTTCCGGAGGCCAAATTACTCCCCCTATTATGGGAGCTGGAGCCTTCATCATGGCGGAAATTCTGGAAATTTCTTATTTAAAAGTGGCTCTCTGCGCGGCCATTCCGGCCTATCTTTACTACCTGGGCTGCTTTAGTGCCGTGCATTTTGAAAGTGTTAAAAGAAATTTAGGACAAGTTCCTCCCGCGGAGATTAAGCCGTTAAAGGCTATCCTAAAACCTTCTCGCTCTGTTCCTTTGCTGGTACCTATTTTTATTCTTCTTAGTTTTTTAGTCCGTGGTTATACTCCTGAGACTTCGGCTTTCTGGGCGATTTTTGCGGCAGTTTTTCTTTACTTCTTGGCGTCTCCTCAAGAAATGAGGACAAGAGCTACTCGCCTTCTCAAAGGTATGGAAGATGCTGGTCGCTCTATGATAAAAGTTGTTCCGCTTTTAGTCTGCGCCAATATTATTATTTCTCTTATCAATATTACCGGAATTGGTGTTAAACTTTCCGAATTTATAGTAGCCTTGGCGGGCGAGAATACCTTTTTAGCTTTAATCCTGGCAGCCGGAGTAACTTTAATTTTAGGAATGGGGGTTCCTACTACCGCAGCCTATCTTCTGGCCGCAGCTGTCATTGCACCTTCCTTAAAATCTATGGGTTTTGAACCCATTGCCATTCATTTATTTATTTTTTACTTTGCCATTCTTTCGGCGATTACCCCGCCCGTATGCGCAGCAGTTTATGTAGGCGCAGGCATTGCTCAGGGAGATTGGATTAAAACGGCCTGGATTTCTATACGATTAGCCCTGGTGGAATACATTATTCCTTTTATTTTTATTTATAACACTTCCCTGCTCTTCTTAGGGCCTTGGCGAAATATTTTAACTTCTTTCGTCACAGCCACAATTGGTGTAGCTATGATTGGCTGCGCCACTATGGGGTATTTAGTCGGACCATTAAATATCTTCATGCGCTTAATTATCCTTATTGGTTCGGTGATGTGTATTATCCCAGGGCTTAAGTCAGATATAGTTGGCTTAGTCATTTTAGGGATGATTTATGCCTACCAAAAAATCCGCGCGCGAAGAGGAAATCTGAAAAGCTTGCCAGCGACCTCTTCTGAAACCAACTGATTTTTATTCTAAAAACTCTTCCCCAATTTGAAGGACAAACCTTTGGAACTTGCCTCGTCTCTTCCTAATGCTTATTCCCGACTTGATGTTTTTTATTCAAATTTTGGAAATTCTCGATTCCTGCTTGCGCAGCAATGACTATACACGCGAAAATTATTATATGCCTCTCGTAGTTTTAATTTTTTGGTAGGAAATGAAGTTGCGCAAAGCGCGGGCTGCTCGGTCAAGAGTTTTGAATACGGGGAAGCCAGCCTGCTGATAAATATCTCTTTCCCGCCGCCACTCCACTTCCAGATCAATCATAGCAGCATCGGTGGTAATATCCGGTAGCACGAGGATAATTGGCTTTTTATATTTGGTCTTGATTTCATGGCAGGCTTTAAGGAGCTCAGGTTGAAAGCTAAACTGCCGTAAAGGTCGGTCATCCATCTTTAAGCGGTGGCGCACCTGAAAGAGTATATAAAATAGAATTTGAATTACAATCAAAGTATCAATTTTTTCGTCTTGGCCAGCAGCTTCCATGGCAATTTTAAGCATAGAAGGAGGAATCATAGGATTGCCTAAATCTACAGGATTGCGCAGACTATTGCCTACTGGAGGAAATGAGGCTTTCAGTTTTTGAAAGATTTCAGGAGAAAAAGGGGGAATAGCTAAACCTAATCGTTCCAAGGTGTCCGAAGCAGCTACACTAATTGCTCCCCCGCCACCCATAACCGCCACGCGGGGACCAGTCTCCGGAGGAAGGTAAAGAAAGGCATAGATGGTGTCAATCAGTTCCTCGGCGCTTTCCACTTGGACCACGCCAGCTTGTTTCAAAGCGGCTGCCCACACTTTTTCTGATCCACTGAGCGATCCTGTGTGGCTTATTATGGCCCGACTTCCCGAAGCGGTTAGCCCAGCTTTCCAAAGGATTACTGGTTTATTTCCTTTATTTTCTTTGAGAATTTGCAAAAACCTGGTCCCGTCATCGATTCCTTCTATATATCCGCCAATAATTTTTGTTTGGGGATCAGCAAAAAAATATTCTAAAAGATCACAGGCTGCCACATCACAGCCATTTCCATAACTAACCATTTTGCTGAAGCGGATACCTAAGCCTTTGGCGATCTGGCCAAAATCTGCGCAAAGCCCTCCGCTTTGGGAAAGGAATCCGACCGGCCCGCTTTCCCTTAAAAAATTTTGCCCGGGAAGGATAGTCAAGCCACTCTCCGGGCAGTAAATTCCAAAACAGTTAGGACCTAAGATGCGCAGTCCTTGGCAAGCCAGGCGAGCTATTTCTTCTTCCATTCTTTTACCTTCAGGGGTACCCGTCTCTTTGAACCCAGAAGTTAATATTTCGACGCCTTTCACGCCTTTTTGGATACATTCTTTAAGGCTATTAAGGACCAAAGGAGCAGGGATAGTGATGATCGCCAAATCGACCTCATCCGGAATATCTTTTAGGGAAGGGAAAACCTTTAAGCCGTTTATTTCTCGACCTTCTGGATTTACAGGATAAATTTTTCCCGCAAAGCCAATTTCCAAAAGGGCGCTAAGGATAATGTTGCCGAACTTGGTTGGATCATTAGAGGCACCAATGATGGCTAAAGATTTTGGATAAAAGATAGGCGCCAATTGCTTTAAAATTAACGAGGCCACTTTATTCCTTTCTATTAATGAACTTTTGAAGACTTAATCTTAAATAATCCATAAAGATTTTTTTTGTCAAGTTTAGAATAAGAGGTACCTGAAAAAGTACTTCGGGATATAATTAATTCATCCTGCTAAATTAAGAATCCAGTATTTTCAAGGTATTTCTGGACTCCTGCTTTCGCGGAGTGACCGAAAAGTCGGTTTTTCAGCGCTCTCAATAATTCTTATCGATTGATAGATGACACAGTGAGAAAAATTAGTCCCTCTTATTTCGTAGGGCAGGCCTTTATGGCTGGCCAAATTCGGCAAGGGTCAAGCCCTTGCCCTCCGAGTCTTGGTTATAAATTTTTATTTGTCTAAGTAAGGCAGGCCTTTGGGGCTTGCTTATTTTGGCAAGTGCTAAGCCCTTGTCCTACAACAATAATCCATTACTTAATGCCTTATTTAAAAGGGGCAGAATTCATAATGAGAAACAAGGAACGCAGATGGAAATAGATTAAAATAAAAAATAAAATTAAATGTTGCTGATTTTCTTAAAAAATATTAATCTATATTTTAAAGTAAGCTAAAAACTATTGCTTTCCCCCATTTTCAATTATTTACTCTTTATCTTTCAAAAAAGGGGAAGAGGGTAAGCAGTAGGCAGGAGAATTAGTTATGCCCTTTTCTATTTCTAAGGAGAAGCTTATTTACTACCTGCTGATTACCTTAATCATTAGTTTTTTCGTAATTCCTGTACTTGCTTTGTGTTTATATGAATGCAAAGTATTCCCTTATCAAAAGGTTGTATCTTTTTTCCTCTTTTTTTTCAGGTGAGGGATGAAAAAAATTCCTGTTCTTTTATTTAGTTTTTCATTCTGCTTAATATTTCTAATCCTTGATCTCCCTCTGTTAGCTTTCAGCCCCAGCGGATGCGAGGGGGATTGCCTTAAATGCCATTCATTGAGCAATCAAGAAGTAAGAAATATGTTGAAAGAAATGAAAATTCCCTATACGGAAATTTTGCAGATCCGCCTCAGCCCTGTGAAAGGGCTTTGGGAAATTTCTATTGATAATCAGGGGAAGAAAGGATTATTTTATATAGATTTTGCTAAGAAGTATTTTCTGCCTGGGCCAGTCATCGAGATTAAAACCGGGATGAATAAAACCTTGGAACAGATGAGCACGCTCCGGAAAGTAGATTTTTCAAAAATTCCTTTAAAAACACCCCTGATCCTGGGGAATCCAACTGCTCACCAAAGGGTAGCGGTTTTCACAGACCCAGATTGTCCCTACTGTGGGCATCTTCACCGGGAAATGGATAAGATCATTAAAGAAAGAAAGGATGTTGTTTTTTTTATCATTCTCTTTCCATTGCGTGCTCATAAGGATGCTTACTGGAAATCGAAGAGTATTCTATGTCAAAAATCTTTAAAGATGTTAGAAGATGCCTTCGCCCGGAAACAGATTCCTAAAATAGATTGCGATAATAAAGAAGTTGATGAGAATATAAAACTGGCTGAATCCTTGGGAATAACCAGTACGCCTACCTTAGTCTTTATGGACGGAAGAGTGATCACGGGAGCGTTGCCCGCTCACCAAATAGTTGGCCTCCTGCAGGGGGGAAAATAGATCAATTTATCTACGCGTGCTATTGCTGTAATGCTAACCTGCTATTCTAATAGGTTAAGCTTAAGCCAAGAAGGTCATTCCAGCGAAAACAGGTGGTCATCTCTTTTCGACAGAAATTCAGCAATGGAGATTTTTTTCTGGATTTCCAGCCTGCGCGGGACGACATAGGCGTGCCGGATTCGGGTTTTATGGCGATTCAGATGGATTTAGCCGCCCCTCAAACCCTTCATTCTTTTCAAAGAAAAAATTACCGAAAAAGTGGCCAAACCATAGAAAAAGAGGGCTAAAGGTGATTGAAAGAGTACGCGCCAATCGCCTTTGGATAATAGCAAAGCGTGACCAAGTTCATCCTCAGCAATAGGTCCTAAGATGATTCCTAATACGATCGGTACAGCAGGAAAACCATTCTTCCTCACGAAATAGCCGAGTACTCCAAAGCCCAGGGCCACAGCCATATCATAAACGCTATTATTAAGAGAGAAAGAACCTAAAAAGCAAAGGGCAAAAATGATAGGGAAAAGAATTGAGTTTGGCAATTTTAAAACATAAGGGAAAAATCTGATGCTTATTAATCCCAGAATAAGCATCAACACATTGGCCATCATCATGCCGGCGAAGATGGCATTTATCACTTGCGGGTGTTCTTTGAACATCAAAGGTCCAGGGCGAATACCGATGAGCATCAAAGCTCCCAGCATTACTGCTGTAACCACATCTCCGGGTATGCCCAAAGTAATAAGGGGGACCATAGCTCCCCCCGTGGTCCCATTATTGGCGGCTTCCGGCGCAGCCACGCCTGCTATATTCCCTGTGCCAAATGATTCAGGATCTTTAGACCATCTCTTAGCTTCATTATAGGCTAAAAAGGCCGCAATAGCTCCACCAGTGCCAGGGATTACTCCTATGAGCGTGCCTAAAAGGGAAGAGAGAATAATGATAGGGGATAATTTTTTCATCTCTTGGAGAGTAGGTAGGAATTGGCCAAGTTTATGTTCCACTGCCTTCCAGGAGCCTTGGCTAATATTTTCGAGTTGAATAAATATCTCCGAGATCGCAAACAAACCGATCAATACAGGGAGAAGAGGGAATCCACTCATGAGATTAGGATTGTTGAAAGAGAAACGAGCATAGCCAGTAACGGGGTCTAAGCCTATGGTGGCAATGAGTAAGCCAAATAAACCGGCAATAATTCCTTTAGTTAAAGATTTTCCCGAAACGCTACCAATAATAGTTAGGCCGA
This sequence comes from uncultured Syntrophaceae bacterium, assembly GCA_964484485.1. Classification (GTDB taxonomy): domain Bacteria; phylum Desulfobacterota; class SM23-61; order SM23-61; family SM23-61; genus CAZAGD01. The sequence continues at coordinate 20,375 of CAZAGD010000098.1, forward strand.
AGACCATGAGAGCGAAATATTCTTCGGGTCCAAATTTAAGGGCAAATTTGGCTAACTGAGGAGAAATGAAGATTAGACAGAAGGTAGAAATGATACCACCTATTGTCGAAGCAATGGTGGCTACTCCCAAAGCTTTTCCCGCCTGGCCTTTTAGGGCTAAGGGATAACCATCTAATACAGTTGCGGCAGCTGAGGGAGTGCCAGGAGTGGAGATGAGAATGGCGGAGATAGAACCACCATATATCGCTCCGCAGAACATTCCGCAAAGCATCACCATAGCCGTACTTGGATCTAATTGATAAGTGAGAGGTAAGAGAAGAATTATGCCAACAGAAGCGGTTAAGCCAGGCAAAGCTCCGACTAAAATTCCCCCGGCAACTCCCAAAAATAGATAAGGGAAAGTATACCAACTAAATATTTGCGAATAACCTGCCCAGAAGGAAACCATTTTTTATTTTTCAGGTTTAAAAAAGCTCAAATCGAGGCAAAGGAACTTTAAAGAAAATGCGGAATATAATATATATGAAAAAAGTTGCGGCCAGCGAAACCGTGGTAATCCTTAGCCATCTCTTTTCGTAAAAAATAATCATTAACCCGGCAATCAAGAAGGGCGTGGCCAAAATGTAACTGGCCAGTTCTAAAACACGCGTATAAAAAAAAGCAAGAATTATCATGGCCAAAAAGCGCCCCCAAGGGAAAGTAGATTCTTTAACTATTTTCGACTGCCAAGCGCGCTTTCTCCAGCCCTGCCAGAAAAGTATTGTGGCCATAATAAATAAACCTATGCATATTATTCTTGGAAAAAGCGTCAGGGGCATGGCCAAGGTTTGTTTGGGGAATTGAAAAGTTAACCCGAAAAAAACAGCACTCAAGGTCATGAGGGCCAATCCGATATAAATGTCCATCTTCCCCATATATGGTTAACCACCAAAAATATTTAAAAGGATTCCGTGGGCACAGAATTGGGAAAAACCAGCGTAGGTAGCCCACTCATCTGGACTCATTGAATTAAGCCACAGCAGTCTTTCAACGGAACCTTTTAATTTTTTGCCGAAATAATTCTTAGGGGTAGCTTCTTTAGTTTAATTTGTATAACGATCCCCCAGTTTCTTAGATTTTATAAGGTTCATATAGTATTTATCTTGTTCTTCATTGAATTTTTCAAAATCTTCCGTACTTTTGTATTCTAACATAAAGCCAGCTTTCTCGGCCATTTTCTGGAATTCATGGTCGTCCATAGTGGCTTTGAAAGCGTCGTGCAGCTTTTTTATGATAGCTTTATCTGTGCCCTTAGGTACGGCTATTCCTCGCCACATGCCCATATAAAATTTCACTCCCTGTTCTTCCCCGGTGGGTAGATCAGGAAAATCTTTTAATCTTTTATGGGCAAAAACTCCTAAGGCCTTCAATTCACCAGCTTTAACTTGAGGGTAACCTTCGGGAGGAGAGCACATGACCGAGTCTACTTGTTTGGCTACCGCGGCCACAATCGAAGGTCCGCCACCTTTATAAGGGACATGCGTAAGTTGAATCCCAAAGTCGCTCTCAAAAGCCAAGGCCACTAAGTGATAGCCACCGCCTGCCCCAGCATTGGCCATACTTATCTTTCCGGGATTGGTTTTGGCGGCGCTAATGAAATCTTTAAGGTTATTATAAGGGGAATCTTTGGGCACGAGAATCCAACAAGGGTTGTGGGCCACCATAATTACCATGTCAAATGTTTTGTGATCATATGGAGTCTTGCTCATGTGCACCTTAGTGAGAGAAGGAGTGGCCCAGGCTATTAAATGATAACCATCGTTTTTCTTTTTCATGGATTCCGCATATCCTGGAACTCCGGCGCCCCCAGGTTTGTTGACGATTAGCAGAGGTACACCTAAATATTTTGGAATTACAGCCGCAAAAGTCCTAAAAACAACATCAGTAGCCCCTCCGGCCGCCCAGGGAACCATTATTTCTATCTCCCGCGACGGAAATTTTTCGGCGGCATTAATATCTGCGTGATGGATACTACCTAACGTTAAGAAAAATAAAGCAAGAATTGTTACGGCCAATATTTTTTTCATCTGCATATGCCACCCCCTGCCCTAAATAATAATTTTTTAAATGCTCTTTTTTAATTACTTCTTCACCAAATATTAATGAAATTGAAATATGGTGTCAATAAGCTTTTCTTTTGACCGTCAAGCACTTTTGAAATGCGTACCTATTTCAGGCGGGAGAGAGGCTTTCCCCTTCCTGCCTGTTTCCTGCTGGCGAGAATTATTAAAACTATTAGATGGTCAGGGTCTTGCTCTGACCATTGATCAGTTTTTATTCTCTAATCTCGCTGTACTACATACTTGCAAACCCTTTTATTAATCGGAGCAATTAAATATTTACAGTTATCACTCTTATCTTAATCCGTAGTCTGGCTTTATCGAGTTTCCCAAATGAAATTGGGTCGTAATTATACATAAGAAATAAAACCAAATGCGGCAAGGGACAAGCCCTTGCCCTACGTTTTAGGTTTTTTTAATTTCTCGTAGGGGAAGCCCTTGGGGCTTGCCGAACCACGCCTTAAGATGTCGTTTATTTTATGCTCCCATTAATAATTTTATTAAGAAAAAGCATGCCTCTCCCATAGCTCGTCGAGCGCCCAGAGATAGAAATGAATAAAATTATTATAAAAATGGTAAAGAAAATATGGAATAATGGAATATTAAAAAATTGGATTGTTGGAATAATGGAAAATTGGATTTACATTCTCTTTTATTTTTTTAATCTTTTGGGCAAATAATTCATCTCTGTTTGCTTTGAGTCCTCTGTGGCTTATAACTAAAAACTTCTTTGCGTCCTCGGCGCGCTCGGCGGTGAAACATAATCCCTCCTAACCTCCCTTTAAAAAAGGGAGGATGGCGGGTCAGGGATTGAGCTGTGACTTAAAAGAATTTAAAGAGGAGAGGCAAGGTAAAGGTGAACGTTCATTTAAGGCAGGATGGAAAAAAGCAAAAATTCTTTGGGCATCGGCAAGCGTTAATGGTTTAATTTGAGTTAAACTTTCTATAGTAGCTTCCCGAATTTTTGGCAAACTTCCAAAAACTTTCAGAAGAACTTTCTTTTTTATTTCCCCAATTCCAGGAATTTCATCGAGGATAGTCTCGAGGCCTTTTTTCCCCCGTAATTTTTGGTGATAATTAATGGCAAACCGATGAGCTTCGTCCCGAATTTTTTGCAGGTAATGCAAAATAGCAGAATGAGCGGGAAGGAGAAGAGGGTCTTTTACATTAGGCAGGTAAATTTTATCGGTCCTCTTTTCTTTCCTCTGCCGAGAGTCAGCATCTTTGTCCTTGGCTAAGGCAATGGCGGAGATATCTGAGAGATGGAGTTCTTGGAGTACAGCTAAAGCCACGTTTAAATGGCCTTTGCCTCCATCTATAATAAGCAGATCAGGTTTATCTTCTGGGCCAGATATTTTACTATACCGCCTTTGCAAAATTTCATACATCATAGCGTAATCATCCGGAAGAGCAGGAGCATGGACTTTAAAGTGGCGGTATCTGGCATGATCAGGTTGACCATCGCAAAAGGTTACCATAGAGCCCACAGCCAAAGTGCCCAGAAGGTTGGAGATATCGAAGCATTCTATGCGCCGAGGTAGTTTGGGTAATCGTAATTTTTCTTGCAGTTCTTGCAGAATTAATTCCAAATTGGCCTTTTCCCCTACCCTTTTTTGAAAGTTATTTTGGGCATTTTTAAGGGCCAGTTTCACGAGTTCCTTTTTAGGGCCCTTCCGCGGGACAATGATTTTAACCGGCTTTCCTTTTTTTTCCGAAAGCCATTCGGTGAGGAGCTGCTCATTTTCTATTGGCGAGGGGAGAAGAACTTCTTGCGGCAGCGAAGTTGCCGAGGCATAATATTGCTGGATAAAAGCCGAGAGGGCTTCTTCTTCAGGAAGGTTTAACTGGGAGAAGGAGAAGGATTTGTGGCCGATTAATAATCCGCGCCGGAAAAAGAGAATTTGAAATTCCCAAAGGTTTCCTTGGCGATAAAAAGCAAAAACATCTTGGTCCGTGGGCACGGTGAAAGAGGTTTTCTGTTTTTCTAATGTCTTTTCCACGGCCTGGATTTGGTCGCGAAGGCGCGCGGCTTCTTCAAAGCGGAGTTCCTCAGCCGCCTGGGACATTTTTTGGCGTAAAATTTTTATTAATTGGTCATTCTTGCCTTCCAGAAAAAGAAGAGCCTCCTCAGCCAACTCCTTATATTTCTCTTTGCTGATAAGGCCACAACAAGGCCCTAAACATTTTTTGATTTGGAAATTTAAACAGGGGCGTGAGCGGTGGCGGAACTCAGTCTCCCGGCAAGAGCGCAAAGGGAAGAGCTGGTGCATGAGCCGAATAGTCTCCTTTACGGCGGCGCTGGAAGCAAAAGGCCCAAAATAGCTGGCCCCATCCTGTTTTATTTTACGCACCAAAGTGAGGCGCGGGAAGTCTTCTTGGAGGTTAAATTTAAGGCTGAAATAAGTCTTGTCGTCTTTAAAAATAATATTATACCGAGGCTTATATTTTTTAATGAGATTATTTTCTAAGAGCAAAGCCTCTTTTTCTGTATCCGTAATGATAGTTTCTACTTGCTGAATTTTGGGCAAAAGGAAACGCAAAGAATAGCGAGCATCAGCAGAGCTACTGAAATAAGTCTTTACGCGCTGGCGCAGATTTTTGGCTTTGCCCACATAGAGAACATTTCCTGCGTGGTCTTTCATCAGATACACACCCGGGGAAGGAGGCAAGTTTTGAATCTGTTCCTCGATCATCTATTCTACTCCCCGATAAGCCAATTCTTTCGCTTCCAAGGCTTTAATCCGATCCCGTAAACTTGCCGCTCTTTCAAAGTCCAAGCGCGAGGCTGCCTCACGCATCTCTTTTTTCAGACGGGCAATTAATTTGGGTATTTCCAGCAGGGATATGTATTCTTCAGGTTCTTCAGCAGCTAAGGGAACAGTTACGTAGTCGGCTTCATAAATAGAAGCGAGAACCTCGGGAATTGATTTCTTTATTGTTTCTGGGGTGATCTTATGTTTCCGGTTATAAGCTTCCTGGATCCGGCGCCGCCGTTCTGTTTCTTTTATGGCCCGCCGCATGGATTCCGTAACTTGATCGGCATAAAGAATTACTTTGCCCGAAACATGGCGAGCCGTACGCCCAAAGGTTTGGATTAAAGAAGTTTCGGAACGTAGAAAACCTTCTTTATCGGCGTCCATAATGGCCACCAAAGAAACTTCAGGCAAGTCTAAACCTTCTCGTAATAGGTTTATGCCAATAAGTACATCAAATTTGCCCAAACGTAAGTCGCGAATAATTTCCGTTCTTTCTAAAGTTTGAATATCGGAATGGAGATATTTTACTTTTACCCCCAGGTCACTATAGTAATTAGTTAGATCTTCAGCCATGCGCTTGGTTAGGGTTGTCACCAAAACGCGTTCGCCCTTAATGGCCCGTTTCCTAATCTCCTCCAAAAGATCGTCTACCTGATAACGAGCGGGGCGCACTTCCACTTGAGGATCTACTAAGCCGGTAGGCCGAATAATTTGTTCTACAACTCGTCCCTGGGCCTTTTCCAACTCATAAGGTCCAGGGGTGGCCGAGACGTATATTACTTGCGGAACCCGCGCCTCAAATTCCGCGAAAGAAAGGGGACGATTATCTAAAGCTGAAGGCAGACGGAACCCATACTCCACTAAAGTCTCTTTGCGGGTACGGTCTCCCCAATACATCCCTTGGAGCTGGGGGACAGTTATATGGCTTTCGTCGATAAAAATTAAAGCATCATCGGGAAAGTAATCCAGGAGAGTGTAAGGGGGTTGGCCAGGTTGGCGACCGTCGAGATGACGAGAATAATTTTCAATACCCGTACAGTAGCCCATCTCCGCGAGCATCTCCAAATCAAAGTTAGTCCGCTGTTCCAAACGTTGAGCTTCCAGGAGCTTACCCTGCGAGCGCAATTCAGCTAAACGTTCAGCCAGCTCCTGGCGAATAGACTGAATGGCTTGGCGCAAACGATCCTGAGGGGTAACATAATGGCTGTTGGGGAATATGTGGACATGTTTAAGTTTGCGGATGGTTCGGCCCCGCAAAGGGTCAATCTCGGAAATAGATTCTACTAAATCACCAAAAAATTCTATGCGGATGGCTTTGTCTTCTTCGTAAGCTGGAAATATTTCCAACACATCGCCTCTAAGCCGAAAAGTCCCCCGATGAAAATCATAGTCATTGCGCTGATACTGAATTTCTACTAGGCGGGAGAGGAGGTCATCCCGCGAAAATTCCTTTTGGTCTTCCATCAAAACAATCATCCCTTGATAAGTCTCTGGCGAACCTAAGCCATAGATACAGGAGACGGAAGCTACCACAATCACATCTCGGCGGGTAAGTACAGAATGGGTAGCAGAATGGCGCATCTGATCTATTAAGTCATTTATGGAAGCGTCTTTCTCGATATATGTATCCGTAGCTGGAACGTATGCTTCTGGTTGGTAATAATCATAATAGCTTACGAAATATTCCACCGCATTCTCGGGAAAGAGCTGGCGAAATTCCTGAAAGAGTTGGGCGGCTAAGGTTTTATTGGGAGCAATGACTAAAGTGGGCTTTTGAACGCGGGCAATCACATTAGCCATCGTGAAGGTTTTTCCGGAGCCCGTAACCCCCAAAAGAACTTGGTGAGTTAAGCCTCGCTCTATCCCCTGGACCAATTTTTTTATGGCTTGTGGCTGGTCACCTTGAGGTTTAAATTCTGAAAAAATTTGGAATTTGGCCATAGCCAATTTACGGCGGAGTAGAAGTTAATTTTTTAGCTTTCTCGCGGAATTTTTCGGCCTCTGTGGACTTCCCCAGAGCGTCGTATAGGTTGGTAATTAGGGACAAGTCTTTTAAAACCCGATCTTTGCGCCCTAAATATTCATTTATTCGCCAAGCCCGTAGATGGTAATTTAAAGCCTTTTCTGGTTCACCCATTTTTTCATGCAGTCTACCCAGATGAGTCAAATCTGTAGAAATACCCAAGGAATTTTCTAATTGCTGGTCAATTTCCAAAGCAGCCTGGAATGATTTCCGCGCTTTATTCCAGTCTTGGCGGGCCTGGTAGAGTTTACCCAGATTATTTAGAGTAGCGGCCAGCCCCAAAAGATTTCCAGTTTTTTCATGTAATTTTTGCGCCTGCAAAAAACAATTAAGGGCCTTTTCATCTTCGCCCAAGGCTCGATAGGCTAAACCCAAGTTATTTAAACACTCTGCTTGCCCCCGCAGATCACCTTTTCTTTGGGCCATAGCCCAGGAACGGTTAATAAATTCCAGAGCTTCTTTGGGCCTATGCAAAGAGATAAGTACGGCGCCAATTTGGTTAAGGTTTAATGATTGGCCATCTTCATTGCCAATTTCCAGGTTGATAGCCAGGGCACGTTCGAAAAAATTAAGGGCCGCTGAATACTCATCCATGGTGTGGTAAATAATACCTAAATTATGGAGGCTTAAAGCTACGCCTTCCCGATGGTCTATGGATTCATATACCTGGAGGGCTTGCGTAAAATAGCGCAAAGCACGCGCATTATTTCCCTGTTCAAAATATTCCCTTCCTTTACGTTCCAATTCAATTGCTTTAGCTTTTTGTCTGGACAGGGGTTGGGAAGTAGCACAACTGATGCTCAAGGTAAGCAGGCAAATAGAAAAAATGGTTAAAGGCTTAATTAGGCCAGAAAGGAGGATATTTTTCATAATTAAAATGTTAACAAGCAAGAAGAAAAATATCAAGCTGTTGTGCAATTAAAGAGAATGTGTTAAAAATATTAAAGTTAATTGGTAAATTCTGTGGAGCCAGATATAAATATTCTTAAATAAATCTATGGATCGAGTAAGGCAGAAATTTTTCAGGGAGGGAAACCACCATGGCCAAAGATGAATTCGAACAGATGAGAGAAAAAGTTCATCAGCTGGTAGGAGAATTTTTCAGAGACTTCCGCCCCTTGGCTTATCAACCCGAGCGAGCTTTTCATCCGCCCATGGACGTTTATGAAACAGAAGAAAGCCTGATGGTAATTATGGAAATTGCGGGTATGAAAAAAGAGGATTTTCAGGTTTTTGTCCAGGAGGGTCTACTTTCTATTTCAGGAACCCGCACGGAATTTGCTCCTTCTCCTAAAACCAGGCTGCATCAAATGGAAATAGATTACGGATATTTTGAGCGCACCCTGCGCATTCCTTTCCAGGTTAAGGCCGAAGAAATAAAGGCCAGCTATCGCGACGGTTTTTTAGTAATCACGGTGCCCAAAAGGTCAGAATCTGTTTCTAAAACAGTGGAGGTGAAGCTTTCATGACCATAGATTCTTTTATGCTGGCGGACGAAGCAAAAGTAGTCATCGGAGGTTCTGGAGAAAGTGAATTGTCGGGGAAAGGAGAAGGGGCGAAGAGTATAGATATCCCCGAAGAATTGCCTATTATCCCTATCAGGGAAGCTGTGCTTTATCCGAAAATGGTTCTCCCTCTCATAGTTACCCAGGAGCCCATTATCAAACTCATTGATGCCGCCCTTTTGGCCAATAAAATTATTGGCGTGGTCGCTTTGAAAAGCAAAGAGGCTGGTGAGGTCAAGCCTGAAGATTTATTTTCGGTGGGGTGTGCAGCGTATATTTTGAAGATGATTAAGATGCCTGATAATAGCCTCCGTTTACTCATCCAAGGCATGGCCCGCATAAGGATTACCGAGATTACTCAACAAGACCCATATCTACGCGCTAAATGCGTTCCTTTGCTTGACCAAATTGAAGAGACTCCTGATTTGCCAGCGCTCTTGGTGAGCATAAAAGGTGTTTTTCAAAAAGTAGTAGAGCTTTCGCCTCATCTACCTGCGGAACTGGCTATTATGGCTATGAACTTGGATGATGCCAGCGCTTTAGCTGATTTGGTAGCTTCTACTTTAAACATTTCGCTAGCCGATAAGCAAGCCATCTTGGAGACGCTTAATGTCAAAGAAAGGTTAGAGAAGGTAAACGTGCTGCTCAACAAAGAATTGAGTGTTTTAGAGCTGAGCTCCAAGATTCAAAGTCAGGTGCGCGAGGGCATAGATAAATCCCAACGGGAATATTTTTTGCGGGAACAGCTTAAGGCCATTCAAAAAGAGCTGGGAGAAAGAGATGAAAGGCAAATAGAGATTGAAGAACTGCGGCGGCGCTTACAAGAAGCCAAACTTCCTCCAGAAGCTATGAAAGAAGCCGAAAGGGAATTGGACCGTTTAGCGAAGATGCCACCGGCCGCTGCGGAGTATACCGTTTCGCGCACTTACCTGGAATGGCTTATTGAACTTCCCTGGGCTGTTTCCACCACGGACAATTTAGACATTGCTCAAGCCGAAAAGGTGCTCAATGAAGACCATTATAATTTAGAAAAAGTTAAGAAACGCATCTTAGAGTACCTTTCCGTACGTAAGCTTAAAGCGGATATGAAAGGACCTATCCTCTGCTTTGTCGGTCCGCCGGGTACAGGTAAGACTTCGGTAGGTAAGTCTATTGCCCGCGCCTTAGGGCGAAAATTTGTGCGCATGTCTTTAGGCGGAGTAAGAGATGAAGCAGAAATAAGAGGACACCGCCGCACCTATGTGGGCGCTTTGCCAGGACGGATTATTCAAGGTATCCGCAAAGCTGGGTCCAACAACCCGGTTTTTATGCTCGACGAAATTGATAAAATAGGAATGGACTTTCGCGGCGATCCTTCCGCGGCGCTGTTAGAAGTCTTGGACCCCGAACAAAATTATGCTTTTTCTGATCACTATTTAGATGTGCCTTTTGACCTGAGCAAAGTAATGTTTATAACCACAGCGAATATTTTGGACCCCATTCCGGCTCCTTTACAAGATCGCATGGAGGTTTTGGATCTTCCTGGCTACACCGAAGAAGAAAAACTAAAAATTGCGCAAAATTATCTCGTGCCCAAACAAATAGAGGCTCATGGTTTAACGGAAAAACATATTCAGTTTACCGAAAAGGCCCTGCGGCGCATTATCTTAGAATATACTCGGGAGGCAGGAGTCCGTAATTTAGAAAGAGAAATTGCCACTATCTGCCGCGGAGTAGCCCGCAAAGTAGCTGAGGGCCAGCAAGAACTGAGCATAATTGATGAAGAGAAAGTGGCCACTTACTTGGGGCCAATTAAATTTTTCTCCGAAATAGCTGAACGGACTGCGGACCCCGGAGTGGCCATTGGCTTAGCTTGGACGCCCACTGGAGGAGATATTCTGTTCATTGAAGCGACCCGCATGAAAGGGAAAAAAGGCTTTACCTTGACTGGACAATTAGGGGAGGTAATGAAAGAATCAGCCCAGGCCGCGCTTAGTTATATTAGGGCCAAGGCCAGAGAATTAAATATTCCCGAAAATTTTTTTGATAATAGCGATATTCACATTCATGTTCCGGCCGGCGCTATACCTAAGGATGGGCCATCAGCGGGTATAACCATCTTCACGGCTTTGACTTCTTTACTCACCGGCAGGCCGGTGCGTAGCGATGTAGCCATGACTGGAGAAATTACTCTTCGGGGATTAGTTCTCCCCGTCGGCGGAATTAAGGAAAAAGTCTTAGCCGCAAAACGGGCGGGTATTACCACCGTAATTTTGCCTAAGAAGAATGAAAAAGATTTGGAAGATATACCCGAGGAGATTAAAAAAGAAATTAAATTTCATTTCGTGCAACGCATGGATGAAGTAATTCACCTGGCCTTGCAGGATAAACAGCCCAAATGAATAAGGCCTTCTTTAAAAAAGAAGGCCTTAAGGGGTAGGAAGGTTTAGCTGAGGGAGGATTAATATTCAGGTTCTTGGTATTCGAAAACTTTCCCCTGATAATTGCGCAAAACCACTTTGCCTTTATCTTGGGAAATTAGGTAAGTGGGCCCAACCGGTATCTTTCCTCCGCCACCAGGAGCATCGATGACAAAACTGGGCACAGCATATCCCGTAGTATGACCCCGCAGCTTTTCAATGATATTGATCCCTACGGCAATAGGCGTGCGAAAATGTTCCGTCCCCATGGCCAAATCGCATTGATAAATATAATAAGGACGCACGCGGATTTTAAGAAGCTCATGCATTAACTTTTTCATAATGGCCGGCCGGTCATTTATTTTGCGCAAAAGAACAGTCTGGCTTCCTAAAGGAATTCCAGCGTCAGCTAAAAGAGCACAGGCTCGCTTTACTTCTTTGGTGATTTCTTTGGGATGAGTGAAATGGATGCTCATCCACAGAGGATGATATTTCTTGAGCATAGAAGTAAGCGTCGGAGTTATTCTTTGCGGTAAGGTTACCGGAGCGCGCGTGCCGATGCGGATTATTTCTACATGGGGTATTTTGTAGACGCGAGCAATGATACTTTCTAACCGGTCATCTTCTAAGAGGAGTGGATCACCCCCTGAAATCAACACATCCCGAACTTTTTTGGTAGCTTGGATGTAAGCAATAGCTTCATTCAACTCATCCTCAGTTATACACTTTTCACTTGATCCTACCAAACGCCGTCGGGTGCAATAGCGACAATAGACAGCACATTTATCAGTAACTAAAAGGAGAACCCGATCTGGATAACGGTGGACTAAACCATGAACAGGAGAATTTTCATCTTCGGCACAGGGATCTAAGAGATCATGAGGGGAAACATGAAATTCTTCTAAGGTAGGAATAGCTTGCCGGCGGATGGGGCAGTTGGGATCATTCCGATCCATTAATTTAACAAAATAAGGGGTAATGGCTGTAGCTAATCTTCCTTTGGAAGCTTCAATAGCGGAGACTTCTTCAGGACTTAAATTTAAAATTAATTTTAATTGATCAGCCCTGGTAATGCGATTCTTAAGCTGCCATCGCCAGTCTTCCCATTCAGCAGGAGATGCGTCTTTCCAAGGATTTAATTGGTTTTCCTCTTCAACTTCCACATAATTTTGGTATTCGTTCCTACTTCTTGAAGGCTCCCAAGGGAGCTCAGTACTGCCAGATACACTCATGTTTCCCCCTCTAATTCAAGCTTTGGACTTTGTAATTCTTCCATCGCTTTTTGGTAGGCTATTTTGTATTTAAAGCCACTTTGCAAATATTTCCAAATTAATTCTAATTTTTTAAAGTCTTCTTCACTATATTCTCTGGTCTCGAGTTCACCCATGGGAATTCGCTTGGGCTTTATATACCCTTTTTGTTCTAAATAATATAGTTTATGCCTGGGGATATTTAATTTTTTTAGTATATCAGAAGTCCTCATTGGGAATCTCCTGAGGATTTAAAGTCAAAATTGAATTTATAACCAAATCCAAATTTATTTTTCTACAGATTAAATTAATATAATAAATTTGTCAACAAAAAATTTTAGATAATTCAAAATTAATAAAAATTTTTTAAAATGCACAAAATATATCGGTAAAATTTCTGATTTCTTTAAAAAATTAAAGATCATCCTCCAGCATGGGGTACAACCCAATATATTTCGTCCCCTTCTTTTAGCTCAACCGAATCATATTCTTCAGGGCTAACTATTCGTCCGTTGAGCATTAAAGTGATATGATCAAGACCGGTTTTATCCTTAAGAAATTTAATTACTGGGTCATCTTTTTTATTTTCTTTAATTATATTAAAGACCTGAGATAGTGTTATTCCGGGTTTAAAATCCTTATTTTGAGAGTTGATTACTATTCTCATAATCTTTCCACCTCTTTTATTAAAAAGGATGAAAAAATCTATAAATAATTTAGGGTTCAGAGAGTTCTAAAGCAATTCCTCCCAATAAATTCTTCTTAGCAAAAGCAATGCGCTTCCCTCTTACCCCGATCTTGGGCTTTTCATCAGCCATTTCCACTCCTCGATTCTTGAGGAATTCAATATCAGATTCAATTTCGTCAGTGAGCAGGCAGAAATGGTGAATACTATTTCCCCTTTCCTTGACTAAGGTAGCAAATTCCCCATCATTACTGTCATCTTGAATAAATTCCAATCCTACGCCTCCTAAATTTACTACAGCCACTTTCATTTTTCTTTCTGGAATATCTTTTATAAGAGGAAAGGGAAGATTAAGTGCTTGCGTAAAAGCTCTAAGAGTTTCTTCAATATTTTTAACTGCTATGCCGATATGTCCTATTCCTTTGATCATTACTTTACCGCCCTTAAAAAAGTATTGGCATTCATTACCTGCCCGATTTTGGGGAAGATATAAGTTTCCGCATATTTTTGTTCTTCTTCAGTATCTGTGCCTGTACAATCAGCCAAAACAATTACGCGGTAGCCTTTATCGTAAGCCGAGCGGGCACTGGATTCCACACACCAGTTAGTATGAAAACCAGCAAAGGCAACATATTCTATTTCATTGGCTCGCAGTAAGTAATCAAGGGCCGTAGAATGAAAAGCGTCGAGGGTCTTTTTCCCTTCGACGATAATATCTCCTTTTTGGGGGGTGAGTTCTTCGATTATTTCCGGGCCTGGGGTTCCTTTTAACCAAGCTCCTGTCCCCCAATCAGCCTTCATTTTCATTTCTAACCCTCTCAGTCCAGCGCAAGCTGGTCCCCCCTTTTTAAGCTCTGGAAATCCTTTTTCAAAAGGATGAAAAGGTACGTAGAAAATTTTTATTCCTTTTTGGCGAGCTTTGGTGAGTAGGTTCTGCAAATTGGCTATCACATTTCTTTTAGCCAATTGTTCTTTTATATATTGATACATAGTTCCGCCAGGCTTAAGAAAATCGTTTTGCGGTTCTATTAAAACGATAGCAGTTTTGGATGCGGGAATTCTCATGGTGACCTCCTCTATATATTTTATCAATTATATTTAAATAAAACGATGTATCGATGTAAGAATTTAAAAAGGGGCTGAGTAATAGCCAGCCCCTTTTTATTATTATATTTTAGCAGCGAATTCTTCCATACCCAAACGTTTGATCAGCTCTTTGGTTGGCTGCCCATCTGGATCCCAGCCTCGAACAGCATAATACTCCAGAATAGCTTCTTCAAGTCCGATGGGTATTTTGCCGGCTGCCGGGCCTTCGGTAACTGGTTCCATGAAACGTTTCGGGTATTGGAAGTCGTGTTCTTTCTTCCAGCCATAGCGAATATTGAGCATTTTCTGTAAAGTGGTAATGCGCTCTCCACATTTGCGCAGATCTTCCAGGCTCCAACCTAATCCACAAGCTGCATTAAGCGTGTTAGTTAGGTCAGTTAGAGTATAGCCGCGGAATTCCTGGAATTTGCAGTGTCCTGCAGAATTGATGATATTGCAGTAATCATGGAATTTAGCATTGCGATCAGCAGCATTTTCCCAGGACCATCGCTCTTCATTCTTTACCTCACTAATCCCCCATTCGGGCAGGCGGATATGGCCAACCCAAATATGCTGAGAATTGCCTCGCTCATGGTTTGGACCAGAAGCGCAGCCTGTGCAATAATTTAAAGCGGAGATATATTGGGCTCGCCAGTTATGCGCCGCAATTTCCTGGCCTTTCATAGCTACGGCCCAATTCTCAGATCCGCCGCCAAGCTTCTGGGCAGCATATTGACAGCCTTCCCCTAAGAGATAGGCTAGACCACCTTCTCGTAAACCAATCTTCTTAGTTAATTCCACGATCGCTTCCGCATTGCCCCAGGTCAAATCAAGACCATAAGTATCTTCTTTAGTGATGACTCCTTTTTCGTAGCATTCCATGGCAAAGGCAATGATGACCCCTAAAGAAATGGTATCCATCGAGTATTTATCGGCGAGCTCACAAGCATAGGCCACGGCCTTTACATCCGCACACATGGTATTGAAGCCCATCATGGCAAAAGATTCGTACTCTGGTCCTTTGCCTTTAAATTGATATGGCCCTTCGGTTACTTCGCAGTAATTATGGCACTGAATTACACAATATTTGCAAGGCCATGGTTTAGCATTAAGTTCTTTAGCATAATTAGAAGCATGCCAAGCCTTCACTCCTTCAGGCCAATCGGCCAGGCGATAATTGCTAATCGGCAAATTGCCCTGGGGAGCGAAGAGCTCCGTGGCCATGGCTGTACCTACGCGTTTTATCTGCAACCATTCAGACATCTGGGAGTCAAGGGTCAAAACGCGTTGATTGATTTCTTTATTTAGACGATCTAATTCTTTAGGATCATGATAGCTGACTTCTTGAGTACCTCGGACGGCAACTCCTTTAATAAGCTTCGAACCCATGATTGCTCCCAATCCACAGCGGCCACAGTAAGATTTCTTGCGGGTTTGGATATTGGCAAAGCGAACAAGTCTTTCGGCAGCCTGGCCAATCGAGACAATCTCAAAGTTTTCGCCTTCGGCGGCCCGAATGGCATCTTCTACTTCATAAGCATCTTTTCCCCAAAGATGGCTGGCATCTTTCAGGACCGCTTTGTCATCATCAACTACCAAATATACTGGTTTCTCGGCACGCCCATAAATGACGATAGCATCATATCCAGCTTGCTTTAGCTCGATACCAAAACTGGCCGTAGCAGCCGAATCCGCGTTAATATTCATGGAAGGGGAGATGCCACCCGCTGACCACTTCCCCGCCCCTGTTTGTCTAACTCCATTTAGAGTACCTGCACCTAAGGTAAGACGATTAGCTGGGTCAAAAGGCGTAGTTCCGCGGGGACTTTCTTTCCAAAGGTAATAGGCAGCTAATCCGGCCCCTCCTAAGAAATACTCATAAACTTTGTCCGGCAGCTTCTCTACCTGACAGGTTTTGTTGCTCAAATCCACTTTCAAAACTTTGTTCCAAATTCCTTTCATGAATCATTCCTCCTTTCCCCTTTTAAAAAAGGCAAATTGATTTAATTTTTTGCCTTTATGGAAAATTATTCCGCGCTTCTTTATTAAACATCTATAGGCCTAAAAATTAGCGTAATGGCCATCACGATAAAAACCATGGTCTCTGCCCCTTGCGACCAGTATCTAGCCGTAATGGCCATGACCATCCCCAAAGCAAAAGCAGAATAGAAAGTTCCTTTGAGGTTGCCCATACCACCCACAATAATTACGGCGAAACTGAGCAGTAGAATAGAAAGGCCCATATAAGGATGGACGGAGCTGATGGGCGCATATAATACACCTCCCAAAGCAGCCAGAGCACTTCCCAGAATAAAGACGAAGGAAAAATATTTATCCACATTAACCCCTAAGCATCTAACTCCATCTTTGTCTTCTAAAGCCGCCACCACAATTTTGCCGACGATTGATCTTTTAAAGAAAATATTCAAAGCCAGGAAGAGAAGAATGGCAATGGAGAAAATTATTACGCGATAAACTGGGAAAGACATGTCTAAAAAGGTTATATATTTTCCGATAGGGTCACTTAAGGGATATGGATTAACGCCCCAGATCCATTTAATAGTGTCCACTCCTATTAGCGAAATAGCAAAAGTGGCAATGAAAGTATAATCGAGCGATTCTCCGTATAACCTTCTAATTACAAAGCGCTCGATAATGTAGCTTATAGGCACGACCACTAATATGGCCAAGAGAGCAGCGGCAGTGAAATAACCCCTAAGGGCGGCTAAAAGAGTAATCAAAGCATAAACCCCAATGGTATAAGTCAAAGTATGGGCAAAATTGATTACTCTCATGGTCCCAAAAGTTAAGGATAAGCCTATAGAGATAAAGTAAAGAATAGCCCCGATAGTAAGTCCATAAATGAGCGTATAAGTCATTTGCTACCCTCCCCTGGAACTGGGCTAATAACCATTTTCTTTTTATTAAGGAAGACAAATTGACTTTGGATATAACCCCAGACTCCTTTACGAAAGCGGAAAGTTATAATTAAGAGAGATATCCCTAAGAACATTTCCCATCTTTGGATATAAATGGGCAAGAAATTGCTAATAATCATATAAATGATACCGCCAGCCAAGGCCCCATATAAATTGCCGGCGCCGCCAATAAGACAGGCAAAAACTACACCCACATTGCTATGGACATCCATTACGTTGGGGTTGACAAAATTATAATTAAGAGCAGTAAGTGTACCAGCCAGACCCGCTATGGCCGCGGCGATAACAAAAGTTATCCATTTGTATATAAAGGTGTTGTAGCCAAGAAAACGCACACGGTTCTCATCTTCTTTAATGGAGCGGATGAGCACACCGTAGGGAGCAGAAGTTAATTTACGCAATAAATAGAAGACTAACAACAAGCAAAAAAGGGTGAAAGCGAACATAATCGGTCGGCTGCCAAAATCAAGGAAACTTTCGGGGACAGTGCTTATACCGAAGCCGTCTTCACCATTGGTTATTGTTCGTAAAGGTGAAAGAACCAAAAAGAAACCTATATGATTGAAGGCTAAATTCATTAAGGCAAAGCAGGCTCCGGTTGTGCGCACAATGACGAAGCCCAAGATCATGGCCAAAACAGTGGCGGTAGCTATGCCAATTAAAATAGCCAACAATGGATGGGGGTTAATATATTTTAAAAAAAGACCAGCACAGTATGCGCCGGTTCCTAAATAAAGCAAATGACCAAAAGAAAGCCTCCCCATGTACCCGTAAAGGAGGTCAAAGGAGAGGGCAAAGATACAAAAGATCATGAAATCAGTTATACGGTGAACAGACAGGATGGGGGCTAAGATAAGAAAGACGGACATAATAATAAAGAAGGTTAACCATTCTCTATTTTTACTCTCAGAAATTGTCAGTTCTGTTGATATTTTTTTGAGCTGATTTGCTTCCATATGTTCATCCCTCTTATTTGCGCCGATTTTAGAGATACTCTTCCAAGGCTTGGGTGTTGGCAAATTCGGCTTTGTTATTTATTTCGCGCGCTATTTTCCCTTCTTTTAAAATGTACACCCGGTCACCTAACCGATTGACCATGGCTAAATTTTGCTCAACTATGGTGGCGGAAACTTGGGCTTTTAGGTTGCTCAATATTTTTTCAATTTCGTTAATAACAATGGCGGCCAGCCCTTGAGTTGGTTCATCGATTAAAAGAAGTTTGGGATTACCCACTAAAGCCCTTCCGACTAAAAGAATTTGCCTTTGGCCACCGCTGAGTTGGCCAGCTTTTATATTTAAAAAATTTTCCATTTTAGGGTAAATACTTAGCGCTTTTTTTAAAGCCTCATCGATTGGCTCTTTACTAGCATGAGCAGCGATCTCTATGTTTTCCCGGACAGTTAAGTTGCCAAAGACTTTTTTTTCTTGAGCTACATACCGTACTCCGCGCAGGTAAAGTTCTTCTGGTGAAAGTCCCACAATTTCTTCATCTTGGTATAAGATAGACCCTTTTTTGGGACTCAAAAGTCCGATAATGGTCTTGAGCAAAGTTGTTTTACCCGCTCCGTTACGCCCAATGAGAAAAGCCATCTGTCCTTTTTCTATTTGCAATGATACGTCGTGCAATACCATCGCGTGACCATAGCCAACATCTAAATTTTTCACAGTCAACATGGAATTTTGACCCTCTTTGGAAAGTAAAAGACTATTTAAGCAGTTGCGTCGTTAGTTTCTCCCTTACCCCAATAACATTCCTTTACAGTTTTATCATCGAGGACCTCAAGGGGATTACCCTCACAAATAAAATTTCCTTCATTCATGACAATGAGTCGTTCCACTAGGTCAACTATCTTAGATAATTTATGTTCGATGATAACTAAAGTAAGGTCTTTTTTAATGCGGTTGAGCAAGTTGAGCACTTCGGAGATTTCTACATCGCTGAGACCGGCCAAAGGTTCATCGAGAAGGAGGATTTTAGGATTAAGGGAAAGAGCAATACCAATTTCTAAAAGCCTTTTTGAGCCATAAGAAAGCTCGGCCGTTGGTATAGAAGCTTGGTTTTCTAAACCCACTAACTTCAAGGCCGTGAGACAGTTTTTTTGAATCCGCTCCCCTTTGGTCGAGGAAAAAAAGAATTTGCGCCAGGAAGTTTCTTCAGTTTGGAAACGGATGCTGGAAAGGACTAAATTCTCCCAGACTGTTAAAGAATTAAAAACAGAGACAAGTTGAAAAGTACGCACAATACCTTTGATAACTCTTTGGTGAGGGGGGGTATGCGTAATTTCATCTTGGAGAAAGAATATTCTTCCTGTAGTCGGGGGAAAGAAACCAGAGAGAAGATTAAAAAAAGTGGTTTTCCCCGAACCATTGGGGCCAATGATTCCTATTACTTCTCCTTCTTGAAGGGAGAAATTAACTTTATTAACGGCAATTAGACCGCCAAAATGCTTGCTTAAACTTTCTGTTTTCAGAATCGTATCCACTTCTTCTCCTCAAATTTTTCTTCAGGCTGAGAAAAGAGATGGGGAGGAGGCGGAGAAGCTTTGAGCATAAACTTCTCCGCCAATTTTAGTTTTATTCCCAACCCATTTCTTTTAAAGGAAGGAGAAAAGCATCCCCTTCATACGAATCAACTACCCGGGCAAAATCCCACTTCATATCCTTTCTTTCCTTGGGCCCCTTTCCTTCCACGATAAAGGAAGAGTAACGATAGTGAGGCCGACCGTCTATTCGCCATTTGGCCGGACCTTTGACGCTCATAAATTCGGGATTGTCCATTAGCGCCTTATAAACCTTAGCCGGTTCTAAAGAGTTAGCCAATTGGACGCCACGGAGTACTTCTTTCATCCCATAATAACCCATCATAGCATAAGGATCTGGTGGTTCGCCATACTCTTTTTTCCACATTTCGGAAAGTTTTTGAGATTCCCGCACGACCAATTGATCTTTGAACCCACTCATGTCGTGATACCAAAGCATACCGCAAGTTACACCTTCCAGTGCTTCGGGGGGAATACCTACCGCAAAAGGATTGATGATCCAATTGAAGAATATTTTTGTCTTCTTTCGCAATCCCATTTCGTAAACCTGTTTCAAAGCATTAATCCCATCGGATCCCCAATGTCCCATCATTACCACATCGGGGTTGGCTTCTTGGACCTTAATGATATAAGAAGTGAAATCTGGGGTGCCAACTGGAGACCAAGTTTCACTTACTTTAATATCTGGATATTTAGCCTTAAATATTTTGTGAGCCCCAGCAGCTGCATCTCTGCCATAAGCATAGTCGGGCATGAAAAGCATTACATGTTTGGGTTTATATGTCCTGCCCACATAATCCGCAGCAAGCCTGCCTATGCCTTCAGTAGCTCCCAGAACGTTCAAAGTATAAGGAGCCTTCTCTTTTTTATTGAAAATGATTTCTGGAATCCCATTGGTGGGCATAAAGACAATTTGTTGAGTACGGGCCTGCTCATTCAAAGCTTTAGCCACGTGGGCAAAGGTGCAACCCACAAATAGCGTAATCTTTTCATCCTGAATCAATTCTCTAAACCGGCGCACAGCAACATCTGGTTTAGTTTCATCATCACGGATAACCGCTTCCACTTTGACTTTTTTACCACCCAATAGTACTCCACCCTGATCGTTGATTTCTTTAATAGCTAACTTGGCTCCATCTAACTGGATTTTCCCAATAGGGGCTCCCGCACCGCTCATGCTATACATCACGGCTACTTTTATCTTATCCACTTGCGCATGGAGGATGTTTTGCGGATAAAAGCTGATCAGAGCCATTAAACATAAAAGACAAGAAATTTTTATTATTTTACGCATGTTGACCTCCTTTTAAATTTTGACTATTTTCTTAATTCCCGATTTTTAAAATCGCTCTTCTATATATCCTTCTTATCCCTCCTTTCCATTTAGTTTAGGTTTATAGGTCAGCTCTCATTTCTGTCAAACCAGTTACCGCACTTTGCTTCTTTTTGACATTGCTATTTTTAACTTTAGCCAGGAAAATTTCCGTAGTTGTAAAAATAGTAGCTTCAAAAATATGTCCGCCAAAAACGTTTCCATAAGCCATCCCCAAAGTCGCATGTAGATGAACTACTAAGTCTCCATGTTTAAGAGCTCCAAATTCTCCCACTAAGGGAAAGATATTTCCTTCCAGGGTTAGCAATTCAAAGGGGCCGTATTCTTTCATCAGATTTGTCTTATCTACATTTACGGGTAGGTCTATGCCTGTTTTTAGATCACGGAAAGCAACGTCACAGAGGCTACCTATAGCTGAAAGGATCATGGCTCGTTCAATTTTGTTCTCTTTACAAACTTCCACAATTCTTTTGAAGAGGTCTTCTCCGGGCTGTAATCTGAAGAAAAGAACTTCCGAAAGATCCACTTTTTCTAAGAACCTTGGTTCCATCTCCTGCGGGTTAGCTATTTTTAACATTTTTTCCTCCTTTGGATTTAAATTTATCCTCCAACATACATGGGCAGAATCGTAATTTTGTCTCCCTCTTTTAACAATTGATCTTCCACTTCATAAGGGCTGATTACTTGATCATTATAATTTACGACTATATATGGATTTAACTTATTTGCGACTAAATCGTAGACTTTATTGGCCAAGGGAGAATAACGTTTCGCCAAATTGGCCAATAATTGCCCGATGGTCGTACCCTCTGGAATTTCTTCGCGGCGCACGCACCGCATAGGAGAGAGATATGTAAAATCCCCCTGCAGTTCCTTGCTTAACCATAACCATAATTCCACTTGCACGCTAATCATTCTTTATAAATTGCTTTTACCAGGTCTGCCAATCCCAATTTTTGTAAAGTTTCGGGAAGGGGTTTTCCATTCTGGGGATCCCAGCCCATCAGCCGATAATAATTTTCTACCATCCAGTCCCATTTGGCCATAATGTTTTTACCTTGCGCAGGGCCATCTACTGGGATAGATCCATACCGAGAAGAAGGTCGTTCATCTTCCTTTTTTAGGCCATGAAGAATATTGAATACCCGGAGTTGATTGACTATCCTGCGCCCTATGGTAAAAGCGTCTTCTAAGGTTAATTTCCAGCCCGTAACAGCATTAACGCATTCTAACTGGAGCTTGGGATTAGGGCTGGCAATCCGGCATGTGCCTAAACAATCATCAAACTGCCGAATTCCATTAAACTGGGCATTAAGGGTGGAAACTTCTTCGGGAGAGAAGGGGTCACTTACTACGGGCATGTCTACTAACTGAGTATGTACTCCCGCCCAGGTTGATTCAATGGTACTAGTATTAGAAAGGCAGGTATCAAAGAGTTCAGCCCATCTCCCTCCCCGGTGATCGTGACTTCGGGGTGTGCAGCCTTTTTCAGCATAAATCGCCCATTTAGCCGCCTCCCCACCTATTTTTTGGGAGGCCCGTTTTACTCCTTCGGCTAAAAGATCGCCAATTCCTTCCCGCTGGGCAATTCTATTCAACAGCTCTTTAACCGCCTCGACATTACCCCATTTCATATCCAGGCCATCCAAGTCTTTTTTAGTTAAAATCCCCTTTTCATAACATTCCATTACCCAGCCAATGGTCCAGGAGGCTTCATTACAATCTAAGCCTAACCGGTCGACTTCCCGAGTAAGCATGACTACTGCTCCCAGATCAGTATTGCCGATTTGGGGCCCCCAGGCGGCTAATTGCTCGTATTCTGGCTCTTCGCCCACGAAGCCTTGGTAAGGACCTTCCGTTACCGTAACTTCTTTCACATGGGCTATGCGGCACATGTAACAAGGCATAGAACGGATTTGGAAGTGGGTGCGCATGTACTGACCATTCATTCTTTCGTGTTCAGGATAAATATTGGTAGTATAGTTCTTAACAGGCAGGCAACCTATGCCATACAAAGCAGAAAATCCCCCGCCAGTTCCCCATTGGTAAAAAGGGCCAAAGTTTTTGGCAAATTCGAAGACGGCTTCGTTTTTTTCTTTAAGGAGCGCAGGATCCTTTATGGGAAAGTTTCTGGGTCCCCGAAAAGCGACCACGGCTTTTAGATTTTTAGATCCCATCACAGTTCCCAGACCATTATGGGCCACCACATGACCTCGGTCACCCACTATGGCCGAATAAAGTACACCATGTTCACCCCCCGGGCCTATGGCGTAAACACTGACATCTCTTTCCTTAACCCCCAACTCTTTTCTTAAAGCATCCTCCGTTTCCCAAACATCTAATCCAGCAAGATGGCGAGCATCTTTAATTTCTGCTTTTCCTTCTTTAATTACCACATAACTAAGGTGGGGAGCTTTTCCTTGAAAGATAAGGGCATCAAAACCCGAGAACTTGAGGTAAGCACCGAAATAACCATTGGCTTGCGAAGAGCCGGCCAAGTTTGTTAACGGACCTTTGGCTGCTACATTGAAAGTGCCTGCACCATAAAAGCCACTGCCAGCTAAAGGACCAGAAGCCCAAATCATTCGGTTTTCTGGATCTGACCATTGGACTCCTGCGGGAACCTCTTGGTAGAGATATCGCGCGCCAAATCCTACTCCACCTACCCACTGGGCAGCAAAATCTTGATTCAGGTCCTCAATGATCATCTTACCCGAAGATAAATCTACTCGTAAAATTTTTCCCACATACCCGCCAATATCCATAAAAACCTCCTTGGCCCATAGGCCGAATTTTTCTTCTATGAGGCTCGCCTAAATTCCTCACCCTTCCCTCTTCCATACTTGGGGAAAGGGTTAGGGTGAAGGGTTAAGAGAGGCAGATGTCATTTATTTAATGCTCTCATTAATAAATGGACAAATCTTGCAATTTGGCCAACAACTTTTCCGCTCTTTGGGGATTAAATATTCCGCATTCACATGGTTTAGCTAATTCTAAGGCTGCTTCCCGGAGGGATTTTTTCCCTCTCTTGACCTGCTGGACCATCTCTTTTACTAAATTAGCTGCTACCATGCCATGGCCACACATAGTAGTAATTTCTAAAATCGGGCCCTCTGGCAGCAGTTCCAATTTCCCATGGATGCCGCCAGAAAATTCTACAGTATGCATGCTTAAGCCGGCTTGTTTACAAAGTTGATCAGTGACGTCTACTAAGCCACTGACAATTACGGAAGTTCCTAATTCAGCTTCTTTAAGTTCCTTTAAAATTTTGCCCACGACGCCTTTATCGGTAAAGACAAAGTGGACGATAGAGTTATCGCGAATATTATTATAGATAGTATCGCGGTCAGTGTTGAACCGATTGCCCGTCTTCATATCACCATAATTTAAGGGATTGTATTTTTCCAAAATTTCAAAAAATTTTTTCATCTTCTCTGCTGAGCCACGGGCGTTAACAGTCTTGGCCGACATGGTAAAAACTACAAAGTCTTCTCCTAAGCTTTCTAAGGTACCTTGTCTATGTAAAGTGTGGGTCATTTTGCCAATCTCCTCTTTCTTATGCTTTAAATAATGGTCTGCCTAAGCCTACATTTACTTTGCCATTAGCCGATCTAAATAAGCCTGCTTTTTCAATCTCCTTAAGGAGGGGAATTTCTCCTTGGGGGGATACTTTACTTATGAGGTCTAAACTAAATACGGTGTCTATTTCTTGAGCTACTTCTTTAATGGCTTGGAAAACTTGCTGGGCTTTTTCTAAAGGAATAGTAAATTCCACGATGGCCGACAAAACCCTTTCGTTGAGAACTTCTTTTTTAAGCTCGCCGGTCTGGGGATTACTGATAAGCTGGGTCAGCGGATTAAGGGGCTCTAAGGAGACGCCCAGAGGAACGAGTTTTTTAATCGCTTTTTCAGCGTCCCGGAAATATGTCCCTGTTCCTGGTCGGCCAAACTCCATACCTAGGCCTATAAATCCATCTTGAAATCTTCCGGTTACATCATTGGTCTTCATTTCTTCCGTTCCCCGTCCTGGAACATCAGTTCCCTCGTGAACATAAAGAGGATCACTGAAGGCTCGGCGCAATATTCTGGGCCAAGCCAATTTTTCTTCTTTAATTGCGTCCTTGGGGCAAACTTTTGCCCGATAACAGACAAAGCACTCCACACATTTTTCTCGATCTATTTCGGAATAAGGCTTTTTCCCCTTTTCCTTTTTATGCCAGGTAATTGCTTGCATGGGACAATAAGGTACGCATTTACCACATCCCGAACAAGCTTCCTTATCAATTATCATTTTTTCCTCCATTAACTTTTGTTTGGTATTTGTGGACCAGCAAGGTCCTGGTGCAAATTGCTTAAGCGACGAGTTAAAGAAATGATATGTGCTTCCATTTCTTTTTTAGCTTCCTCTGGGTTTTGATCTTCAATAGCTTTGAGTATACGCATATGGTAATTAAGGGCATTTTTCATAGTCTCCGGCATAAGGGAAAAATAATCAGCAATAAACTGATAAAGCACTTCCCGAATGGTCTGCACTACGCGCATTAAAACCCGATTTTTAGAGCTTTTGGCAATCAATATATGAAACTCTAAATCTTTTTTAATAAATTCTTCCGTATTATTCACCTGGTAAGCTTCACGCATCTGCAGACAAGTTTTCTTTAATTCCTGGAGATCTTTAGCAGTGGCTTTTTTAGCGGCCCAAAAAGCAACAGCGCTTTCAATGCAAAGGCGGGCATCCAGGAGTTCGGAGACCGAACTTTTATCCATAATCAGGGCTAAGGAGAGGGATTCCATAAAAGAAGAGGGAGTAAAGGATTTAACGTAAGTACCGTTACCTTGCTTCATTTCAATAATGCCCATGAGTACTAACTGGTTCAGCGCCTCCCGCAGGGTTCCCCGGCTGATCCCCATTTCTTTGGCCCACTTGTCTTGAGGAGGTAGCTTTTGGCCGGCCTGCAGTTCTCCGCGAATGATCTGGTTTTTAATCTCTTCCACAATTTTCGTGATCAACTTGGTGTGTTTAAAGACGGCCATTTTTATATAATCGTTAAATCATCAGATGATTTAATTTCTTTACCTTTATACCTTTGGAAAGGAAATGTTGTCAAGAGAAAAAATCTGACCGTCAATCACTTTTGAAATTCGTACATCTTTCAGGCGGGAGGGAGAGAGGCTCTCCCCCTCCCGCTTGTTTGCTGCTGGTAAGAAATATTAAAACTTTTAGACGGTCAGGAAAATTGAGGTTTTTTGGCCCCCTTCATCCTCTATAATTTTCGAAAGATGAAGGGAGGAAGAATGATGGGAAGCCTTAAAATTTATCTTTTAGAATGGCTCCTGTTCCTGCGGAGGTAACCATCTGGGCATATCTAGCCACATAGCCGGACTTGATTTTTGGTTCAGGAGGTCTCCACATTTGACGTCGTCTATTTATTTCTTCTTTACTAACTAAAAGGGTAAGTTTCTTCTTGGGTATATCGATCAAAATTCTATCGCCGTTTTTAACCAGAGCAATCAATCCGCCTTCTGCTGCCTCAGGAGAAACATGGCCAATGGCTGCTCCCCGTGATCCACCGCTGAAGCGGCCATCGGTAATCAAGGCTACTTCTTTATCTAAGCCCATGCCCGCTATGGCAGATGTAGGGGAAAGCATCTCCCGCATTCCTGGCCCTCCCTTGGGACCCTCATAACGTACAACCACCACATGCCCTGGTTTTACTCGGCCTTTAAGGATTCCTTCCATAGCTTCTTCTTCGGAATCAAAAACAATAGCGGTTCCTTCATTTACCATCATTTCTGGAGCTACCGCTGATTGTTTCACCACCGCACCCTTAGGTGCTAAGTTTCCCCGCAGAATAGCCAGACCTCCTTCTTTATGATAGGGATCTTTTATTGACCTGATCACGGTGTAATCTTTAACTTTTATACCCTTTAGATTTTGAGCTAATTTCAGGCCAGTAGCGGTCATAACTTGGGTGTCAATTAATTTTAATTTGGTCAATTCTGACATGACAGCCGGTACTCCTCCGGCCGCATCCAGATCTTCCACATGATGAGGTCCAGCGGGACTAAGGAAACAGAGATGAGGAGTTTGATCACTCACTGTATTAAAGAGATCTAAATTAAGCTCAATACCTGCTTCATGAGCTATAGCCGGAAGATGCAGGACGGTATTGGTCGAGCAGCCTAAAGCCATATCCACAGCCATGGCATTCTTAAAAGCATTAAGAGTAGCTATAGTCCTAGGCCGCAAATTCTTACGCAGAAGTTCCATTACTTTTAGGCCTGTTAATTTGGCCAAACGCATCCGGGCCGCGGATACTGCCGGAATGGTACCGTTTCCTGGAAGAGCCATCCCTAAGGCTTCCGCCAGACAATTCATAGAATTGGCCGTAAACATACCTGCACAGGAGCCCCACCCCGGACAGGCGCAATCTTCTAATTCTTTTAATTGCTTTTCCGTCCATTCGCCGCGGGCTACGCGCCCCACGCCCTCAAAAACGCTAATTAAATCCACAGCTCGGCCAGAAAATTTTCCCGCCAACATGGGTCCGCCACTTATGACTATAGAAGGAATGTTCAAACGCATAGTCGCCATAAGCATTCCCGGAACAATTTTGTCACAATTAGGAACTAAGACTAAAGCGTCAAAGGGGTGAGCTATAGCCATAACTTCTATGGAATCAGCAATAAGCTCGCGGCTGGCTAATGAATATTTCATACCTTCGTGGTTCATGGCAATGCCATCACACACTCCAATAGTTGAAAACTCAATGGGCGTTCCACCCGCCATTCTCACCCCAGCCTTAACCGCCTCGACAATTTTATCTAAATGAATGTGACCAGGAATAATTTCGTTTGCCGAATTGGCAATGCCCACCAGAGGGCGACGAATTTCTTCATCAGTTAATCCCAAAGCTTTGAAGAGAGAGCGATGAGGGGCTTTTTCTAAGCCTTTTTTCATTAAATCGCTGCGCATAATAAAGTCCTCCGTTCTAATAATTTGCTTATGGGTTGCATAATATCTTTGGCCGAATCTGTATGTCAATTAGAAAATCATCTCACCGTTGATCACTTTTAAATTTTAAGCTGAATGGGGATGGATAAATTCTTGCCTGGCTTAGGCAGAAGCAAACGGGGCTCATTAAAATGAGGCGCTGGTTAACTCTTAGGTACAGGCGGGGAAAATTAAGCCCTTCGGCGCAGAGGTGTAGAGCTATTTTTAGACTTGTTTAGCTGAGGCAGGCTTGTCCCCGCCATTCTTTGCGGAAAGAAGGTGGATAAGTATATAGACGTTAATTTCTAGCCGATTTTAATTTCGCCCCGCTTGCTTCTGCCAGAGGCAGGCCTGAGCCGTATCAAGCTATTTACCAAAAAACTGATCGAGGGTTAGCTGGTGTACCTCTTGCAGTAAATATTTGCCTGTGCTATGCATAAAAAGACCAAATTGTTGGGGAGAGGAAAGAAAAGAAGGGAAAGAAATTGCGCTGCCCCTTTTGCCAACACATGGATGATCGCGTGATAGACTCCCGCTTAAGTAAAGATGGAGATATGATCCGCCGCCGCCGGGAATGTACGCAATGCCGCCGGAGGTTCACTACTTATGAAAGGGTAGAAGAGACGCTCCCTATGGTAATAAAAAAAGATGGGCGGCGGGAGCCATTTAATCGAGAGAAAATTTTGGCCGGTTTGCATAAAGCTTGCGAGAAACGCCCGATTAGTGTAGAAGTCTTAGAAAAACTCGTCGAGCGGATTGAACAGCGGTTGGAAGAAGCTGGGGAAAGAGAAGTACACAGTCGCGAGATCGGCGAGCAGATAATGGAAGAACTGAGAAATCTGGACGAAGTAGCTTATGTGCGCTTTGCCTCGGTATACCGCTCTTTTAAAGACGTGAATGAGTTTATGAAGGAAGTTAAAGAACTCTTAGAAAGAGGACAGAAGGAGAAGAAACCCCCGCCGCTCTAATTATTTGCGGCGCAGGCTTTTCTGCTTAGGCCTATGCGCGCGGAAGATATTAAATTTATGCGCTTAGCCTTGCGCTTAGCCGAGAAAGGGCGTGGACTGACAAATCCTAACCCTATGGTGGGGGCAGTGGTGGTCAAAAAAGGAGAAATTGTCGGCCGCGGGTTTCACCAACGGGCTGGCCAAGCTCATGCGGAAATATTGGCCTTGCAGGAAGCGGGTGAAAAAGCCCGGGGGGCCACGCTCTACTTGAATTTGGAACCATGCGCTCATTTTGGCCGAACTCCCCCCTGCACGGAAGCAATTTTAAAAGCCGGGATCAAGCGCGTAGTGGCGGGGATGATAGATCCTAACCCTTTAGTCTCTGGGCGAGGCATTCTTCGTTTACGCGACGCGGGAGTGAAAGTGGAAATTGGTTTGTTAGCAGAGGAATGCCGCCAGCTCAATGCCCCCTTTATTAAATACATTACTACTGGTAAGCCTTTAATTACTTTAAAAGTAGCCACCAGTATGGATGGGAAGGTGGCGACTAATCTGGGTGAGGCGCGGTGGATTTCGAGTGGGGAATCAAGGAAGTATGTTCATAAAATACGCCATAATGCGGACGCGGTTATGGTGGGCATTGGGACGGTTCTCCAGGATGATCCTTTGCTTACCGTCAGATTACCTTATTTAAAAAATCCTCGCCAACCTCTGCGGGTGGTCGTCGATAGTAAATTGCGTATTCCTTTAAAATCCCAGATAGTAAAAACAGCTGGACATTATCCCACCCTGGTGGCCACGACAAATTCAGCTCCCCTTGCTCAAATCAAGAAATTAGAAAAGGCTAAAGTGGAAGTACTTACTGTTGCCAAAGATCGTCAAGGAAGAGTAAGCTTAAATGCCCTCCTGGAGAAATTAGCTAAGCGAGGAATTTTATCTGTCCTTTTAGAAGGAGGGCCAACTTTAAATGCCAGTGCGCTGCAAGGAAAATTAGTGGATCATCTTCTTTTTTTCATAGCTCCCAAACTCATTGGGGGAGAAAAAGCACCCGGGGCCATAGGGGGAGAGGGGATTAACAGATTAAAAGACGCTATTCCGGTAAAAAATCTGCGGGTGCGCAAATTAGGATCGGATTTGCTTTTGGAGGGGGAAATAAGCGCGGATGAATAATTTTTGCCCAGCGGGCAAGGATGTAGTAAAATAATAATAGGTTAGTGGCCAAAAGAACGGAGGATTGAAGCATCCTAAGATGTTCACGGGCTTAATTCAAGATATAGGAAAAGTGGTCCAAGTAGAAGGGCAAAGTAGTGGGTTGACCTTAAAAATTTCTACCAATCTTGATCTCACTTCTCTTAAGATAGGAGATAGTATTGCCGTCGATGGGGTTTGTTTAACAATAGTGGAATTAGCTGACCGAAGTTTTTTAGTGGAGGTTTCTCCGGAGACCAGACAACGCACCACTTTAGCCAAGGTTAAAGCAGGGCAAGAAGTAAATATAGAAAGGCCTTTGAGGATGTCTGACCCTTTAGGAGGGCATTTTGTAGCCGGACACGTAGATGGCACAGGTGAAATTCTGGCCATTACTCCGGAAGGGAAATCGCGGCTCTATTACTTCCGCACCTCCCCGGAGATAAGCAAGTATCTCATTCCCAAAGGTTCGGTGGCTATTGATGGGATTAGCTTAACCATTGTGGATTGCCAGGGTGAAGAATTTTCCGTAGTAGTAATACCGCATACATCCGCTAAAACCACCTTGGGAAAGAAGAAGGTGGGAGACCAAGTCAATCTGGAAGTAGATTTATTGGCTAAATATATAGAAAAATTTTTGCATCGTCAGGAGGTGATTAAACCCCGCCCATCTAAAATTGATGAGAATTTTTTAGCCGAACACGGCTACATTAAATAGAGGGGTTACCACTATGCCCGTCAGCACTATCGAAGAGGCTTTAGCAGATATCCGCAAAGGCAAAATGGTCATTTTGGTGGATGATGAAGACCGAGAAAATGAAGGAGATCTTTGTTTGGCGGCGGAAAAAGTAACTCCCCAGGCTATTAATTTTATGGCCAAATATGGCCGAGGATTAATCTGCCTTTCTTTAACCGAAGAAAAAGTAAGAGAATTAAACTTACCTTTAATGGTTTCCGACAATACTTCTCCTTTTAAAACAGCTTTTACGGTTTCCATTGAAGCCAAAAAAGGAATAACTACAGGAATATCAGCTGCTGATCGCGCTACGACTATCCTTACGGCTATAGCAGATGGTGCTAAACCGGAGGATTTAGTCCGCCCTGGTCATGTCTTTCCTTTACAGGCTAAAAAGGGAGGTGTATTAGTTAGGACAGGCCAGACGGAAGGGTCGGTAGACTTAGCCCGTCTCGCTGGTTTGAAGCCTTATGGAGTTATTTGTGAAATTATGAATGACGATGGCACAATGGCCCGCATGCCTGATTTAGAAGTTTTTGCCAAAAAGCACAATCTTAAGATCGTGACTATTGCCGACCTTATCAAATATCGGCTGAAAAATGAATGTCTCGTCCGCCGGGCGGCCGTAACTACTTTGCCGACCATTTACGGAGGTGAATTTACCGCTATTGCTTATGAAAATGAAGTAGATAGTCTGCAGCATCTGGCTCTGATTAAAGGCAAAATTGCTGGAGAAGAACCAGTGTTAGTTAGAGTGCATTCTGAGTGTTTGACTGGCGATGTCTTCGGCTCGCAAAGATGCGACTGTGGCGAGCAGTTACACACGGCGATGCGCATGGTGGCTAAGGAAGGAAAAGGGGTAATAGTATATATGCATCAAGAGGGACGGGGCATAGGGTTAATTAACAAAATGAAAGCATATGCTCTGCAAGACCAAGGGAAAGATACGGTAGAAGCGAATGAAGCCTTAGGCTTTAAAGCAGATTTACGTGATTACGGGCTGGGAGCGCAAATTTTAAGAGATTTGGGTGTGAAAAAGATACGTTTATTGACTAATAATCCGAAAAAGATCGTAGGATTGCAAGGATATGGCCTGGAAGTTGTAGAAAGGGTGCCCATTGAAATTAAGCCGAGTAAGAAGAATTTGTCTTATCTCAAAACGAAGAAGAAGAAATTGGGCCATTTACTGTCTATTGATTAAAAATTGAGGAGGTGGGAGATGCCTAAGGTGATCGAGGGAAAAATAAATGCGCAAGGAGTAAAGTTTGGGATAGTGGTGAGCAGGTTCAATGATTTTATAAGTGACCGTCTTTTGGCTGGAGCTCTGGATGCTCTTTCACGAAATGGGGCTGAGGAAAAAGATATTGAAGTTATAAAAGTTCCCGGGGCTTTTGAGATTCCTCAGGTAGCCCGTAAATTGGCGCTGGCTAAAAAATATGATGCGGTTATTTGTTTGGGGGCGGTCATTCGGGGAGCTACTCCCCATTTTGACTACATTGCTGCGGAAGTATCCAAAGGGATCGCCATGATCGGTTTGGAGAGCGAGATCCCCATTAGTTTTGGGGTTTTGACCACGGATAATTTAGAGCAAGCCATCGAGAGAGCGGGAACTAAAGCCGGGAACAAGGGATGGGATGCCGCTTTGGCCGCAATCGAGATGGTAAATCTATATCGGGAAATGAAAAATTTAAAATAATATAGTACCTGGGAAGGCTTAAGGATTAAATTCTTCATTATTCTTCAGGCAAGCTCTCTAAAAAATTTGGGTAAGTTTTCTTCATCATCTGGGCCCATTTTTTGAACAAGGAAGAGAAAGATAAGTTTCCATATGGTGACCGATGGGGTTAAGAAGGAGAGCACGGGAGATTGCCCTCCAAGTTCTTTATCAGTTAGATATAAGTGATGGGAATCCGCAGGAGGTATTGCGCCTTTATTGGGAAAACTTTGCGCCTTCCGCTAAGGCTCTCGATTTTTGTCAACGTTTAGTGCAAGGGGTCCACCAAAACCAGGCGCAGATTGACCAATTAATAGAAGAAACTTCAGAAAACTGGAGTCTAAAAAGAATGTCCTTCGTGGATCGGAATATCCTGCGCATGGCTACCTTTGAGCTCTGGAAATGTCCGGATATTCCTTTTAAAGTTACTCTCAATGAAGCTGTGGAGTTAGCTAAGAAATTTAGCACTGATGAGTCTGGTGCATTTATCAACGGTATTTTAGATAAGATTCACGCCAATCTAAGCTCCAATAAAGATAATTAATCTCCCCTCAAAAATTATTCTTATATGGGAATTTATTAATCTTTTAACTTTTCCTATCCTCATTGAAATGAAATCATAAACTAATTATTTATCGGAGCAATTAAATATTTACAGTTATCACTCTTATCTTACTCCGTGGTCTGGTTTATCGAGTTTACCCAATGAAATTGTGTCGTAATTACATATAAGAAATGAAACCACATGCGGCAAGGGACAAGCCCTTGCCCTACATTTGAGGTATTTTTAATTTCTCGTAGGGCAAGCCCTTGGGGCTTGCCGAACCACGCATGAAGATGTCGTTTATTTTATGTTCCCATTAATAAATTTAGCAAGACGATTAAG
>CAZAGD010000099.1:0-11931 GCA_964484485.1 uncultured Syntrophaceae bacterium
CAATCCGAATCTCAATCAGACTCAGACTTACCGGGTGGTTTCCAACACGGATACTACGATTACGGTGGATATTTCGGGCAGGCCTTCCCTGACCAGTGTGGCGGGTGTGGGAAATATGTATGTGGGGGTCTATCGGTTTGATAATCTTTATTTCCGTAGGGGTGGATATTTAGTTACAGGAGATAGTCTTATTGTCAGCGGGACGATGAGGATTGATGAGTATGGGCGGTTGACGCATTATGATGCGACGATGAACTATGAGACTTTGCTGGATGTGACGGTGGGGACTCTGGAGATTGCCTCTACGGGTTCGATCAATGTGGATGGTCGTGGTTATTTGGGTGGGATGAGAGAAGGGAATGATTGCACGGGGCAGACGATTGGCAATACGAATGGCTCTGCATACAGATCGGGTGGTTCTTATGGAGGGTTGGGAGGAGTTTTTGATGGTGGGCCTCCGAACCCGGTTTATGGGAGTCTTACGGATCCTGCGGGTTTGGGTTCGGGGGGTTCCTGTGGTTGGGTGGACACGGCAGGAGGAGATGGTGGTGGGTGGGTTGAGATTCATGCTGGGAATGTGATTGTTGATGGTCTGATTACGGCCAATGGTTTGAATGGGGCAGGTAATCAGGCTGGTAGTGGTTCTGGAGGGACGATTTACATCAATGCCTCGAACATCTCTGGATCAGGTACGATCAGGGCCAATGGCGGTGCAGGTGAAGTCGGCGGCGGCGGTGGAAGAATCGCCGTCTATTACGATAACTCCACATTTACGGGTCAGACAACAGCCATTGGTGGAGACGGAAGCTCCAGGGATGGCCAAGATGGGACGGTGTATTTGCATAATAAATAAAGTTAGATCATCTTTGAAAAAGTGGTTAGAATCTTGATGATTCATGGGGCAAAAATATGGGGTGTGGAGATTAATAAAAAAAATTTTTGGCCATGGAAGAATTTGCCCATTTAAACTTTTATTTAAGGCCCTTAGCTATAATAAATTAGGCCTTTGCTAGTTGCCGAGGGGGAAAAATGGGATTAATTTCATTCTTGATTATTGTTTCTTTAATGTGGGCGCAGAGCACTATCGCCCAGCCTAAAATTTCTTTTTCTGATTTTGAGTATTTTGTGGCTGCCGATGGCGCCTTTGGGCTTTATAAACCTAAAGGCTGGAAAGTGGGCACCCAAAAATATACAGATGGCCGAATGATTTATGTCACAGATGCCCAGGAACTTGCCTATGTAAATTTGATTTTCCTGGAAAAGATCGATCCAACCCATGATTCAGTAAGTTTTGCCAAAGCCACTCTGCAGAATATTAAAAGGCAGATTCCCGACTTAAAGATAACCATGGCCCGCACCAGTCGAGATCGGATGAAAACAGTAGTAGAAATGCAGCGCAGTGGGGCTGGGCAAATTATTATCAAAAGTAAATACACTTTCCATATTAACCGGCCCCAGGCTTTGATCATTGGGTATGAAGCGCCTGCTAAGCAATTCAAAGAAATGGTTCCTACACTCATGACTATCGTGGCCAATATCACTCTCTTCGATGAGCAAGCTTATAAAAAAATGAGTGCCCGCAAAGGAGCTGTTGCCAGTATCCGACCAATGCATCTACGCAGAGCTCCCGATGGCACCTGCGAACTCCTGGTGCCGGAAGGGTGGGAGCTTCAGGCTGCTAAAGGGGCTGCCCTTTGTCATGGTCAGGGGGGAGACATTGGTTATATCTTTACGATTATTGATTTTGTCGGCCAATCCCAAATTCCTTATTTCAGTAGCTCGCAAATTCCTGGAAATCTGCGCTACAGTTACATGCCGCCGGGGGAAGCCTTGAGCGTGGCTATGAGTCATTATGGTTCGCGAAACCTCAAAATAATAGAGCGATACCCAAATCCACAAGTAGCCCATCAAACCTCCATGTTTCTGAAAAGGAGAGCTGATGCGGAAAATGTTCTGATTTCTTATAACAGTAAGAGAGGAACTTCCTGCATTGGTTATTATGATGTCTTAGGTCTTCATCCTAACTATGCCGGCCAATGGGGAATTATTGTCAATGGCTTTTGGGCTCCGGAGAGTAGTTTTGGTCAAGATCTTCCTGCGCTAATTAAAATTGCGGAAAGTTATAAAATGAACGAACAGTGGGCTCGGGAATATGTTCGGCAAGGAATGGAAAGATTAAAAGAGCTGATGAAGAAAACTTCTTCCATGATGTCGCGCTATGCTGAAGAAATGCGCCAAAGCAGTCTGGCCGCTCATCAGAATAGAATGAAGAGTAGTGATTTTATTAATTATAAATTTTCCACTTACATGCGCGGAGAACAAGAATGGGTAACTGCCTTAGAAGGCGGCCAAATTTATAAATCCGATCATTGGGGATTGAGTAAAGAAGGGCAGACTATTATCGAAGGCCAACCCTTTAATTATTATAACTACAAAGGAGACTACCAATACGGGCACATACCTGTGGATATTTCTCGCGAAGTTTATGAAGCTGTAAAAGGTCAACCCTGAAAGCGTATTTTTGGGGTCACCTATGAAAAAGGCTGTCAAGATAAAAATGTACCTTCAGTCAGGCCGTTTCTCAAGGGTCTCTATAAAGGACCATTAATCTTATCAGTCACCTATCCGTGCTCCATACGGGCACACTATATTATTGGATACCGGCCTCTCAATCAGGTCTCAAGGGCTCTACCCTATGGTAAGCCATGACCCCAGGGAGACAGCCGATTATTCCGTCTCTACTATAAATACTCTCTTATCCCTGAGCATATAATATATTATCTTAAGCATTTCTCTTGCTACTGCTACCCTTGCTGTGTTCTTCCCATGATTCTTTGTTATCTTTTTATAAAGCCTCTCTATCCTCTTAGATGACTTTATGAAATGATGGCTGAGCTCTATTAGTATCCATCTCAACCACTTGCTCCCTTGTTTGGTTATTGACCCATGATAGCATTTTCCGCCCGAGGAATGGACTGATGGCACAAGCCCTGCATAACTACAAAGCTTCCTGGCATTGGGAAACCTATTTACATCTCCTATCTCGCTTATTATCAAAAGGGCAGAATAATAACTTATACCAGGAATTGTTGTTAAAAGCTTAGCTTGGGAATTATCCTCAACAATGTTCTTAATCGTTTCCGTTACTTCATCAATTAATCCATTTAGAGTTTCAACCAACCTTATGTATCCATCTATACCTTGCTTATAACATGCCCGCAAGTTTAAATCCTTTAGATACTTTATTGCCTTATTGCCAAAGATGTCAGAAAACTCAACGTTAACACCATTTTTTGAAAGGATCGCATGCACCTTGTTCTTTATGGATGTCCTTAAAGAGACCAGTGATGCCCTGTATCTTAATATCTCCCTTATGTCCCGGATTTCCCGATTTGGAATATATGATGTCGGCAATAAATCTGCCCTTAAAAGATGTGCCAAAATAGTAGAGTCTATTTTGTCTGTCTTTATCCTTGCCTCTGCAATAGCCCTTGTCTTTGGCGGGTGAGCAAGGTATATTTCAGGGCATTTATCTTCTAATACTTCATAGAAGTAATACCAGCTACCAGTTGCTTCAAGGGCTATCTTGCTTCCCATTGGAAGACTTTCCGCAAACCTCACCAGGCTTTGAGGATCGTTCTTTAGTTTTACTTGCTCTAATATCTTTCCTCTCTCATCCATTTTTGTTGCAATGGAATACCGCTTGTGATAATCTACACCTACATACATGGCTGCACCTCCATAAATGATTTTGTGCCATCCCAAAGGGATGAGTACCATGGCCACTAAAAGTGGTTTGGTCCTTTGAGACCCATTATAACCCATCGGAGCGTGCAGCCTTTTTCATATTATCAGGTCTTGTATTTTAACATTTTTTCCCGAGGCTTCTAATTAAGTAAATAGAACTTCCAGAAATAATTTTTATTTCTAAAGACTATCTTTAAGAAAAAGTTTGCTTTTTAATGCTTTGTGTTAAAAAAAGAACAGATTTTTTGTAATAAAAAGGAGGGCAAACTACATTTTTTCCTTATTTGGCAAAACTCAGATCTATAAAAGGTAAACTCCCCTTTAATGCACCCTGCCAAGACTGTCGACCTCTTCCCTTAAGAGACGGGGTCTTAATTAACAAATAGCTAAACATTTGGTGAACGGGCCAATGCTTCTTCATTCATGCCTGCCTCTGGCCCCCCTCTAACCCCTCCTTTTATTGCGACACAGTCTCTAAAGAAAGGGAGGATTGACCAACTTGTTTGGTGGCGGCCTTTTAAAATGAAGCAAAAGGAAGAGGAGTATAGTTGTAGGGCAAGAGTTTATCTTTGGCCGAAAAGAGGGAAGCTGCAAAGGCTTAGCTTACGAAATAAGGGGAATTAATGTTTTTTTCCTATGTTACTCACCATTTTGCGATGGATTACACTAATTCTATAAAAGCACTACCATGACTTTGGAGAATTCTTGAAGGTCCCTAATCGGATTTTGCCAAGGTACTTGACTTTTAAGGACTTTATGACATAATCAAAATAAATTTATTTTTTGGCTAAAAGCCAATGAATTAAAATAATGGAAAGAAAAATAATAGAAATTGAAGTAGAGAAAATTAAGCCGAATCTTCGGCTCATTTATAGCCGGGAATCTATAGAATGGTTATGCTATTCCATCAAGTCTCAAGGGATGCTGGAACCGATTCAAATTTGGTTTGATGGCGAAAATTTTCGAATCTGGGATGGAGAAAAGCGTTGGCGGGTTTGCAAAATCCTAAAAATAAATTGGGTAAAAGCCATTATAGTAGAGTGAAGATATTCCTACCACTTAGAGATTATGCACTTAGTCTGTTGTCTCAAACAAGTACCTGATACGGCGGAGGTAAAGATTGACCCCCAGACTAATACTTTGCTCCGCTCTGGAGTGGAGTCGATTACTAATCCTTACGATCTGGTAGCTTTGGAACAAGCGGTTAGGTTAAAAGAGCAATATGGGGGAAAGGTAACGGCGATTAGCATGGGTCCTCCTCAGGCCGAAAATGTTCTTAGAGAGGCGTTATCTCTGGGGGCTGATGAAGGTATTCTTTTATCAGATCGCCTTTTTGCTGGTGCCGATACTTTAGCTACTAGTTATACTTTAGCCAAAGCTATTGAAAAATTAAATCAAGAATCTCCTGTTGATTTAATTCTATGCGGAAAGCAGGCCATAGATGGAGATACTGGGCAGACTGGGCCTGGCATTGCCACGCGCCTGGGATTTACGCTATTCACTTATGTTATAGAAATTCCATGGATTGATATAAATAAGAAGCAGATTCAGGTTAAAAGGAAAGTAGAAGGTGGCGTAGAAATTATCCGGGGTCCATTGCCCGCTTTGCTCACGGCAGAATTGGAGTTAGCAAAGCCCCGCCGGGCTTCCTTGCCTTTATTGATTTTTTCCCTACGTGCTGAGGTTAAAGTTTGGAAAGCAGAAAAAATTAATGCTGATCAACAGAAAATTGGTTTGAAAGGTTCTCCCACCTGGGTAAAAAAAATTTTCCCGCCCCCGTTGCGAAAAGGCGGTCCAAAGTTTGATACCCAAGAAAATCTCGAAGTTGCTGTAGAACAATTTTTGGACAATCTTTTGGCAGATAAGAAATTTGCGGATAGTCTTTTAGGTCGCTGGGAAACCTAATCTTTATGGCCAAAAATAAAAAAGGGGTTGAAATAGCCCAAATAATTCCTGATCGTTGCATCGGTTGCCAAATTTGCCTAGGCGAGTGTCCGGTAGGAGCTATTCAAATAACTTCTGCAGGAGTAGCTCTTATTGACCCCGAGGCCTGCATCGGCTGTGGCAAATGTTTCCAGGTTTGTCCAGTGGGAGCAGTTCGTTTCGAGAGGAAAAGGCATTTTCCCATAAACAAAGAAAAAAGGGAGCCAGAAAAAAGAGAAGCTGTTGAATTTCGAGGTGTGGCCATTTTTATTGAAGTAGTGGATGGGTTAGGAGCGCAGGTATCTTGGGAATTAGTAGAAAAAGGGAAAGAACTGGCTCAAAAGCTGAACGTCAAAGTTATGGCTTTTATCTTAGGATACCAAATCCAAAAAATTGCCGAGGAGGCCATTGCTTTGGGGTGTGCAGAAGTCCATATGGTTGATCATCCTTTACTTAAAAAATATATTTCTCAACCTTACGGAAAAGCGCTCGCCTTTCTCTGCACGGAAGTAAAGCCAGAAATTCTTTTGATTGGAGCTACCCCTTTAGGGAGAGACCTATCGGCCGTTGTGGCGACCTACCTCAATACAGGCCTAACTGCTGATTGTACAGATTTAGACATTGATGAAGAAAGAGGATTACTCTTAATGACCCGCCCCACTTTCGGTGGTAATATTATGGCTACTATATATTGTCAGCAACATCGACCGCAAATGAGCACGGTGCGGCCACGAGTAATGAAGGCCGGAGAAAAAGATTTTAATCGACATGGTCAAGTTTATTACCATGACTTGACTGTAGCAGATACTCCTGTATGCGAAATCATAGATTTTATTCGAGAGGTTCCTCAGGTTGGAGGGGTAGATATTACAATAGCACCAGCTCTCGTAGTGGCTGGGAAAGGAGCTTGCGACCCTTCTTCTTTGCCCATGCTTCAAGAGTTAGCTGATTTAGTTGGTGGGCAAGTTGCTTGTTCTCGTCCAGTAGTTGAAGCGGGCTTAATGCCCTATGAGCGGCAAGTGGGTCAAACTGGGAAAACAGTGGCTCCTAAACTTTATATTGGGATTGGCGTTTCGGGGGCAGTTCAGCATTTAGTGGGTATTCAAGGATCAGAAAAAATCGTGGCTATTAATTCGGATCGCCATGCCCCCATTTTTCAAATAGCCGATGTAGGGATAGTAGGAAATTATTTGCAGGTAGTTCCGTTATTGATTTCTGGACTCAAAAAAAAGCTTCACACAGCAGGAAGATAAATAAAAATAAGTGAAAATCATGCATAGATATTTTGGGTTATATTATCAGGGTGAGAAGAAATAGTGATCGAAAATTTTGATGTAGTCATCGTAGGTGCAGGACCAGCGGGGATTTCAGCAGCCTATATCTTGGCTGAAAAAGGAATTAAGACCATAGTTTTGGAAAGAGGGGCGTACCCGGGAGCTAAAAATATTTCTGGAGGAGTACTTTATGGCCATGACCTTGGCCAAATTATCCCGGGCTTTGCAGAAAAAAATTGCCCCATTGAAAGGAATATCATTGAATCAAGAATATGGTACTTGGGGGAGAATGGTGGTCTAAGTTTATCTTATCGCGATAAAGTTTTCAGCGGAGATCGTAAATTTAACGCTTTTACGGTAGGCCGAGCCAAATTTGATCGCTGGTTTGCTGATCAGGCTAAGCAGAAAGGGGTCTTAGTTGTTTGCGGAACCGTAGTAATAGACCTTCTCCGTGATAACAGAAATTGGGTTATAGGGGTTAATACGGATCGTCCTGAGGGAGAGATTAAAGCTAAAGTAGTTCTCCTGGCAGATGGAATAAATTCTCCTTTAGCGGCTAAAACGGGATTTCGGCCTGAGCCCAAGCCCCACCAGGTAGCTTTAGCCGTGAAAGAAGTCATCGAGCTTCCTGCAGAGATAATTCAGGAGCGCTTTAATGTGGAACCTGGACAAGGAGTCACTATTGAAATTTTGGGTGAAATTACCCAGGGGATGAATGGAGTAGCAGCGATTTACACTAACCAGCATTCGCTTTCCGTGAATATTG
Source organism: uncultured Syntrophaceae bacterium (assembly GCA_964484485.1). GTDB lineage: Bacteria > Desulfobacterota > SM23-61 > SM23-61 > SM23-61 > CAZAGD01. The sequence continues at coordinate 7,711 of CAZAGD010000099.1, forward strand.
GCGCCAATCTTTTTGATTTATCCAAAGGGAAAATTCGTCCCTATGAATTAATCGAAAAATTTAAAAATCATCCTATGGTCTCGCCATTGATTCAAGGCGGGAAACCTTCAGAATACACGGCTCACTGGTTGGCCGAGGGAGGCTATGAAACTATTCCTCATCTTTGTGGAGATGGCTTTCTTATTGCTGGTGATTCGGGAATGCTTTTTAATGCTCTACATCGCGAAGGATTAAATTTAGCCATGACTTCAGGGCGATTAGCCGCTGAGGCTATTGCAGAAGCTTTGGCCAAGGGGGATTTTAGCCGAAATGGATTAAAGACCTATATTTCTAAACTTAAGAATTCTTACATTATGCATGATTTAAAAAAATATCGGAAATTTCCGCATTTTTTAAATTTGCATAAGGAAATGTTTACTACTCTTCCGGAATGGACTAATCTTGCAGCGAGAGAGATGCTTACGGTTAATGGGATTCCCAAAAAAAAGAAACAAGCTATGATCTGGCGAGAATTTCGCCAGCGTATATCTTTACTAAATTGCTTAAGGCTTCTAAAAGATGCCTGGAGGAGCGTGCACGGAGAATGAAGATAGAGGACAAATTATTTCTAAATCGCTTTCGCGTGGATGATGAATCCCATTTGCGGATCATTGATCAAGCTCTTTGTTTAAATCAATGCATAGACCAACCTTGTCTTTACATATGTCCAGCCAATGTATATCGGATGGAGAAAGATCATATCAGCGTAAATTACGAAGGATGTTTGGAATGTGGTTCCTGTCGCGTAGCCTGCCCTCATTTAAACATAGAATGGCGCTTTCCCAGGGGTGGTTATGGGATAAGCCATAAATTTGGATAAACTCATTGTAATTATAAAAAGACTTTTTTTATCAGCCGCCCACTCGTTATTCCTTTTATTGTCCCCGGTTTTTATTTAGGGAGCCCGCTCAATAATGTTATGCCGAATAAGAGGAAATTGCTGAAGCATGTCTTTGACCAAGCATAAATGATGCCCGGCCGAGAGAATAATTTTTTCATTGACAACTGATAAATAATAAGGCTATATTTTTTCTTGTTGTTTCCGCGGATTTTCATGATACTAATCATAGATAAATTATGTATATGGGAATAAAATAAAAAAAATCATGAGGGAGGTGAAAAGAAAAGACCATGTATCAGGTAACAGTAGATAAAGAAAAATGTGATGGTAAAGGGGAATGCGTGGATACTTGCCCCGCGGGCGTCTTTGAAATTAAGAATGGCAAGTCAGAACCGGTGAATATGGACGAGTGTTTGGGCTGTGAAAGTTGTGTGGAGGTATGTCCTACTGGGGCTATCACCGTAAAAGAAGTTTAATTTTTCAAATTTCCCAGACGTTTAGGCCAAGATATATAAAAGCGATGGGGGGCGACAAAGCCTTTCATCGCTTTTATATTTTATTTATTTGAGAATATTTTTAAAATTGGAAATAAAATTTAAGTTCTCCGATGAATGAAAACGCCTTCCAGAAGGCCATTGAAAGAATAACAGCAACTTCCTTTTTAACCGAGAATTCCGTAAGAATATTGAAAGATGGGGTGTTAGCTTTTGGCGCTGTTTTTGATTCAATAAAAAAAGCAGAAAGGCAAATTTGCGTTGAATTCTATATCTTTCGCGACGATGAAACTGGTTGGGAATTAGCGGAATTACTCCATAAAAAAAGCCGGGAGGGAGTAAAAGTTTTTTTGATCTATGACCATTTTGGTTCCCTCTCTACCTCTGATAAATTCTGGAATTATTTGAAAGCGGCTGGAGTCCAGGTACGAGCCTTTCATCCGCCTAATATTTTCCGCCCTAATCTCTATTTTCACCGCGATCATCGCAAATTAGTTGTGGTAGATGGAGAAATGGGCTTTACTGGTGGGTTAAACGTGGGAGATGAATATCATGGTTTCCGCAAGAAGAAAATTGCGGGCTGGCGAGATACGGGGGTGCAAATTAAGGGTCCGGCTGTATTGCCCATGTGGAAATCTTTCTGGGAGGTTTGGAAAGATTGCGGAGGAACCGACTCAGAGGTTGATACAATTTTGCTTGGCGAGACAAGACAAGAGGAAGATATTAAAGTATTGCCCTTTTTTTCATCTTCTCGGAAAAGCATGCACGCTCTCAACAAATTGCTGCAATTTAGCGTGCATTCAGCCCAGAAGTCGATTCACTTGACCATGGCCTATTTCATTCCTACGCGCAAGTTTCTCTACGCCCTTTTGAGAGCGGCCCGTCGAGGTGTAGATGTAAAGATTATCTTGCCGGGGAAAAGTGATTTACGACTTATTGCTTATGTGGGACGTACCTATTATAAAACGTTAATGCGCGAGGGCGTGCAGATTTTCCATTATCAACCGCGCATTTTACATGCCAAAACCATGATTTTTGATGAGAAATGGGTCATAGTTGGCTCTGCTAATTTGGATGCCCGATCCCTCAATTATAATTATGAGTGTGGCGTAGGCATTTTGGATAAAAATTTAGGGGAAGAAATGGAAGAACTTTTTCGCCAAGACCTTGCTGAGTCAATTCCTATTACCAAAGAGGAGCAATCTCGTTGGCCTCTGCATGAGCGAGCTCTGGGCACCTTTTTTTCTTGGTTTAGATCTTATCTATAATTATTCCTTAAATTCTTAGCTGGAGAAGATGAGCGGATCCAAAATAAATCTAAAGAAAGGAGACTCATGGTGCTAAAAACCCAGGTGTCCATCGTGAAAACAAAAACTAATCCAGATTGGCCAGAAATTTATCAAGCAGTCAATAAAGCCTTAAATTTGATTGGTGGCATTAGAGAAATAATTAAGCCGGGCATGAAAGTTCTTATAAATCCCAGTTGGGTAGCTCCCCCAACGGAACCAAAGAAAGGTTGCATTACCCAAATGGAAGTAACTAAGGCCGTAGCTGATATTGTCCAGGGAATGGGAGCGCGAGCCATTATTGCTGAATCTGCGGCAGTGGGAGTAGACAGCGAGAAAGTCATTGAAAGCTCGGGATACAAAGAATTAAGGGAAAAGGGGTATGAGGTGGTTGATCTAAAAAAGACGGAAAAAGTTATGCTTCCTGTGCCCAAGGGCCAAGTTTTTGCAGAAATTGAAAGTTACCGGTTAGTGCAAGAGGCAGATGTTATTATTTCCCTGCCCAAGATGAAAACCCATGATCAGACGGAGATAACTTGTGCAATTAAAAAATTAAAAGGTCTCCTCTCCGATAAATATAAAAGGTTGATGCATCAGGAGGGCCTATTTGGCGGGGTAGTAGATTTACTGGCTACATTAAAACCAAAGTTAACTGTGGTAGATGCGCTTTATTGCCAAGAAGGGTTGGGTCCTGTTTTTGGCAGGCCAGTGGAGATGGATTTGGTCATAGCCGGAAAAGATTTAGTGGCCGTGGATGCCGTTTGTGGAAGGATTATGGGTTTTGAACCTGAGGAAGTACCCTTGACTTTAGAAGCGGCCCAGAGAGGTTTAGGGACATTGGCGAAAGAAGAAATTGAGATTGTCGGAGAACCGATAGAAAAGGTTGGCCGCCGCTTCCTTCGTTCTACAGAAGATAATCCCGTGCAAGTCGATGGCTTTCATTTGATTCATGGGGGCATAACCTGTACGGGATGTCGCAATACAGTGATGAGTGCTTTAGTCGATATGCGGAATGCTAATCAGCTGGCCTATCTTCTAGGAGTAACTGTTATTACTGGAGATCCGGAAATTCTGCCGACAATTCCCTGGGAAAATTTAGTTACGGTAGGGAAATGCGTTCCTCAAGAAAAAAGGAAAGGGCGACACGTCAATGGTTGCCCACCCAATAATGCCTATGTGGTGCAAGCAATAATTGGAGAGAGAGGTAAGGCCCGCAGGATGTATGCGGAAGGTGATTTAAATTCTACAGATATTTAAGGAGGATAATGATGGAAAGTATCTTTGGCTACATGGAGAAATATGATTATGAGAATCTTTTTTTATGTCAGGACAAAGCCATAGGCTTAAAAGCAATCATTGCTATTCATGATACTACGCTGGGGCCAGCTACCGGAGGATGCCGCATGTGGCCGTACTTTTCGGAGATGGAGGCGATTGAAGATGCTTTGCGCCTGGCCCGCGGGATGACTTATAAGTATGCGGCCGCGGGAGTGAATCTTGGAGGTGGAAAGACAGTTATTATAGGAGATCCGTATCGAAAAGACCGTGAGCCGATATTTCG
>CAZAGD010000100.1:0-7186 GCA_964484485.1 uncultured Syntrophaceae bacterium
GCGTAATTTCCGGAGTCGGGAATGGGCATAACTAAGTCAGCTTCGGCCGGACTTTCCTCAGCCAAGCGCGCCCCTAATTTTTTACGAATCAAGTAAACATTTTCCCCAAAGATATTACTATCTGGGCGAGCAAAATAGATGTATTCAAATATGCAGAAGGCGGGTTTAACTTTTGGAAAAGGCTGCTCAGAATGTAGTCCTTCTCGGTTAATAAGAATAATCTCCCCGGGCTGTACATCTCGCAAATAATGGGCTTGCACTAAATCGAGAGCACAGGTTTCAGAAGCGATTACGTGGCTACCGTTTATTTCTCCTAAGCAAAGAGGACGAAACCCGTGGGGATCACGTGCCGCAATTAAAGAATTTTCGGTAAGGATAACAATGGAGTAAGCTCCCTTAACTTGAGCAAGGGCCTGGATAGTTTTCTCCATATATCCACGCTTCTTAGAACGGGCCATCAAATGCACAAAAATTTCACTATCCATTGTAGACTGGAAGATCGAGCCCTTAGCCTCCAGCTTAATTTTTAGATCCCGGGCATTGACCAAATTGCCATTGTGGGCTATGGCCAGAAATCCTCCTGAATGTTGAGCTAAAAAAGGTTGGGCATTCTTTAAAAGAGAAGAGCCAGTAGTTGAATAGCGGACATGGCCTATGGCCGCTGTTCCTGACAGGGCCTTAATAATTTCTTCGTTGAAAACTTCGGCTACCAAACCCATGCCTTTATGGCTTTTAGGTTCACCATTTTCCGCACAGACAATGCCCGCGCTCTCTTGCCCGCGGTGTTGTAAAGAATAAAGCCCAAGAAAAGTAAGATAAGAGGCTTCCGGATGTCCCCAAATGCCAAAAATTCCACATTCTTCGCGAGGTTCATTATGGAGCATTTTACTTTCCTACTTTTAATTGGGCCTGATTATGGCCGCATTATATTCCTGCAATGATTTTACCTGCAATTCTTCTTTAATCAGCGCTTCGATACCATTGACCGAAGCGGCTGCCCCAGAGATGGTGGTGATTAAAGGTATGTTGTGGGCAACGGCTACAGCGCGGATAGAAACCTGATCTCTTTTGGGCCTACGTCCGGAGGGGGTATTAATAATTAGGTCTATTTCGCGATTCTTGATCAAGTCAATAATATGCGGTCGGCCTTCGTTGACTTTATAAATGGTTTGCACAGGAATTCCATTTTGGGCCAAAGCTTTAGCTGTCCCTCTGGTAGCCACAATTTCAAAACCAAAATCGGAAAGCTTTTTAGCGATGAAAATGATGGCCCGCTTATCGCGGTTCTTTACGCTAATAAAAACTTTACCCTTGGTGGGCAAAATTTGGCCGGCGGCCAGTTCGGCCTTGGCAAAGGCAATGCCAAAAGCATGATCAATGCCCATTACTTCTCCAGTCGATTTCATCTCCGGTCCCAGTACTGTATCTACTCCGGGAAATCGATTAAAGGGAAAAACAGATTCTTTGACCGCCACATGGGAAACTTCTACTTCTTTGGTAAAACCCAACTCGCGAAGCGTCCTCCCGACCATAATTTTGGCCGCCAATTTGGCTAAGGGCACCCCGGTTGCTTTCGAGACAAAGGGAATGGTGCGGGAGGCTCGGGGGTTTACTTCCAATATATAAACTGTATCATCGCGAATAGCATACTGCACATTCATCAAACCTTTTACCCCCAGCTCTTTGGCCAAGGCATAAGTATTTTCTTTGATTATTTTAATAAGTTCATCACTCAACGTATAAGGGGGAAGCACACAGGCACTATCTCCAGAATGGATTCCCGCCTCTTCAATATGCTCCATGATTCCCCCGATTACTACAGTTTCACCGTCACCTATCGCATCTACATCTACTTCGATAGCGTCTTCCAAGAATTTATCTATGAGGATAGGATGTTCGGGCGAAGCCTGGACAGCGTCTCTCATATAAATCTCTAAATCCTCTTCATGGTAAACGATTTCCATGGCCCTGCCCCCTAAGACATAAGAGGGACGGACAATAACTGGATAACCAATTTCCTTAGCTACCTGACGTGCTTCGGCAAAAGAAGTGGCCGTCCCATTAGGAGGCTGGTGCAACCTTAATTTTTTAATAAGTTCTTTGAACCTTTCGCGATCTTCAGCTTGATCAATGCTGTCGGGAGTGGTGCCCAAAATATTTACTCCGGCTTTCATCAAGGGTACGGCTAAGTTTAAAGGAGTTTGGCCGCCGAACTGGACAATAACCCCAATTGGTTTTTCTTTTTCGACGATATTCAGCACATCTTCCCTGGTCAAAGGTTCAAAGTAAAGTCGGTCGGAGGTATCATAATCAGTAGAAACAGTCTCTGGATTACTATTGACCATGATGGTCTCATATCCTTCTTCGCGTAAAGCTTGGGCGGCATGAACACAGCAATAATCAAACTCAATTCCTTGGCCGATGCGATTAGGCCCTCCCCCTAAAATCATTACTTTCTTTTTTGAAGAAGGCCGAACTTCATCTTCCACTTCGTAGGTGGAATAATAATAGGGCGTATAGGCTTCAAATTCGGCCGCACAAGTATCTACCAATTTAAAGGTAGGGGTTACTCCCTGTTTCTGCCGCCAATTTCTTACAGCCATTTCATCCCCATTAAGAAGCTGAGCCAGCCTTCGATCAGCAAAGCCAAATTCTTTAGCCTGCCGCCAAAGGAACTCCGGGATTTCGCTTAAAGGCCAGCCCTTTTCTCCCCACTCGCGGATTTTATCTTCTAAGTCACAAATCTGTTTAATATTCTCAATGAACCAAGGGTCAATATGGCTTATTTCCGCAATCTCTCTGGCCGACATTCCCTTTTTTAAAGCCGCAGGCAAGTAGAAAATTCTTTCGGGAGTGGGCATGATTAATTTCTCCCGGATATTCTCTAAAGATAAGTTCATCTTCCCATCATCATTCAGGCTGAAACGACCAATTTCTAAGGAACGAATAGCTTTTTGGAAAGCTTCTTTAAAAGTCCGGCCTATGGCCATGACCTCGCCCACAGATTTCATCGAAGTAGTTAAAGTGGGGTCAGCTCCCGGAAACTTTTCAAAAGCCCAACGGGGAATCTTGACCACACAGTAGTCAATAGTCGGTTCAAAGGAGGCCATTGTTTCTTTAGTAATATCATTGGGAATTTCATCTAAGGTATAGCCAATAGCTAACTTAGCAGCTACTTTGGCGATAGGAAATCCAGTGGCTTTAGAAGCTAAAGCAGAACTGCGGGAAACGCGGGGATTCATTTCGATCACCACCATGCGGCCATTTTGCGGATTTACGGCAAACTGAATATTCGATCCGCCTGTTTCCACCCCAATTTCTCTTATAATCGCCATAGCGGCATCCCGCATCCGCTGATATTCTTTATCACTCAAAGTCTGGGCCGGAGCGACGGTGATGCTGTCTCCAGTATGTACACCCATGGGATCAAAATTTTCTATGGAACAGATAATCACCACATTATCTTTCAAATCGCGCATCACCTCCAATTCATATTCCTTCCAGCCTAAGACTGATTCTTCGATCATAATCTCATGGATCAGCGAAAGCTCGATTCCTTGAGCGCACAAAGACATAAATTCTTCCATGTTAAAAGCAATGCCCCCGCCGGTACCCCCTAAAGTAAAACTTGGTCTGATTACCGCCGGCAGCCCCACTCGGCCTAAAACTTCGCGCGCCTCTGCTAAGCTGCGAGCAAAACCACTGCGGGGAACTTCCAGCCCAATACGTTCCATGGCTTTTTTAAATAATTCGCGATTCTCAGCTTTGCGGATGGCTGCTTGATTAGCCCCAATCATTTCCACGCCATATTTTTCTAAAACCCCCATCTCCGCTATTTGGATGGCCGTATTTAAAGCAGTTTGTCCCCCCAAAGTGGGCAATAGCGCTTGGGGTCTTTCGCGGGCAATAATCTTAGCAACAATCTCAGGAGTGATGGGCTCCAAATAGGTGCGATCGGCCATTTGCGGATCGGTCATAATAGTGGCCGGATTAGAGTTGACCAGCACTATTTCCAAACCTTCTTCTTTTAGCGCCTTACAGGCTTGCGTCCCCGAGTAATCAAATTCGCAGGCTTGGCTAATCACAATTGGCCCAGAGCCAATTATTAAAATTTTTTTAATATCTTGGCGCTTAGGCATTATTCTCCCATAGCTCGTCTCATTAAAGAAATGAATTCATCAAATAAATAGGAAGCATCATGGGGTCCGGGAGATGCTTCTGGATGATACTGTACAGAAAAAATTGGTAAAAAGCGGTGGCGCATTCCTTCTAAACTCAAATCATTGAGGTTTATATGGGTAATTTCGACTTCTTTCTTCGGCAAAGTCTCTAAATCTACGCAAAACCCATGATTTTGAGTGGTGATTTCCACCTGGCCACTTTGCAAATTTTTCACGGGCTGATTACCCCCGTGGTGGCCAAATTTTAACTTATAAGTCTTGCCGCCCATGGCTAACCCCAAAAGTTGGTGCCCCAGACAAATGCCAAAAATTGGCTTACGACCTAAAAGAGATTTGACCGTCTCGATGGCATATGGTACGGCTGCGGGATCTCCAGGCCCATTGGAGAGGAAAATACCGTGGGGATGCAGAGAAAGGATCTCCTCGGCCCTCGTCGTTGCCGGCACCACCAAAACTGCACATCCGCGGCTCACTAAATGGCGAATGATATTATGCTTAATCCCGAAGTCCATGGCCACTACTCTGAACTTATCTTTTCCCGCCAGATCCAGATTCTGCCCCTTTCCCCACGCCCAAAGACCTGGGCCAGTTCCCTGAAAAAATTCTCCTCGATCTTTTCTACTCCCCCATGCATAAACCTTTGGGCAAGTCACTGCTTGCACCCAATCACTCCCCGCCATAGGCGGCGAACTGCGGGCTTTGGCCACTAAAGAGTGGGCGTCAAAATCCAGGGTAGAAATAATTCCCCGCATCGCCCCCGCACTCCGAATATGCTTGGTCAAGGCGCGGGTATCTACTCCAGCTATACCTAAGACCCCGAATTTTTTTAAAAAATCACCCAAATTACCTTGAGCACGCCAATTACTCGGAAAAGGACAATACTCTTTGACTACAAACCCTTCGACCCATGGACACCATGATTCGAAATCTTCATCGTTGACCCCGTAATTTCCGATCAAAGGATAAGTCATCGTAACAATTTGACCTTTATAAGAAGGGTCAGTAAGCACTTCTTGATAACCAGTCATGGAGGTATTGAAGACCACTTCTCCGTATCGTTCACCTTCTGCGCCAAAGGACCAGCCCCAAAAAATAGTACCGTCTTCTAAGGCTAAAATAGCTTGCTTCCTTTCACTCTTCATTTTTTAATAATCTCCGTGCCAATTCAACATTTCTCTGCGCTGCCCCTAAGTTAGCCTCCAGGATTTCTTTCCCTGCTTCTCCCCTCTTCTTTAATTCTGCAGGATGGTTAAGAAAATAGAGGCATCTTTCCCCTAATTCTTTATAATCTTTAACCATGAATCCAGCTCCCGCCTCCTGCAATAGTTCATGGGCATCATGAAAATCTTCTATCGATGGCCCGTAAAAAACAACTTTGCCCCAAGCTGCTGGCTCCAAAATATTCTGGCCGCGCTTAGGAACTAAGCTCCCCCCACAGAAAACTAAAGTTGCTATACTATAAACCTTACTCAACTCACCAAAAGTGTCCCAAATGATAATGCGGCGATCCCTCCTTCCTTCTTCAGGAAGCTTACTGCGGCAGGCAAATTCGCCAACTTTATGATCCATCACTAATTTTTCAATTTTAGGTACGCGATCTATATGCCGGGGAACAATAATTAAAATTAAGGAAGGAAACTCTTGGCGCACGCGCAAAAAAGTTTGCAGGATTACTTCTTCTTCCCCTTCGTGGGTGGAGCCGGCAACGAATACTAAGTCTCCCTCCCGCAAAGAGAGGAGGTCTTGCATCTCTTTCTTAAATTCTGTCTCTGCTTTAAAAATCGCCTGGTCAAACTTACAATTGCCATTAACAAAAACCTTTACCGGATTAGCGCCCATGGCTATGATTCTATCGCCATCTGGCACCCCGATCATAGAAAGGGCATCAAAGTAATCAAGAACCTCGGCCCAGAAAAACCTGGTGCGCCGATAACGGCGATACGAACGGGGGGAGATGCGCCCATTAGCCAACATAGTCCGTACTCCTTCCTCTTTCGCTATCCGTAAAAGATTGGGCCAAATTTCGGTTTCCGCAATAATCAACAAGTCTGGACGCCATCGTTGCAGACAGTGTTGCACTGCCCAGGATAAATCTATGGGGGCGTAACTAACTAAAGAAGCTTCTTTAACTTGTTCCCGGGCTATCTTTTGTCCACTTTCTGTACTTGTCGTTAAAATGATATAAGCTCTTGGATAATGAGTAGCTAAAAGCCTAATTAAGGGGTGGATGGCGGATACTTCTCCTATAGAAACAGCATGGACCCAAATACACGGCTTTTGGGGACCTTGGGTGCTTTGGCTTTCCGGAACAAAACCCAACTTTTCCCTTAAAGCCCGCCGCCAGTCTGGGTATGATAATAATTTATAGATGAAAAAGGGAGCGCAGATAATAACCACAATGATCCACAAGAGATTATACAGAAAATACACTTTGGGCATGCCTCGGCTGGAGATTAAGTCTGCCCATTAGGCTGGGTTTTTTCGACCATAGCCCGTACCTTTTCTAAATCTTCCCAAGTATCCACTTCCCAAGAATCAAATTTTGTTTCCGCTAACTTTATTTTATAACCGTGTTCTAAAGCGCGCAGTTGTTCCAACGATTCCAACTGTTCTAAGTATCCCCTTTCTAATTTAGTAAATTTCATTAAAAAAGCCATGCGGTAAGCATATGGGCCTATATGTTTATAATATCTGGGTTTAATCTTATTGGATATGACATAGGGCATAGGAGAGCGGGAAAAATAAAGAGCTTGCCAATTCTTATCAAAAACCACTTTTACTACACTGGGATTAAGCAAATCTGCCTGATTCTGAATAGGATAGACAAGAGCACTCATCTGGCTATCCCTGTCTTCCTGCAAAGCATTGACCACTTCTGCAATCATCCCCGGCTCGAAAAGGGGTTGGTCGCCCTGAATATTTACCACAATATCTTCATCCCGGACTCCTAATTTTTGCGCCGCTTCACAGATGCGATCCGTCCCCGATGGATGAGCAGGAGAAGT
>CAZAGD010000101.1:0-5115 GCA_964484485.1 uncultured Syntrophaceae bacterium
AAGATTCTTTTGACGAGTGGCCGAGTATCTTCGGAGATTTTAGTGAAGGCAGCGAAAAGGAGGATGCCTTTTATTTTTTCTTATTCCGGCCCTACTGATTTGGCCGTGAAAATGGCCCGGGAATTAGGTATAACTTTAGCAGGATACATTCGCGGTCACCGCATGAAAATTTATGCTCATCAGGAGCGCATAAAGGTCTAAGCGAAAAAATATAAATTAAAGGAGGTGAGGATTAATTAACTTGTAGAAATTTAGTTTCTGGGAAATTAACTCAAGGAGGAAGGAGAAGAAAATGGAGGTCACCAGAAGAAATTTTCTTAAGATCTCAGGAGCAACTGCGCTTGCTGGCGGGCTGGGGATAGGGGCGACACCATCCTTGGCCCAGACCAAGCCTTTTAAAATTTCTTATACTAAAGAAACAACGACTATATGTCCCTACTGCAGTGTGGGATGCGGCATTATTGTGCACACCAGAAATGGGAAAGTGGTAAACACAGAAGGGGATCCAGACCATCCGATAAATGAAGGTTCCCTATGCCCTAAAGGCGCTTCTCTCTATCAGCTCTCCGATAATCCCAACAGATTAACCAAGCCTTTATATCGGGCTCCTTATGCTAAAGAATGGAAAGAGGTTACTTGGGAGTGGGCCTTGAATAAGATTGCCGAGAATATAAAGGCTACCCGGGATGCTAATTTCATTTCTAAGAATGAAAAAGGAGAAACGGTAAATCGGGTAGATGCTATTGCTTCCGTTGGTTCGGCCGCTATGGATAATGAGGAGTGTTATGTTTACCAGAAATTTCTGCGTAGCTTAGGCCTGGTGTACATTGAGCACCAGGCCCGGATATGACACTCCCCCACAGTAGCGGCTCTGGGAGAGTCGTTCGGTCGGGGAGCAATGACTAATCATTGGAATGATTTCGCTAATGCTGACGTCATTCTTATTATGGGAGGAAATCCTGCAGAAAATCATCCCATATCTTTCCGCTGGGTGAATAAAGCTGTAGAAAAAGGCGCTACTTTAATCTGTGTAGACCCCCGGTTTACCCGGTCCGCAGCCAAAGCTCATATTTATGCGCCGCTGCGCTCGGGGACGGATATTGCTTTCTTAGGCGGGATGATTAAGTACATTTTGGATAATGATTTAATCCAGAAAGAGTACGTGGTGGAGTACACTAATGCTTCTTTTTTAGTTGATGAGAAATTTGGTTTCGAAGACGGGTTGTTCAGCGGATATGATCCCAAAGGAAGAAAATATGATCGCTCCACTTGGAAATATCAGTTAGACGCCAATGGCCTACCCAAAATGGACAAGACCTTGCTGAATCCCCATTGTGTTTACCAGTTGTTGAAGAAACATTATTCGCGGTACAACTTGGACATTGTCTCTCAAATAACCGGGACTCCGAAAGAAGACCTTTTAAAAGTCTACAAAGCATATGCCACTACTGGCAAGCCCGATAAAGTGGGTACTATTCTCTACGCCATGGGTTGGACACAACACACGGTGGGCACTCAAAATATTCGCACCATGTGCATTATTCAACTGCTTTTAGGCAACATGGGGATGGCTGGAGGTGGAGTTAATGCTTTGCGCGGAGAATCAAATGTGCAAGGGTCAACCGACTATGGTTTACTTTTCCATATCCTAACTGGTTATAATCCAGTTCCGCGGGCGTCGGACAAGACTTTAAAAGACTATATAGAAAAATATACGCCCCAGACCAAAGATCCCAAAAGCCTGAACTGGTGGAAGAATCGTTCTAAATACATCATTAGTTTCTTAAAAGCAATGTATGGCGAAAATGCTACTAAAGAGAATGATTTTGGCTACGGGTGGCTACCTAAACTCGATGACGGACAGAATGCCTCGTGGCTTATGCTTTTCGATCAGATGGCCAAAGGTAAAATAAAGGGATTCTTCGCCTGGGGGCAAAATCCAGCCTGTTCTTCAGCTAATGCGGGCAAAGTAAGAAAGGCCTTAGAGAATCTGGATTGGCTGGTTAATGTAAATCTTTTCGATAACGAGACTGGTTCATTCTGGAAAGGCCCAGGAAAGGATCCGAGCAAGATTAAAACGGAAGTATTTATGCTTCCCTGCGCTGCTTCTTTTGAAAAAGAAGGCTCTATTACCAATTCTGGCCGGTTAATGCAGTGGCGGTATAAGGCGGTAAACCCACCGGGACAGGCTATGCCGGACTTGGAAATAATCCACGAACTCTTTATGAGAATGCGCAAACTGTATAAAGATAAGGGGGGAGCTTTTCCTGAGCCCATTCTCAATCTCTCTTGGAATTATGGCCCCAAAGGTCCAGATGGATCCATAAAACATCCCAATGCCCATTATGTGGCTAAAGAAATCAATGGTTATACAACCAAAGACATCGAAGTAGAAGATCCGAAAACCAAGGTGAAAACGCTGGTAGTCAAGGCTGGTCAGCAGGTGCCCAGCTTTGCTTTTCTCCAAGACGATGGCTCGACAATCTGCGGCAATTGGATCTATTGTGGTTCTTATACAGAGGCAGGAAATATGGCGGCCCGCCGTGGCAAAGCAGATCCTACTGGAATAGGCTTATACCCTGGTTGGGCGTGGTGCTGGCCGGTTAACCGGCGGATCATTTATAACCGAGCTTCGGTGAATTGGGAAGGAAAACCATGGGATCCGAAACGAGCGGTGATTTGGTGGGATGGAACTAAATGGGTAGGAGATGTTCCTGATGGACCGCAGCCACCAGGGGCGATATATCCATTTATTATGCTGCCTGAAGGTCATGCGCGTCTATTTGGCTTAGGCTTAGCCGATGGGCCATTCCCTGAGCATTATGAACCCTTAGAATGCCCCATTGAAAAGAATCTAATGTCTTCGCAGAATTTCAATCCGACGGCCAAATTATTTGGCGAACCAGGGATAGGAGAAGGAGCAGATAAATACTTATCCTGCGATCCCAGATTCCCCTTAGTCTGTACTACCTATCGAGTAACCGAACATTGGCAGACAGGGGTAATGACCCGCTGGACTCCTTGGCTGTTAGAGTTGGAGCCCCAGATGTTTGTGGAAATGTCTAAAGAATTAGCGAAAGAGAGAGGAATTAAAAGCGGTGATCGAGTAATTGTCAAATCCGCCCGCGGGGAAGTAGAAGCCAAAGCCATCGTTACAGATAGGTTTAAGCCGTTTAAGATAGCTGGACAGACAGTACATCAGGTAGGAATTCCTTGGCATTATGGGTGGGTAACGCCTCCAGATGGGGGAGATAGTGCTAATCTACTTACGCCGACCATCGGGGATGCCAATACCATGATTCCAGAGTCCAAAGCGTTCATGGTGAACGTAGAGAAGAAAGGGGGGAAGTAAAATGACTGAGAAAGTAATGTTGGTGGATGTATCCAAATGTACGGCTTGCCGCGCCTGTCAGGTAGCGTGCAAACAGTGGAATAAATTACCGGCAGAAAAGACGCAGCAGCACGGCACTCACCAGAATCCCCCTGACCTATCTTGGGCTACTTGGAATCTAATCCGCTTTACGGAAATCCCCCTCAAAGAGGGCGGAGTAAAATGGCTTTTCCGGCGGGATGCCTGTCTCCATTGTACTGACCCTGGGTGTCAGCGGGCGTGTCCAGTACCCGGATGTATTGTGAAGACCCCAGAAGGGGCCGTGGTCATTAATTCGGAGCTGTGCATTGGGTGCAAGATGTGCGTCAATTCCTGCCCCTTTGAGATTCCACGCATAAATCCAGAGGACAACAAAGCTTATAAGTGTACTTTCTGCTGGGATCGCATTTCCCATGGGCTTATCCCTGCCTGCGCCAAGGCCTGCGGCCCTGGAGCGATAACTTTTGGGGATAAAGACGTGATGATAGCTCGAGCGTATGCTCGGGCCAAAGCTTTAGGCGGTGATGCTACTGTCTATGGCGATAAATATGTTAAGGGAACCCATGTCATTTACGTTTTACCCGAGAAAGTGAGGATGTATGAAAGGATGGTGGTCAATCCTTCTATTCCTATCTCCCTCATCCTTTGGAAAGACATTCTCAAACCTTTATCGGTATTGGCTATTGGAGCCGCTTTAGTGGGCACTTTCTTCCATTACGTGATCAAAGGGCCCAAGCGTCCCGAAGAAGGAGGTGAATGAAAATGGCCAAACCAAAAAGTAAGAATTTAATATTGGCTTCAACGACTTTCGAAAGAGTTGTCCATTGGGTATTAGCTTTGAGTTGCCTTTTTCTCTTTTTAACCGGTTTTGGGTTGATGTTCCACTCCCTTTCTTTTGTCGCCCGTTTCTTTCCTGGTGGATATGCCACGATGAAACTGCTGCACAATATTGACGGGATCATCTTTGGGATCGCCTTCCTTTTCGCGCTGATCGCTTGGGGCAAGGATACCTTATATTTTGATGAAGATGATAAAAAATGGTTCCGCGTCCTGGGTGGGTATCTTTGGGAAGTGGAGAAAGTGCCGGAGTGCGGAAAGTTCAATGCTGGCCAGAAGACTTTTTTCATCGTTCTTTTCCTCTTCTGGTTTATCATGGTGGGAACGGGAATTTTTATGTGGTTCCCTATTTTCCCTCCCGCGTTGACGCGCTGGCTGTATGTGCTGCATGTTTTCGGAGTACTAGTCTTGGGCACTTTCTTAGTGATCCATTTTTATCTGGGAACTTATGGTAACCCCGGAACTTTTCAGGTCATGGGTCATGGGTACGTGACTAAAGCCTGGGCAAAGTTACATCGGCCCAAATGGCTTAGAGACGTAGAGGCCGGACGAAGGTCGATTTAAAAAGGAATATCTAGTCGCTAAAAAAGGCTTACTCTCCCGAGTAAGCCTTTTTTCTTCTGACCGTCGCTAACTTTGAAAAATCAGGCTCAAATCATTCTTTTCCCCTTCCCACCCTGGGATACCCTGAAAAGAAATTTCAAAGTGTTAGACGATTATTTTTTTCTTAACTGGACGAGGGAAGAAAATTGGCATAAAATTAGTCATATTTGATTTACAAAAGGATCCCCTGTTTATGGAACAAAATTTAAAAAGATTTCAGGAAATGAAAGAAAAGATGCCTGCTTACCGAGAGGTTTTGAATTTGGCCGAGAAGCTATGGGAAGCTAAGAGGCAAATGATGGCCA
>CAZAGD010000102.1:0-3596 GCA_964484485.1 uncultured Syntrophaceae bacterium
GGAGTAGACGTAACCTGGGAGACTTGTCCTCATTATTTGCTTTTAAATGTAGCCGATATGTCGACGCTCAGAGGTAAAGGAAAGATAAATCCGCCCCTTAGAGATAAGCAAGCCGTAGCGGAAATGTGGGAATTATTAAAAAACGGTGAGGTAGATATAATCTCTTCCGACCATGCTCCCTGGCCTTTAGAGAAAAAACAGGACCCCAATATTTTTGCTAATGCTTCAGGAGCACCAGGAGTAGAAACTCTTTTGCCTTTAATGTTCAGTGAAGGAGTAAAGAAAAGAGGTCTTTCTCCGGTGCATCTGGCCCAAGTTCTGGCGACCAAGCCGGCTCGCAGATTTGGGCTCTATCCTCGCAAAGGGCATATCGCTTTAGGCGCAGATGCGGATTTAACCGTTATCGATCCCCAGGCTACTTGGATAATCCAAGAAAAGGAGATGCATTCCTCAGCTAAATGGACGCCTTTTGCTGGTTTTACCATCCAAGGAAAAATAGTGCGCACTATTTTGCGGGGAAAAGTAGTGTATGATGGGCAAGAAGTTATTGCCGAGCCTGGTTATGGCCAATTCATAGCGAGGTTACAATAATGACGAAAAATTCTCCCTTAAAGATTAATGCTGATCGTTTATGGAATGATCTCATGGAACTTTCCCGCTTTGGGGGAGAATCCAATCGGGGAGTTGAACGCGTAGCTCTTAGTGATGCCGACCTTGTTGCCCGGCGTTGGTTCCAAAAACGCATGGAGGAA
This sequence comes from uncultured Syntrophaceae bacterium, assembly GCA_964484485.1. GTDB lineage: Bacteria > Desulfobacterota > SM23-61 > SM23-61 > SM23-61 > CAZAGD01. The sequence goes on from CAZAGD010000102.1 coordinate 753, forward strand.
GCTGGTTTAAAAGTTAAAGAAGATGCCGCCGCAAATTTAATTGGCCGCCTCGAGCCAAATGATATTTCGCCAACAGCTCCTTGCGTTGCTTTTGGGTCCCATATCGATACCGTCTTGGCCGGAGGGAAATTTGATGGCGCCTTGGGGATTTGCGCTGGACTGGAAGTTATGCGGGTTATGCAAGAGAGTGGTGTCCCTTTATCCAATCCTTTAGAGCTTCTGATTTTTACAGATGAGGAAGGTAGCCACTATGCCGGCACCTTTGGCAGCCGGGCGATGTTTGGTATGGTCAAAGAAGATGAATTGGAAAAGGCCAGAAAAGCGGGGCAACCCACTTTGGCCCAGGATTTAAGGCGTTTAGGAAAAGATCCGGGGCAGATTAAACAAGCTCAGCGTCAACCAAATGAATTTAAAGCATTCTTAGAGCTCCATATTGAACAGGGACCAGTATTGGCGGCTAAAAATATTCCTATTGGTATAGTTGAAGGAATCGCAGACCTCCACCGCTATCTTATCAAAGTAAAAGGCCAGGCTGGCCACGCCGGCACAACACCTATGCATTTGCGCGACGATGCCCTGGTAAAAGCAGCAGAGATCATTATAAAGGTGCATCAAGCTGTGCAAGCGGGCGGAGCAGATATCGTCGGAACTATAGGGGAAATGCAAGTCTACCCGGGAGCAATAAATATTATTCCCGCAGAAGTAATCATGTCCTTGGATCTCCGATCCTCCCGAAGAGATAAATTGGAGGCTGTTTGCCAAACTATTAAAGAGATAGTATCCTCCCTAAAAAATTCTGCCCTGGAGCCCATTCTGGTCAAGGAAGGCGTGCAAATGGATAAGCAAATAAAAGAGATCATCGCCGAGTCATGCCGCCAAGAGGGCATAGCTTTTTGTTATTTATGGAGTGGAGCAGGTCACGATGCCATGACTTTTCCGCTCATGCATATTCCTACGGGCATGATTTTTATCCCTTGTAAAGAAGGCAAAAGCCATTGCCCCGAGGAAGAAATTTCCCCGGTCCATGCTTTTTTAGGAACGCAGGTTTTGGCGGAGACAGTAAGGCGCTTGGCCAGCAGACGAGATTAATGGTCTTCGCTAGGTAAGGGGCAGGGGTTTATTCCCTGCCATAGGTGGATCTTTTTTATGTTAATAAGCGACTTTATCTATGCCCTTCAAACCAAGGATCTGCCGGGCTTCATCCGGAGTAGCGGGTTCAATGCCAAATTCCTTGGCGATGCGCACAATTTTGGCCACTTGTTCCGCATTGCTTTTAGCCAACACTCCTTTTTCTAACCACAGAGCATCTTCTAAGCCTACGCGGGCAAAGCCCCCCATAAGCAGGGCATGGGTACACATGGGCATTTGGTTTCGTCCCGCAGCGCAAACTGACCAAACAAAATTTTTCTCACCGATCAACCGGCAAGCGGATTCATAAAGGAAGACTAAGTTTTCAATAGTAGCTTGCATACCCCCCAGGATGCCCAGGACGAATTGAATATAAACAGGCGGCTTTAAGAGCCCGCGCTGAATGAAAAAAGCAGCATTATTGATCATACCTGCATCATAAATTTCCAGCTCAGGCTTAGTTCCGTTTTGTTGAAAGATATTCAAGAAAACGCGGAGCGATTTGAATGTATTCGGAAAGATCAGGTCTTCACTCATTTCCAGATACTGTTTTTCCCAAGGAAATTTAAAGTCTTTTAATTTTTCCAAGAGGGGAAAGAGGGCAAAATTCATGGAACCCATATTACAGGAAGCAAGTTCCGGCTTATAGGTGGAAACTACTGCTACTCTTTGCTCGGGAGTCATTCCTAACCCGCCGCCAGTGGTGGTGCAAATAACTACATTACATTTGCTTTTGATCTTAGTTAATACCGATTTAAAAATCTCCAAATCTGGAGATGGCTGCCCAGTTTCGGGATGGCGCACGTGGATATGCACGACAGCTGCTCCAGCTTCGTAGGCAGCAATAGCGTTCTCGGCTATTTGGTCAGGAGTAATAGGCAAATATGGACTCATGGTCGGGGTATGAATCGAACCAGTGATGGCGGCAGTAATAATCGCTTTACTCATGATAAATTCCTCCTTTAAAAAAATTTATAAAATAAAAAGATATTTCTAACCTGATATTTTTAAATCCAGATTTTCAGGAATCGAATAAATATTTATTAGGTCCGCAAAGATCGGTCATGATGAGCCGGTAAGGTGCGGCGACTAGATAATTTGTATTTCGGCCATCGGTAAATCTTAATAATCTTTTCGATTATTTTAGTGCTTGAAGCACCCGGGACTAAGGAAATGCGCACTACTTTTCCGCCCGCTCCCTCTACAATTTCACGGCCAACAATTTGATTTTTATCCCAATCTGCTCCTTTGACTAATATATCGGGTTGGATAGCTTTTATGATTTTAAGAGGGTCGGGTTCGTTAAAAAACACCACATAATTCACAAACTCGAGAGCGGCTAAAACTTCAGCTCTTTCTTTTTGCGGGATAATGGGGCGGTTTTTCCCTTTGATCAATTTGACCGAATGATCGGTATTCAATCCGACAATAAGTACATCCCCCAACTTTTTGGCCTTTTGCAAATAACGCACGTGGCCCACATGAAGGAGATCAAAACAGCCATTAGTGAAGACAACTCTTTTCCCTTGAGCTTTAAGGGTCGCCGCAATTTGTTTGATTGCTCTTTGACTCTTTATTTTTCTCTGGACCATAATTAATTTTAAAGGAAGTTTAACATCAGCTATTAAAGATTGCAATAAAGAAAAAAGTCACCCATGTGCAGCTTTTTGAAAAATAATTTTGTCTGGCTTAGGCGATAAGGAGAGAGGATTAAGG
>CAZAGD010000103.1:0-3924 GCA_964484485.1 uncultured Syntrophaceae bacterium
TTTATCGTTTGGTATGGCGATAACCTCAGCACATGCCGTCTGGACCGGCTGTGGGAATTCCATTGGGCTAAGAGAGGGTTGGCCACAATTGCCCTGTATCATCGGGAAGACGTGACTCAAAGTGGTATCGCTGGGTTGGACGAGAATGATCGGATCGTGCGTTTCTTGGAAAAACCAAGGCCTGACCAGGTCTTTTCTCATTGGATCAGCGCAGGCATTTTCGTCCTGGAACCAAAGGTCTTAGAAGCGATTCCCGCCAAAGGAGCCCCCGATTTCGGCCGGGATGTCTTTCCTGCTTTGCTGGCCGAAGGCGCCGCTTTGTATGGCTATCGCATGTCGGCAGATGAGCGCCTATGGTGGATTGATACACCGCAAGATCTTCGCCGGGTGGAAAAGATAATAGGAGCTGATAGATTCAGACATCCATAGATATTAATTCGAAGTCAGCGTGAATCTATATTCTATTTGAGAGAAAGGAGGGGAGGATGATTTTAGCACGGGCGCCTTTTCGTATTTCTCTCGGCGGCGGCGGCACTGACTTGCCGTCTTATTATTCCCGATATGGCGGCTTCATCCTTAGTGCCGCCATCAATAAGTATCTCTACATTTATGTCAACCGGCCGGCGGCCGATGACTTCATACGCGTCAAGTACTCCCGCTATGAGCAGGTGGCCTCGCCTGATGAAGTAGAGCACGACCTGGTGCGTCCGGCCCTGAAAGCCCTCAGCCTTAACGGCAGCTTGGAGATCGTGTCCATGGCCGACATTCCGGCAGGCACGGGCCTGGGTTCTTCCGGCACTTACTTAGTCGCTCTGCTTGCTGCTCTCTATGAGTTAAAGCGGGAAAAAGTGCCCATCCAGGCCCTTGCTGAACAGGCCTGCTATATCGAAATGAATCTGGCTGGCCACCCGGTGGGAAAGCACGACCATTACTTGGCTGCCTTTGGCGGTATCACCTGCCTTGATATTGCCCCTGATGGCCGAGTGAAAGTTAGTGCTCTTGATGTTTCAATAACTACTGTGGAGGAGTTTCGTAACTCCGTCCTGCTTTTTTATACCGGGTTAACCCGTTCCAGCAGCGACATCCTGACGGATCAAATGAAGTGCACTGAGCAAGGCGATGGAGCTGTGATAGAAAGTCTGCATCGGACTAAAGAGCTCGGCTACCGAATTAAAGAGGTTTTGGAAAAAGGCGACCTGGAGCAATTCGGGCTTCTATTGGATGAGCACTGGCAAAACAAGAAGCGCCGCTCCAGCAAAATCAGTGATCCAAAGATCGACAGCTGGTATGAAATTGCCAAAGATAATGGCGCCCTAGGAGGAAAGATCATGGGCGCCGGCGGTGGCGGCTTCTTCATGTTTTATTGCCCCAACAATCACAAGGCCCGCCTGCGCCAGGCGCTTGCGGTTGCTGGGCTTCGCGAAATGCCTTATGACTTTGATTTTGAGGGAGCTAAAATTCTCGTTAACTTCTAATTATTTGCAACAAAAATGGGTGCTTCTGCGAAGAAAAATTTGATTTGCATCAGTTTCTTTAGGTAGAGATGAGTTGATGGTTAGATAAGTAAATAAACTAAAAGAGTCGCGAATTATCGCTATTAGAGTATTAGGAATGAAAAAAAGGATAGGGATCTTAACAGGCGGCGGAGATGTGCAGGCTCTAAATGCAGTTATTTATGCAGCTCAAAAAGAAGCCCAGGCTAAAAATTTGGAATTATTCGGGTTTATAAAGGGGTGGGAAGGACTTCTCGAAAATAAATTTATCGACTTGTCAAAGCAATGTATAGAGCCTAACATTGGCGGGACTTTTTTGAAGTCCTCGAGGATTAATATTGATAAAGCAGAAAATGGCATAAACAGGGCTTTAGCGAATTTAGAAAAGTTAGGGCTTTCAGGATTGATTGTCGTTGGTGGAGAGGATACTCTATCTAATTGTTTTCGTTTATTATCTCTCCCTCAAATTTTAATCTCGAAAACAATAGATAATGACGTGGGTATTATTAAGGAGGCTTTTAACGGAAAAGATTTCGTCCCGGAGAATGTTACTAATTTTTTTACCTTAGGCTTTCCTACTGCCGCAGAAAAAATTATATCATTTGTCAGTTTAAATGAAGGCTTGCGTACTACGGCTTATTCGCACGAGAGGATAATTATCGTCGAATCCATGGGTATGCATGCGGGTTGGCTGGCACTTTCATCAGCCTTAGGGCATCCTGATTTTATCATCATCCCTGAATTTCCGTTGGATTATGAGAGTTTTTTAGAGAAGTTAATAAATTCATATCTTCATCAGAGGCATCTCATAGTAGTTGTAGCAGAAGGGGCAAGATGGTCAGATGGCTCTTATATTTATGCCCAAAAAGATGAGATTGAAGAATTCGAGCATCCAAGATTTGGTGGAGCTTCAAACGTGCTTAAAATGCGCTTAAAAAAAGACCTGGCTAAATATTTTAACCCAAGAAATATAAATGCAGTAAACCCATCTTATTTATACCGAGCAGGCGCACCTAATAGGATAGATAAACATTGGGGCTGCGAATTAGGGAAAAAAGCTGTGGAGCTTTTGGCTGAGGGTATAAAAGAAAGCCGTCTTTTAGCGATTCAATGGGAAAAAGGTAAATTTTTTATTAAGGATCTTCTCTTATCACAATTCAGGTCTATGAACGAGCTCCATAGACTTGTAGATGCGAGGCTTTATGATAAGGAGGCTTTCAGCGTAACGGATCTCGCGAAAAAATACTTCAAGACGATCCTTAAAGAAATTCCTTTAGATAAATCTTATGGAATCAGAAATTCTTTTTAGGCGGAAATCCTTTCTAGGCGAAAACGAATAGTGTAAAAAATAAAATTTAGGATGAGAGCCCTGTGAACCTTGATTATATTGAAAGATATTTAGACGAAGTAAAAAAAATAGTCGATAAAATAGATAAAAGTCAAATAAAAAACTTGCTGATTCATTTAAAAGAAATCCGAAAGAATGGAGGTAGACTATTCTTTCTTGGCGTGGGTGGAGGGGCAGCTAACGCCTCGCATGCAGTGAATGATTTTCGAAAACTTTGTGGATTTGAGGCCTACTCGCCTTTAGACAATATTTCTGAGCTATCAGCCAGAATAAATGATGAGGGTTGGGAAAATGTATTTGTGCCGTGGCTAAAACAAAGCAAGCTTAATAAAAATGATGGGATATTTATATTTTCAGTGGGTGGAGGAAATTTAGAAAAAAACATCAGTGCTAATCTGGTGCGGGCGATAGAGTTAGCAAAGAGCGTTGGAGCCAAGATTCTGGGAGTTGTAGGTCGAGACGGCGGCTTTACGGCTAAATGTGCTGACGCCTGCGTCATTGTGCCGACAATAAGCTCTGATACGGTTACGCCGCATACTGAAGCTTTCCAGGCAGTTATTTGGCATCTGATTGTAAGCCATCCAGAAATAAAAGAATTCGAAATGAAGTGGGAGTCAGTAAAATAAACAAATAAAGGGGGGCGCAAATGGCTATCTTCTTAGATACTGGCAAAATTGAGGAAGTAGAGAAATATATGAATATGGGGATCATTAGGGGAGTGACAACAAACCCTTCAATTTTACTCAAGGCTGGCGTTGTTGGGGGGAAAGAGGCCGTCAAGAAGAGGTGTATAGAAATCGCCAACCTTATTAATCCTTATCCCCTTTCAGTTGAAGTTACGACAAACGACCCTCCCAAAATGATCGAACAAGCCAGGGAATTTTCCCAATGGGCGGGAAATATTAATATAAAAATAACAGTCCACGGCCCAAATGGGGAGATGGAGAACTTTGAAATCGTTCATGCACTGGAGACAAAATATGATATTCGGGTGAACATGACAGCCATGATGAGTGCCCAGCAATGTATTTTGGGAGCCTTGGCAGGGGCGACATATGTCTCGCTTTTTGGGGGGAGAGTTAA
>CAZAGD010000104.1:0-21722 GCA_964484485.1 uncultured Syntrophaceae bacterium
GAAATAGAGGTGCCTGCGGGATTCACCCTCTGCGCTGAGGGAAGTAGGGCAGACAAACTTTTCATTTTGGAGACAGGATCTGTATCCATTAAATTTTCTAAAGGAGTGGAATTCGAAATTTCCACGCCAGGCAAAATTTTAGGCTGGTCCTTTTTGGTTCCTCCAAATCGTTATACGGCGTCGGCCATTACTAATTCCCCTTCGAAATTATTAGTGATCAAAAGTCCAGATTTTTATGCATTGGTGCATCAAAATACGCAGATGGGCTTAAAGATAATGGACAATTTAGCGCAAGTTGTGGCCAAACGCATGAAAGCTTTTGTGGATTTACATTAAAAAGTAATAAGCCTTTAATTACCTTTTTCTGGTAAAAGATGATAAAAAAAATAACTAATATCTTTTTTAAGAAAAGAGGAAAGGATCCCGACCTTCTGCAACAATTAATTGAGCAAGTGAATAAGGATCCAAATAATGCTCGGAACCACCTAAGACTGGCGGAGATTTATCAAAAAATGGGAGAAAAAAGGAAAGCCGTTTCGGAGTATCTTTTGGCGGCAGAGATATTTGCCAAAAATAATCAATATGCAGAAGCTATGGCTATCTATAAGCAAGTGCCCAAACAGGATCCTTCTTTGGATCACGTATATTTAAAGATAGCCGATATATACCGCAAAATGGGTTTTTTAGGGGATGCCTTCGCGCAATATAGAATCTTAGTTAACCATTATGACAAGCTGGGCCTTAAGGATAAAGCCTTGGAAGTTATGGGCCTCATGGCCGAGTTAGATCCCAGGAAAGTAGCCTTGGATGAGCGGATAAACAATTTCAAGGGAATTTTACAGAAAAGTAATTGGGAAGGAGAAATCGCCAAGGAACCTGGTCCAGAAGAAGGAAAAGAGGCAGAAAAGAGGAAGGAGAAAGTATATTTTGATTTGCTAACCGAAATTAATAAAGAAGAATCTGTTCCCCTGGCGGCTAGGAAGGAAATTGTCGATTTGGATAAAATTTGCGGATTTAAAGAAATCTTAGCTGAATTACAGGATATGGAAGTACCAAGCATGGCTTATCCAGATTTTAATTATCAGACTGGGTTAGCTTGCCGAGCCATGGGGTTTTTGGACGATGCTGTGGAATACTTCCAAAAGGCTATAGAAAGAAAAGAAAAACCTCTGGCGTCTTTGGAGATGCTTGGCCTCTGTTTCAAAGAAATGGGCAGGTGGGCTGAAGCCTGTCGGGCTTTTGAGCAGGCTTTAACCTACCCAGGGATCACGCCAGAAAAGAAATTGGAAATAAAATACGAGTTAGGTCTTTCCTATAAAGAATTGGGCCGCAAAGAAGAAGCCTGGCAAATTTTGCGCGAAATTTCTGCCGAAGACCATAGGTTTTTAGGTGGGAAAGATCAGCGAAGTGGAGGAAAAGTAAATGGCGGTCTTCAATCATTTACGTAAAGAGATAGATGCTAAAATAGTCTATTATGGACCGGGAATTTCAGGGAAGACGACTAATCTCCAGTTTATCCATCAAAATTTAAAGCCTGAACAAAGAGGGAAGATGGTTTCCCTGGCCACCGAAGAAGAGCGGACGCTTTTCTTTGATTTTCTGCCCATAGAATTGGAGAGCGTGCGCGGCTTCCGCACCCGGTTCCATCTTTATACTGTCCCTGGTCAGATCTATTACGGAGCAACCAGAAGAGCCGTGCTTTCTGGAGCTGATGGAGTTATTTTTGTGGCGGACTCCCAAGCAGAAAGAATGGAAGATAACCTAATGAGCCTAAAAGACCTGGAAGAAAATTTGCGTTACTATGGGAAAAGGATCGAAACCATTCCCTTGGTTATGCAATATAATAAACGAGACCTTCCCCATATTTCGGCAGTAGAAGAGCTAAACCAAAAAATTAATCGCTGGCAAGCTCCCTATTTCGAAGCCGTAGCCATCACGGGCAAAGGAGTTTTTGAAACTCTAACTATGGCGTGCCGCTTGGTATTAAAAGCTATTGAAGAAGGTGTGGAGACGCGGAGGACAGCGCGGAGACCAGAAATTATCCCGGAAAAAGTCCCGGTTATGGCGGGAATGCCTGTTGGACAAGAAATCGTGGCCTCTTCCCTAAAAGAAAGAAAGGAATTTGCTTCGGTACCTGCGGCAGAATCTGCAGGTGTTTTAAAAGGGATAGCTCCTGTTCCCGAAATAAAGACGGAGAAAGAAATTCCGACTTTGCGGGAAAAAATTATTCCTTTAGAGAGTAAGCCATTGGAAAAAATGGGCGAGATTGTTCCCCAAAAGGAGGTACCGGCTAAGCTCGAGGAAGAGAAGAGGAAAGAAGGAGAGAAGACTTTTTGGGGCCGAATGTTTAATAAGATCTGGCCGGAAACCGAACCAAAGGCTGAAGGAGAGGCTACGAAGCCAGCCGTTCTTTCTCCAATTAACCTGCGTCTTGTTTCAGTAGAACAGCCCCAAATTGTTTCCCCTACAAGTTTGCAAATTCCTTTGACCTTAGAAATAGGAGAAAAGGGTAAAAGGTATTCCTTCGCTTTAACTATTAATTTGGAAAAGATTGAGCCTAAACTTGGTTAGGAATAGAAGAACGTATGCCGCCCCTATACTTACCCTCCGGAAATATTTTTTCTGGCCACTAATTTTCTTTTTTCTCCTTTTAAATTTAGAAAAAGTCAGTCAAGCGCAAACGCCCCAGGTGGAACAGCTAAATTCTCCTAACCCGTCCGAGGATTTAGCCAAAGTAGAAAAAAGAACGGGAGAAGCAATTTGGCGGGCCCATCGGGAGTTGTGGTATAGAAGAGATTTTAAAAAAAGTTTAGAGGAATTAGATAAACTATATCAATGGAAGCTAAATCAGGGAATTCGCAACCACTATCCTTATGCTTTTGCTTTAGTGAGAGAGAGCCAAATTTTGGCCCCTCAAGAAAGAACAGCAGCGGTGCTGAGTCTTTTGCATTATGCGGAAAAGATGGCGCCAGATTCGCCGCAAGTAGTCAGAGCCAAAGCTTATTGGCTCTGGAAAGAAGACTTCCCTTCCGGGAAAAATATTTGGCAGGCTATCCAAGCGTGGCTGAAAGCCCTTTCCCTCTCTTTTATAAATTTGGAAGAAGCTCTTCCGCAATGGGCCAATTTTATTCTGCTCCTTTTTTTTAGCTTTACCGGCGTTTTTGTGATCTTTTCTTTTTCCTTACTGTTTAAATATTATTCATTTTGTGCGCACCATTGGCAGCATATTCTGGGGGGAGAAAGTTATGCTAAAATTTCGGCCATTATTCCTTTTTTATTCTTGTCTATACCCTTCGCCTTGGGTTGGGGTTGGATGTGGCTGTTCATTTTCTGGTTCATAATCTTAGTGATTTATGCCTCCCGGGCAGACCGCTTATTAATGTTCACCTTTCTTTTGCTTTTACTTCTTTGGCCAACTGGCGTGCGTCTTTATGCTTCTTTCCTGGTCTCTTTTGGGGGAAATGGTCAGATGGAGATGGTGCGGGCAAACGATAATGTTTATGAAGCAGATTTATATCCCAAAATTTTAGCTTTAGCCAAAGAAAAAGGAAGGGATGCCGATTGGTGGCATACCCGGGCCCTCTTAGAAAGAAGAATGGAGCGTTATGGCGAAGCCGAAAAGAGCCTGCTCCGCTACGGTGAATTAGAGCCCAATTCTCCTGCTTATTTTAACAATTTGGGCAACATTTATTTGCTTACCAATAGGTTGGATAAAGCTATCTATTTTTATCAGCAAGCGCTTAAGCTTAGTCCTTCCCAAGCTGAAATTCATTATAACCTCGGGCAAGCTTACCTTCTCAACTTGCAATTAAAGGAAGCGGAAATTCAGTTTCAGCAGGCTCGCCAATTAGCTCCCCAATTGATTTCTTACTATACCAGTATCTCTTCCAAAAATCCGCGGCGGTTGGTCATTGACTTGCCCGTAAAGAAGCTACGCCTTTTAAAGAGCATAGTCGCCCCCAGCCCCGAAAGAGAAGAAATGGCCGCGGCTATCTGGGATGTTTTTTGGGGGAAAATACCCATAAAATATGGTGAGGTTGCTTTGGCTTTGGTAATCTTAGCCTTTATCTTGCGGCAAATGTTCGGGGGAGGAGAGATTTCCTTTAGAAGATGCACTAAATGTGGTCGACGTATCTGCTCCCGCTGCGTCCGTTCCATGGTAATTGGCCAGCAGTGTGCCCAATGCTTGCACACCTTTTCCAGTTATAGTATTGGCGACCCGAAAATAGCCCAACTTAAAAAAGCGGAAGTGGCTAAATATCAAAAAAGGCGCTATTTTTTAGGCAGGTTTCTTTCTCGTCTTCTTCCGGGTGCCGGACACATTTACCTTGGTCATGTGGGGGAAGGCGCTTTTTATCTATTCATTTCCTTCTTCACTATCCTGAAAATTATTTTTTGGCCGGGGTGGATCCCGCGTCCTTGGCCAGGAGAGGTTGTTCTTGACCTGTCGGGAATAATGATAGTTATTTTATTTATAATTGCTTTTTATTTATTTGTCCAACACCGCGTTGCGGGTATATCTTTAGCTAAAGGGAGAGGCACTTTTGGCAAAAGTGGAAGTTAAAGAAGCAAGCTTGACCGGCTCCTTAAAAGATTTTGGGTTGGCGGAACTTCTGCAAATCTTGGGTCAGCAACAAAAGACAGGCATACTGACCATCCAGGGAGAAAAGCAGGAGGCGGTCCAAATTCTTTTTGATAAGGGATTCATTGTGGGAACTTTGTTCCCGGGAGAAAAAGGTCTGGAAACTTCTTTGGCTAAAAGATTGATCAACGGTGGTTTGCTTACCCCAGATAACTGGAAGAAAGCTTACGAACAACACCAAGAAGAATTAATCAGCATTGAACAAGTATTACTTAAAAATGAGCTGATCCGTCGGGAAGATTTATCAGCTGTGCTGCGTTTACTTATTTTTGAGACTATTTACAATCTATTTAAATGGCCGCGAGGTAAATTTCATTTTACCGCCCAAGAAGTTTATTTTGATCCCACGCTTATCGAACCCTTAAATACCGAATACCTGCTCTTGGATATTTTAAGAATGATAGATGAGTGGCCCCTCTTGGTCAAAAGACTACCTTCTTTTAATATAATCTTCCAGAAAGTGAACCCCTTGGCTACCCTGGATGTGTTAGTAGGAACTCCGTGGGAGAAGCGGCGTAGTTTTCAAATGGAAGTAATCTATGAATTGGTCAATGGGGTGCGTACTATTAATGAAATTATTGATCAAAGCTTCATCGGCGAGTTCGATACTTGCAAAAACCTAGTCGATCTAATGGATGCCGGCCTTATAGAACCCATCGCCACGAGCGCCAGGGAAAAGAAAAAAAGACCTCTTTGGGGCGGTTACTTGCCTAAGGGCATAATTTATTTATTATGTTTGGGCTGGATATTATTTTTAATTAACCAAGTAATAACCAATTGCACTCTCAGTTTCCCGGCGAGCCCAGCAGAAGAAAAGATAAAGGAGATGACGCAAATCTATATCGCCGCCATAAATAAGGACCGGATCACGAGAGCGCGAGAAGTATTCGTTTTAGAAGAGGATCGCCTTCCCCAAGACATAACCGAGCTGGTAAAGAAAAGACTTTTGCCTCCGCGTTAACTTCCCTTTTTTAAATAAGCTGGGCCATGGCCCAGAAGCTTTCCCAAGATTAGAGTTACTGATAAAATCGCTTATGCCCTTTTCCCTTGGCCCCAATTTTTCCAGCCTCGGGGGATTAAGAAGCCCTAAATTTTAAATTTTTTTTATTAAGGGAATATGATATTTTTAGGCAAGAGATCATCATCTGGGTATGAAGGAGCAGGAAAAATGTATTCTCTGCGGGAAATTATGGAAGCGCAAGGTATAGCCGTGATAGGCGCTTCCCGAGATCCACAGAAACCCGGGGCCCAATTGTTAAGAGTTTTAAAACGGGTGGGTTTTACGGGTCAAGTTGCGGGAGTTAATCCTCAGGGAGGAGAAATTTTTGAGACTCCCCTTTATTGCCGTTTGGCCGATGTACCTTTTCCAGTTGATTTAGCTGTTTTGCATATTCGTCCAGCTTCTGTTCCGGAGGCCTTGAGAGAATGCGCCTTAAAGGGGGTAAAAGGGGTAGTAATTTCGGCGGAAGGGTTTGCCGAAACTGGACCGGAAGGGAAAAAGATCCAGGAAGAAATAAAATCTATTCTGCGGACGTCAGGAATGAGAGGGTTTGGACCGAATACTTTAGGATTAGTCAACACCGCTACTGGCTTAACTACTTCTTATTTTGCTAATTCCCGGATGCTGCAACCTGGAGCAATTGGGTTTATTGCTCAGTCGGGGATTTTTGTAGGGGCCTTATTGCGTTATCTTAGTTCACTAAAAGGATTAAACTTATCCAAAGGAATTGGGCTCGGCAATAAAGTAGATGTGGAGGAAACAGAAGCTTTAACTTACCTGCTCGAAGATGAGCAAACCAGCCTAATCGGCATGTACCTGGAAGATGTCCGGGATGGGCGCAAATTTTTACAAGTAGCTCGCCAAGGTGCTTTTAAAAAGCCTATCCTAATTTTAAAAGGAGGAAGAACTCCCGAAGGGGCCAAAGCAATTGCTACCCATACAGCCAGTTTAGCAGGAGAGGATGCTATTTTTGCCGGAGCAATTAGACAAGCAGGCTTGTTGCGACTCCTGAGTATTGATGAGTTTATCTTTAGTCTTAAGGGATTTCTCTTCCTGCCTTTACCTAAGGGAGATCGCTTAGCCATAGTAACTTATAGTGGGGCCCAGGCCATTATGACGATAGACGCGGCTGTGGAAGCTAAGCTGAAGATGGCGCATTTTAATCCCGCGACCAAAGAGAAAATTGCCCAAGTAATTGCCACGCCTTCCAAAGCCCAAAATCCCGTGGACCTTTTCCCGGACATGTTAGCCCATGGTTTTGAGAAAACTTCCCTGGAGATCTTAAACGCTTTATTAGCTGATCCAGAGGTAGATGGAATAATATTTATCTCTTTTGCCAATCCGGAGGCCGAGGCCTATGGTCAAGTCGCGGAATTTCTCAAGGGCAGACTTGGTAAGCCCATATTTTTCTCTTTGTTAGGAGCAAAAAAGGATATAGAAATTTGTCAAGATTTTTTAGAAGAAAATGGGTTGCCTTGTTTCGATTTTCCCGAAAGGGCAGCGCGTGTTTTTAGCCGCATGTGGCAGTATGCTAGTTTTAGGGGCTGCGCTTAATAAAAGAATTTAAAGCGAGGAGAAGAAAATGGTTATGGCAGATGAGCTAGCCGAAAAAGCAAGGCAAATGTTATTAAAAAGGTTTCACTGAAGCCAGGCAGTTCTTGCAGTTGGGCAGGAAAAATTGGGTAGATGCGAACCAGAAGTATTAAGGGCCTTGGGGGCATTTGGGGGTGGTCTGGGAGGCAACGGAGAAGTTTGCGGAGCTTTAGTGGGGGCCTTAGCCGTCTTGGGTTTAAAATTTAGCCGGGCTAAAGAAGAAGAAAAAGAAGATAGACGCTTATGGTCTTCAGCTCAGGAACTTTACAGACGTTTTCGGGAAGAAGTAGTCAGCAATCATCCCGGAATTGATTGCCGGCAGATTGCCCAAGTTGACTGGCAAAATAGAGAAGAAGTAAAGAATTTTTATCACGGCGAAAAAATCCACGAGTGCGCGCGCTTAGTCGGAGACACAGCCCGCCTCCTGGCTGAAATTTTAGATAAGTTTTGAAAAATTATTTGCGCCCAGATAATTGGTAACGCGGGGGACTAATAAATTCGCTGCGACACATAGGGCAACGGCTCGGCGTACTTAAGCGTTCTCTTTTTTTAAAGATAAACCCACATTTTTGACAAAAAGCAGGTTCCATGACGAGTTTAGCAGATTTGGCTAGGTGTTGCAGGTGCTCCAGAACTTCTTTTTCGCCCAGGCGGAAGATTTTGGAAATTTCCCGCAATCCGCGAGGTTGATCCTCTAAGGCTTTGGCTATTTCTTGCCTCAAAGTAAGATATTTTTCACTCATTTATTTTTACCTATTTTTGCCGATTTGCTAAGGTTTCCATGAAAGCTTCGATGCGGTTTTTTATCTGCGCCTCAGCATAAGCCCGGGCATCAGTCATATCTGCTTCGATCACTAAACCAGGAATACCATACTTTTCCTGGATTATCCTCTGGAGGTCATATTGGCCCAGAGAATATGGTTTGCAACTGCGATTGGAATGGATAATTAAACCGTCTACTTGAAAACGTTCTATGAGTTCGGTGATTCTTTCCACCATTAAGTCCAGGCTGACGTTCAAATAAGCAGTGGTATAAGCAAGGGCTAGGCCCGCTAATGGGTCAGTGCTTTCCAGTCCTTCAAAGACCCAAGCGTTAGTGTAAGTATCGGCCACTAAGCAAGCGCCGTAAGCAGCAAAAAGCTCGGCCAACTCGCGCATTTTATACCAAATAGGAATATTATCCCAGAGAAGGCGAAATTTTTCTTCCGGCACTGCGCCCACGCCCTGAGCGATACGTTCTTGTAATTCTCTTTTCATCTCTTCATAAAAATGAACTACTTCTTTTTTTCCCCGCAAAGTAACAATGGGCGCCATATTGATGAAGGCATCGAAACAACTCATAGGCGCCGGCCGATGAGTACATTGGCTGAGAACTTCTTTCCAAAGTAAGGCAGATTGGGCGGAGAGATGCACTACTTCTTCTAAACGGGAAAAAGAAAACTTTTGGCCCGTGATGGCTTCCAAAAATTCGATGAGTTCCTGAAACTGGTGCCGGACATATTCTAAACTTTCGGGGACGATGCGGTGATGAACAAAGGGAGTATCCAATAGGAAGAGAGGAACTTCGAAATAGCGGCTCAAAAATTGGTACCATTTTAAAACAGTCCCGCAGATGTTATTGCAAGCCAAAAGGAAATCTGGCTTGGGGAGGCCGCCGATGGGACTTTTTTTGGTAATTACAGAGCCAATATCACCTCGGGCATACGAACAGAGGTCGCGGGAGTACCCTAAACCTTCGGCTACTTCGCAAAGTTCCACGGACATGCGGGAAGCACCCAACATAGTTCCATGATTCTCCGGATAAATAGGAATGATGTCCGCTGCTATAAGGAACTCTACTGGGCCCCCGCTGGTAATCCAAGCGATCTTTTTCTCTGACCCTTCAGCCAACTTAGCCTCTAAATAGTAGTGGGTCATTAATTCTTTCATTTTTTGGGTAGTTCGTAGACGGGGAATTTTAGTAGGTTTGTCTGCAACCATCTCTGCCTCGCTTTGTCCAAAGAAGATAAAATTTCAATAGGCCATGAGGAACTTAAATTTCTGCTAATGCTTCCACGAACGCCCGGAGGCGAGTTTCTAATCCTCCCCAAGAAAAAGTCCCTGGCTCAATCTCCAGAATTAAATGGGGAATATTTTCTTGCCTTAGTTTATCCTTTAAATAAGGATAGTCAAAGGCATGAGGATCACAAAACTTTTGCAATAAAAAGACTACCCCTTTGGCCGAGGAAGCTTTGATGCGGGCGAGCAGTTCCGCGGCCCGATCAAACTGGGGATTGTATTTGCAGGGACAAAGCGGCCGTTGGCGCAACCGCTCTGCTAAAGCTTCTAAGGGATCCCCGTTTAGAGAAACATCAACACTTATATACCTCCAGCCTGAGCAAAGGTCATCGCCGACAATTTGGGCGCCACAACTATTAAATAAATCGAAGAAGGCCAAGTGATCACAAATACTCCCGATCAAAAATAAGGGAGTAGCGGCTTCTTTCCTATATTGGTCTTGCTCTTTGGAGGCCATAAAATTTGGCAATTGAGCCAAAAACTCCTCGCGGTCCATAATAGCCGAGACTTTCAAGAAGGCATAAAAGTCTTTGGCCGCTAAGGAATAATTGCCGCCTATTTGGGCAATGGCCAATTTTCTTAGGAAAGAGCGCACCCTATTAAAAAGATGGAAAGATTTTTTTAAATCTTCATCTTTGATGAACCGACCGCTAAAATCTTCTAAGCCTTTTTTAAAACGTCGCAACTCCTGGATGAGGTAGGTGCGGGCGCTGGGGGTATGAAGTTTCACCGGCAGAACTAAATCCCAGTGCCAAGGAAAAGAAAGGTTCATGGCCCAAATATCTGATAGACGTTGAATTGAATCACAGGTATGCGGAAATACTGTGCCAGTCAAGAAAGATAATTTTCCCCGCAGAGCTGCTTCTAAAGTGCTTTGGACAAGGGAGCAGCTGTAACTTTGTAAGTGGCGCGCGGCTAAAGAAATATTCTCTTCCGCTCCGGTAATCCGCATGGGAAGGAAGCCGGCAGCGTGGATGAGCTCTTCGGGAGTATTTAGGCAGAAGTAACCTATGAGGCGGGCCCCTGTCTTGGCCTGCCATTCTTGCAGATAAGCATAAGGATTTTGAGCCACCAGGCGGAAAAAATTAATTAGAGATGTGGTTTCCATTTCTGGGGTTATTTTATCGAAATTGAGTTAGATAGTCCAATAAATATTTTCGCGCCCATGAATTTTCAATAGTAAATCTGGCTCTAAATAATTTTGCTTTGGCTGCGGCGACGAAGGCTTAATTAGGTGCAGTTAGCCAGGGAAGCAGCTAAGGAGTTAAAAGAAGAGATCTTTTCCATTAACAAAAAAAAAGAAGTTTTCTATAATGAAGATACAGGCAACATGAAGACACCTGATCAGGATTAAGAGGATGATCGCAAAAATAAAGGAGATAAAAGTTTATGCCATGGTGGGCCAGTTGGGCAATTTTCTTTATCATCATTTTTTCTTTTTATGGAAGTGGTCATTATTATCTTTATACTTGGTTAAACCGTTTAATATCTTTCTCTCCGCGGCAGCGCTTTCTTTTAAAAGTAACTTTGGGGAGCCTTCCTTTATTTTTCCCTTTAGCCAGATTTTTAGCCCGTTATGACTTTAATTTCTTCACCTATTCCGTAGCCTTATTTTCTTCTTTGTGGATTGGGTTTTTCTTTTACTTTTTACTTTTAGCCTTGACCAGAGATTTATTAGCCGTATTTTTTATGCTGGCGAAGCAAAAATATTTTTTTTCGCCGCGCCTGGGGCGGAGGCAAGTAGCTTTGGTCATCGGGGCGGTGTTGTTTATTAACGGTTGGGCGTTCTATGAAGCCCAACAAATTTCGGTTACCAGAATAGAAGTCCCTCTCTGGGGGTTGTCTAAGGAACTAGATGGCCTGAAGGTGGTGCAAATTTCCGATGTGCATTTTGGAATGATCAATGGTCAGGAAAAGCTTACCGAAATTGTCAAAATGGCTAATGATCTTTTTCCAGATATAGTGGTAATTACTGGCGATTTAGTAGATGAAAGCATCGCCCATATGGAAGAAATGGCTATACCTCTTGCGCAACTACAGGCGCGCTGGGGAATCTTCGCCGTTACAGGCAATCACGAGTTTTATGCGGGCGTCGAAAGGGCCGTAGCCATAATGCAGAGAGCCCAAGTTAATGTCTTACGTAACGAAAGAAGAATTCTGCCTGGAGGACTGCAGATTTTGGGGATTGATGATCCCACGGGAACCAAGCGCTTAGGGAACCCGGTCCCGGAAGTAACAGACCTTTTCGCCACCTTGGAACCTGATCAACCATCTATTTTTCTATGTCACCAACCAATTTACTTTGCCGAAGCGGCGGCCCACAGGATTGGCTTGCAGTTGAGCGGCCATACTCATGGCGGCCAGCTATTTCCCATCATTTTAATTTCGCGCCTATTTTATCCTTTAACTCCCGGACTGCATCAACAGGATAAAAGCTATCTTTATGTTTCCCGGGGGGTGGGCACTTGGGGACCACCTTTGCGTCTTGGTTCCCCCCCAGAATTAGTATTGGTAAAGCTACGCTCCCCAGCTATTTTATCAGCTCCCCGCCAAGATAATTTGGCTAAATAAATTTTTGGGGAAAAGCTCATGGCTTTCCTTTTTAAATAATTACCGCGAGCAATTCCTGAATTAAGGGACGAGCTCTTTCTTCTTCTAAGCAATATTGCATTTGCAGGAAGCGGGAACGAAAACGGGTCACTTCTTCTTTGATAAAATGATTTCTAAGAATAATATCCGCCATCAACTCGGCCAACTCGCCAAAATCCTTTTCTTGCATACCGAACCTGGTCATTTCTTGCACCCCCAGGCGTAGCCCACTGCTGACTGTAAAACCTTCGTCATCAGGCAGAGCTTGATAGTTAACAATAATGTTGTTCTCTTCCAAACGCCGGGCCACCTCGGGACCCCGCCCATAGCCAACTCTAAGGATTACTTGGTGAGTTTCCGTATAGCCCAAGCGCGGATCTCCTTCCACTTGCAAACCAGAATTTTTTAAAGATTGGGCAAATGCCCGGGCATTTTTAATTACTTGTTTTTGGTAAGTGGGCGCAAAGGCGTTCATCTCGTAAGTAGCCAAAAGGAGACCTAAAAGAGTTCCTAAATGATGGTTGCTTAAACTTCCAGGAAAAGTTCTTTTGGTGATAGTTTGCCAAAGGTCAAAGAAAGGGGAAGCCTCATCAAAGTTACTGGCCACAATGCCTCTTTGAGTTCCAAAAAAAGTTTTGTGGGTCGACCCGGTGACTAGATCTGCTCCTTCTGAAAAAGGTTCTTGGAAATAAGGACCAACTAATCCTAAGACATGGGCCATGTCATACATAATCCAAGGTTTTTTAGGCAAATTATTTACTAAACGGCGTAGCTCAGTCAAAGGCTCGCGATAGAGGACCATGCTCTTGCCTAAAACAATTAGTTCTGGTTGGTGGCGATGCAGAAGTTCTTCGGTGCGCTTTAGGTCAATTTGGTAGGGATTTTCTTCCAAGACGGGAAAGTTGATCGCCGCTGGACGATCATTTTCAGGGTTCACGGCCAAATAATCTCGCAAGGCGCCCATGGGCTGGGAACTCAGATGACCGCCGCGGCCGAGATGATGATTCATAACTTTGGTCAAACGGCGGGGGGTTGATTTACGGTCGAAGCGATTAATATAGTCTACTAACGCGCTGTAAACGGCGGCATTGGCCATTTGACCACTGATGATCCGCGTTTCTACTTTGGTGCAGCTCAGATAACGACAAAACTCTTCTTGCAGTTTAGCCTCTACTTCTTGAATGAATCCCGTTCCCTGATAATAATAGATGTCCTCTTCTCCTAAAAATTTAAATTGCCGATGCTCGGCATAGCGCGCACAAGGATCGGCAATCGATAAAAGTTTAACTAAAGGGGAAGGAGTTTGTTCAGAAGGAATCAAATTAATAGTCTCTCTTTGCCGCCAATAAGTATTTTCCTTCGCCTTCCGCGTCAGGATTTCTAAAGAAGAAAACAGCGGTAAGGATGGACTTATCTTCTGGCGGATAGGTTCGGCAATAAAAATTGGTCGAGCATAAGGAGGAGCCTCGGTGCTGATAAACTTTTTCACTACCCTGGCCGTAAGGTATTTACCTCGACTCAGGATTTCAAGATCATCACCTTCTTTTAAATGGGCATCCACATAAGCCAGGGCAATAGATCGTTTCCCCTTTTCTTCACTGATCTTAGATGATAAACCTTGTCCCGTAAATTTCCAGTAAGGAACCATAGTGCCGCTGGTAATCAGGCCGACAGCCAGACCATTTTTATAGATGGGAAAATTTGGCCGGGCGACTCCCGCATTGGTTAAAGCTATCGGCCAAATACGCCGCGGAACCAAGGGTTTTGAGGGAATTTCTCCTTCCTCTCGGCCTTTTAATTCTTGAAATTGCTTCCAGAGTGCCCCTCGACCAATATAATCACCTTTGATTGAGGAAAAACTGACGGCGATTTTTGCTGGCCCCAAAGCAAAAATGGGAATTTCTTTTCCTTCAGGGTCAAGGCCTAATTCGTGGCCGTAAAGAGGCAGAGCGGCTTCTAAGCGCAAGGTATCCCGCGCTCCCAAGCCCACGGGCATAACTCCTCTCTCCGCCCCCTTACTTAAAATTTTTTCCCACACTGCCAGCACATGGTCGACAGGAGAAAAGAGTTCAAAGCCAAGGGGTTCGCCAGTGTAGCCAGTCCGGGATATTATTATTTGTTTTCCTTCTATAATTGCCCCGCGGAGATTGTTTCTTCCCGGATCGGGGAGTTGGGAATGGCTTTCCAAGAGCGTATCTATAAGGACAGCTTTAGCGACTGGTCCTTGCAGAGAGATCATGGCTATTTCTTCAGTTTGCTCAATAAGTTCAACATGGGGGAAATGGGGAAGATGTTCTTTAAGCCATGATAAATCTTTTTCAGTGTTGGCGGCATTAACTACCAAAAGGTAGTTTTTTTCATCCAGGCGATAAAGGTAAGCATCGTCTATAGCCCCTCCATTAGCGTTGGCTAAAATAGTATATTGAGCTTGTCCTGGTTCCAAAGCCGCGGCATTATTGGTTAACATATATTGCAGGAAAGAAAGAGCCCCCGCTCCAGTAATGAGAAACCTCCCCATATGAGAGATATCAAAAAGCCCTCCGTAACGGCGGGTAGTTAAATGTTCTTCGATAATCCCGGCTTTATAATTTAGAGGCATTTCCCAGCCGGCAAAATTAACCATTTGGGCTCCCTGGCTTTTATGCCAAGCATATAAAGCGGTTTTTTTAGGTTCAGCCATTTAATCATTTCCCTCCTAAAAAATTTTATTTGAAACTATCATTGCTCAGGGAAGTTGTCAAGAAAAGAGGCCCTGGGCCCCATTTTCACTTCTCCAAAATAGTATTGTTTTTGAAAGAATAATCATAAAAATTTAATAAACCTTCTCGCTCCCCAGGCTGATTAAAAATTAATTAAAAGGAAAGGTGGGCAATGGTGAAAAGAGGCTTGTTTCCTTGTTTTAACTATGGTATTTTTTAAAAAAGTTATTAAAGATTTTCCATATTTAGGCGAAGAGATAATAAAATCTTTTTAATTTCTCACCGCATAATAAGGATAGCAAATTGCAAGATTTAGAAGTCCTCAGAAAAATTATAAAAGAAATATCTACCAATTTTTTAGACTTGCCACCAGCGGAAATAGATGAAGGGATAAAAAAAATTTTAGGCACTATAGTAGAGGTTACGGAAGTAGACCATGGGTATGTTTATTTATTTTCGGCAGATAAAAAAATCATCTATCGGACTCATGGGTGGTGTTCCGCCCACTCCTCTTGGTTAATTCCTCAAGCCGCGAGTATCGCTATAGAAAAAATCTCTTGGCTGGCCGAAAAAATTAATCAGGGGCAAATAATCTGCTTATCTAATATTGCCGATCTTCCTGCCGCAGCTCAATATGAAAGAGAGATTTTTCAAACTCAAGGGTGCCAGTCTGTCCTTTTGATTCCCCTGTTTTATGAAAAGGCTGCGGTGGGATTTATGGGCTTCGAGTCCATAGGGCAAGAAAAAAAATGGTCAGAAGAAATAATTGGTTTATTGCGCATGATTGGGGAAATTTTTATTAACACCCTGGAGAGAAGACGAGCTGAAAAAGCACTGCAAAAATCTGAAGAAAGATATCGGCAATTAGTAGAAAACATTAATGATGTTCTCTTCTCCTTGGATGCCCAAGGTCGTTTCGTTTACATTAGCCCCGTTATTGAACAAATAGCTTTTTATCGTCCCGAGGAATTAATCGGCCAACCCTTGGCCAATTTAATTTATATGGAAGATCTGCCCGAATTTTTGCGCAACTGGAATAGAATTTTGCTGGGAGAAGTTTCCAACTTGGAGTTGCGCATAACGAATAAGGAAGGGAGCATCCGACATGTGCAAATTTCGGCCCGAAGAATGATTGAGGATGAGCAGCTCACGGGAATTACCGGGATGATCAGTGACCTTACGGAAAGAAAATGGGCCGAAGTTTTAATCCGGCGCGCCGAAGAGAAATATCGCAGCATTTTCCAGAATGCTATAGAAGGGATCTTTCAAGCTACTCTCGACGGACATTTCATAGTGGCCAATCCGGCTTGCGCGCGCATCTTAGGGTATAGTTCCCCAGAGGAACTAATTACGCAAGGTCCCAATGGAGAGCGCCATTATTTTGCGGATCGGGAGCGCTATCGAGAATTGCAGCGCCTCTTAGAAGAGAAGGGAGTGGTAGAGAATTTTGAAGCGGAAGTTTTCCGTCGCGATGGGGATAAGATCTGGATTTCTATGAATGCTTTAGCTATTCGCGATCCGCGGGGAGTAGTCCAATTTTACGAGGGTACGCTGGAGAATATTACCGAAAGAAAGTGGGCTGACGATCAAATCCGCTACCTCACTTTTCATGATAAGCTGACGGGCTTATACAACCGCCTTTACTTTGAAGAAGAGCTCCGCCGGCTGGATACGGAACGGCAACTGCCCATCAGCATTATCATGGGCGATGTTAACGGATTGAAGCTGGTCAACGACGCTTTTGGTCATCAAGAGGGCGATAAGCTTTTAATCCGCATTGCGGGAATCCTTAAGGAATGCTGTCGAAAGGAAGATGTGGTGGCCCGTTTGGGTGGCGATGAATTTGCAATTTTCCTGCCCCGCACCAGCAATCGGGTGACGACGGAGATTATGGATCGTATCCGCAATGCTTGCCAGCAAGCCAATTCCGGCCCAATCCAATTAAGTATGGCTATGGGCGCCGTTACCAAAGAAGATCCCAGCCAAAATATTCAAGAGGTCTTAAGAGAGGCCGAAGAACGTATGTACCGGAACAAGCTCTTAGAAAGCAAGAGCGTCAGGGCCTCCATAATTTCTTCTCTGCGACGCACTCTTTTTGAAAAGAGCCATGAGACCGAAGAGCACACTAACCGCATTCAAGAATTAGCTTTGCAGATTGGCCGGGCTTTTGGGTTATCCGAGAGCGAACTCGATAATTTGGCTCTGCTGGCTACGCTCCATGATATAGGTAAGATAGCCATTCCGGAAGGGTTGATCGTCAAACCGGGGAATTTATCTCCCGAAGAATGGGAATTGATTTGGAAACATCCGGAGATTGGCTACCGTATTGCCGGTTCCTCACCAGAACTGGCTCCCATAGCAGAAGCTATTTTAGCCCACCACGAATGGTGGGATGGAAGTGGATATCCTCGCGGACTGAAAGGGGAAGAAATCCCGCTGATTTCGAGAATAATTTCTATAGTCGATGCTTATGATGTTATGACCCATGGTCGTCCTTATAAAGATCCTATTGGCCAAGAGGAAAGTTTACGAGAATTAAAACGCAAAGCCGGCAGTCAATTTGATCCCACCTTGGTAGATTTGTTTGTCCAAATAATTTCTTCTTCCTCTTCTACTTCTCGAGAAAAACATAAGGCCTCCTAAGATAATTTATTTGCCCAGAAATTTTGGGGAATGGTTTAAGGGGTCTTTTTCTTGGCCGCGGATAATTCTTGAATTTCTTTGGTTATTTGTTGGGCATCGGCAGATTGCGGCGGGAAGTATTGTTGGGCTTTCTGAAAATGAAGGAGGGCAGTTTTGTGGTCGCCCATAATTTTATAATAATAGCCAAAGTTTTGGTAAGCCTGGCCCAGCAAATTCTTTGCTCCAAAAGCTTGCCCCAGATGATAATAAACATCAGCAAATTCTGGGCGAAGGGCTTTAGCTTGGAGATAAAACTGGATAGCGGCATCGGTTAATTTTTTTTCCGCATAAACTCGCCCTAAATAGAAATGAACCAAATAATCTCGGGGAGATAAAGTGTGGGCTTTTTCCAAATTTTTCTCTGCCGCAGATAAATCACCCCGCAGGAAAAAAGATACACCTAATTCGCGGAAAACTTCGCCATCCTGAGGGATAAGGGTGGAAGCTTTCGTTAAACTAATTATGGCGCGGTCTAGGGCGCCCATTTTTTTTTGTACTAAGCCTAGGCCAAAATAAGCTTCCCCTTCTTCGGGTTCTCTTTTTACCCAATTTTCAAAGAAGGTGACTGTACGCGAAACCTCTTTTTCCTCCACTAAAAGTTTAGTTTGGACTCTTCTTAGGTTTCCTAAAGACTTAGAGCCTACTTTTTCTAAGGGCCGGCGGGCCAATTGGACTTCTAAATCAGCTAAACGGGCCTCCAAGGCTGGATGGGTTTGCATATAAGCAGGGATTTCACTGGCCGAAGGACCTTGTCTCCGGCGCAATTTCTTTAAAACCGTAAGCATTCCTTCTGGATTATACCCAGCCTGTTCCAAAAATTTTAGCCCCAAATAATCAGCCTCATCTTCATCTTCCCGGCTGTATTTTAACATGGCCGTTTCCGATGCCGCTACGGAAGTGGTGGCAATAGCTCCAGCAGCTGGCCCACCTAATAAGATGCCGGCCAAGATGGCTCCTAAGGTAGCCAAACTTATTTTTTGGATTTTTTCTCCTCTGCGGGCAATGTGGCGGGCTACGCCATGCCCAATTTCATGGGCCAAGACGGCAGCCAGTTCATCTTCTTTTTCTAAAAGCAAAATTAGGCCGCTGTTTATAAAGATTTTTCCTCCTGGAATAGCAAAAGCGTTAATTTCTGGAGAGTTCAGAACGTAGAATTGGTATTCGAAAGGCTGCGGCCCGAGAGCTTTAACAATTTCCTTTCCCACTCTGTTGATGTAGGCATTAATAGAAGGTTCTTGCACTATTGGCCAGCGCTTCTTTATTTCTTGAAAAACTCTTTCGCCTAATTCCCTTTCTTCTTGGATGGTCATGGCTTGGGCATATGAGGGCGAATGAATAAAGAAGAGAACTAAAAAGGCCAAGATGGACTTAATTAGCCAATTTTTGACCATACCTTATTTTAGCCCAGAATGGCGGATTGTGTCCATCGGTATTAAATTTAACTTAGTAATCCTCACGGAAGGGTGGGGTTATTAAAAATAAAATCGATGGCGGACTTTGGATTTCTTCTTCCCCCGCCACCGCTTCTTCATTCAGGCCTGTTTTTTCTCAAGGTTCGCCATTTTTTAATTATGACGAAGCATCTAGACCAGGCAGGAAGGAAAAAATTAAAAGGGTTAGATGTTTATAGATTTACGATTTGACAGGTTGTCGTCCCTGCTATTAAAATTTAAATCAGTTAAGGCAACCTCCTAAACAGGCGCTAAAACATTAATATTTGGCACTTTTTAATTAAGAGTTGATAAAAATTTATATTGAGGAGATAAGATGGCCATTAAGATTGTACGGCTGGGTAGTCCGCGGGAAAAAGACGAAGGCCTGCGCTTGGGAACAGTGAGGCGCCCTCCCCGAGGGGTCCCTAAAAGCGAATACGCCAAAAGAG
This sequence comes from uncultured Syntrophaceae bacterium, assembly GCA_964484485.1. Classification (GTDB taxonomy): domain Bacteria; phylum Desulfobacterota; class SM23-61; order SM23-61; family SM23-61; genus CAZAGD01. The sequence continues at coordinate 19,146 of CAZAGD010000104.1, forward strand.
ATTTTTTTTGATGCATGGCTGCCTATGTTATCACCGAGCATTAATCTTTTAAAGGAAGCACGACAGGCCCTTTCTCACCAAACCAATATTTCATTGGGATGTTACTGGGCAGATGAGAACCGGTTCCACAGATCTGTTTTGCGAGAGCTTCTGATAGAACGGGGAGCTGAGGTTCGTTAATCGATGAAAATAAATTTTAGAAATGCCCAAAAAACTCTGTTAATTATCAGTGGTACGCTGAGTGTAGGCTTAGGTGTTTTAGGTATGTTTTTGCCTCTCCTGCCTACTACTCCTTTTCTTTTATTAGCTGCCTACTGCTATGCCCGTAGCTCACCACGATTTTATAATTGGTTGATTAGTAATCGCTGGTGCGGAGAATACATCAGGAACTACCGAGAAGGAAAAGGAATAACGCGCAAACATAAAATGTTGGCTATTATTTTACTATGGTTAACGATTAGTTATTCAATATGGGTGATCTCAGCGTGGTGGGTAAGATTGCTTCTCTTGGGGATTGCTGTAAGTGTTTCTATTCACTTACTAAGGTTAAGAACGTTCAGACCAGAGGCGAAAAATGTTAAGTTCTTTAAATCTTCCATTCCCCTGCGCAAATAGAACTATTGGTCTAACATCTTGCTAATTTCGGTAATATCCATTACAGCGGTTTCGTAATCCACGGCTTGTTTATTTCTTTTTTCGCGCTCTTTAATCTTTTCTTGGTGGTAATCTAAAATTTCTCGATCAAAAGGCAAATGACCTGTTTCTAAATAACGTATAGCTCCCGCAGCATCTCTAACCGGGATTATTTTGCCGGCCATATGTATATTAGGTGCCCATGGGATATCTAAAACTCCAGCCTGGATAGCGCGGATGGTCCCTTGGGCCACATCCCCATCTCCTAATTCTAAAGTCTTATTAATGATGGCCCGAGCCTCTTTCTGGATAATTTCTTTTTCTTGGAAAAAGATCTTATCTTCTGGCCAACGATTTTGGCGTAGCAAAGATATAGCCATCTTAGTGGCTAGGACGCCATCAGCATTTGCTTCTTTGGTGGGAATTCCTTCTGCTTCATGGGTAGTTTTGGTAATTATTTGGGTAGCGCCGGCTAAAGCCGCAATTACTCCCCCCAAAATGATCACCGCATAAGCCCGGGGTTCATCAGTTGGAAAAGCTTGCATCCATTGATGAGTGGCAATTGAAAAAAAGACGTCATGGTGGTTAAAGCGAGCCAGATATTCTTGAGCTATTTCTTCCAAAGCGCGCAGGCCGGCGACATCTTGAATCAGGTTTAAATTTTGGCAAAGCCCCATACTATAATGTTTTACTCCCTGGCCGGCCGCTAAGAGTAGCTCTAAGACAGCTACGGCAATGCCGATTCCTGGAGGTACAAGGGTACCCGTCAAAAAACCTGGCTGCTCCCTATGCAGGCGAATCCCTTTCTCTTCGTAATAAGCAGCTAAGCGGTCAACATATTGGTAATTTCTTATACCTTCAGCAAAAGGCAGATTTTTAGTATAGGCAGCCGTGTAAGAAATACCAGCCCCCAGGAAAGCGGTAAGGCCACCAGCAAAACCCATCTCTGCCGTGAGTTGGGGGAAAGCTGTTCCCGAAAGGACAATGACCGGACGTTGAACGGCTTCCGAAATCTGGCGCACAGCCCGCAACCCATGATTGACAATGGGACAACCATTGAGTAGTGAACGACCAGCTCTTCTACTTTCTTCAATCCCCCTTTGAGCCTCGGCAAATTTTAGATTTCGGGTATAAGTGTCTGTAGTAGTCGGCAGGAGATCGGCTCTCCCTTGATCCTGGAGATGTTGAAGAAGGGTTATATGGTCATCCAGCAAAGCAACTCCCCCCCGGGGTTGCACCAAAGTTCTTCCCTCTTTTTTAGCTTTAGCCACTACGTGAGCATATTTCTTTTCTGACGGAAGGTTTTGCAAATAGGCCACTGCTTCTTCAAGATCAATTTCTTTTCCCGTGGGCCAAAGAGAAAGAACTTTTTCTCTTTCCGCAAAGAATTCTTCTTCAGACCAACGTTGATTTTTTGGTTCTTTTTTCATTTTTAAGCCCCAGAGAACAAAGAGGACACAGCGCGGCAAAGCCGCAGCCAAAAATTTATATCTCGCGGAGCTCGCAGAGAACGCAGAGCAAAAATTTATATATTTTTAATAATTTTTATTCATTGCTTTCTCTGGCACTCGGCGAACTCTGTGAGAGTCCTCCTTTTTCTTAATAAAATTTAAAGGTGTAGTACAAAGAGGGCACAGAAATTAAAAAATATATTAAAGAAAAAATTTTGTTCTTACTTATTTATCGGAGCAATTTAATATTTACGGTTATCACTCTTATCTTACTCCGTGGTCTGGCTTTATCGGCTTGCCCCAATGAAATTGTATCGTAATTGCCCATAAGAAATGAAACCCATGCGGCCAGGGACAAGCCCTTGCCCTACATTTGAGGTTTTTTTAATTTCTCGTAGGGCAAGCCCCTGGGGCTTGCCGAACCAAGCATTAAGATGTCGTTTATTTCATGCTCCCATTAATAATTCCATTTGCGCAAGTATTTTTTAGCTAT
>CAZAGD010000105.1:0-7066 GCA_964484485.1 uncultured Syntrophaceae bacterium
CCGGATCGAATATGCCATTAGTGCGGAGATGACTGAGGAACTGCGGGCAGCCATTGAAGCCCTTCCGGAAGAGGCCTGGAAACCTCTGCGAAAGATCACGGATCAAGGTTTGATCGCAGGACGAAAAGAGTGGGCCGAGGTCACGTTTGTTCCCAGCCAACCTTCCCGGAAAAAGACGATGAAACCGGATCGCTACCTGGCCATCCGCATCCGTCCTTCCCAGGGAGAACTCTTTCGGGATGGCCATCCCTATCATTATTTTTCGGTAGTCACCAACATGTGGAGTTGGGATGGGGAGAGATTGCTGCGGTGGCAGAGAGAACGCTGCGGAACGAAGGGTTTGCAAGTATGTAGTACAGAGTTCTCCGAGATTTTGCCCTTCGGGCCGCCCAACTTTACCAAAAGGGCTGAGCTAAAATCTCTCCGCACTCCTACCTCTCTATGGGTAACTCAAAAACCAAAAACAAGTGTGCACTTTTAATTTTTAAATGACAAACCTCAAAATTCTTGTTGACAATTAATTTTAGTTTATGGCAGATTTTTAAAAAAAATTCTACAAAGGAGCTTATGGTGCCCAAAATATTATTATTAATGGGAGCATAAAATAAACGACATCTTCATGCGTGGTTCGGCAAGCCCCAAGGGCTTGCCCTACGAGAAATTAAAAAAATCTCAAACGTAGGGCAAGGGCTTGTCCCTTGCCGCATTTGGCTTTATTTCTTATGTGGAATTACGGCACAATTTTATTGGGGAAACTCGATAAAGCCAGACCACGGAGTAAGATAAGAGTGATAACTGTAAATATTTAATTGCTGTGATTAATAATTCAAGGAAGCAATATGAATCTTTTAGGAATTCGGCAAACTAGAGATCTATGGCACCACCCCGGCTGCAGAATTAGATCAAATAAGGAATATGCTCAAAAGAAAGGTATAGATCTGGAAATTTTTTATACTAATTCAGAGGGAGAATGTATCGACCGAATTATCAAAGCCTATCTATGATAAAGTTGATGCTTTAGTAATGAATCCAGGCGGATTTACTTACACCGCTCATTCTATTCGCGATACCATTAAAGGAGTAAAAATTCCTTATATTGAAGTTCATCTTTCCAATCATTATGAACGAGGAATTCATTCGGTGATAGCCTCAGCCGCCCAGGGAGTGATTATGGGTTTGGGCATCCAGGTATATTTCTTAGGGCTGGACGCAGCCTTGGATCTAATTTCCAAAAGGAAATAAAAGCTATTGTTCTTTAAATTCTTTTTTTTTAAAATTTTTTTTCCAATGCAGCGGAATTTGTCCTTGAGAATATAACTAAAAATTAAAAAAGGAGGTAAGTCATGAAAGAGAAAATTTCGTACGGATTTATGATTATCATGGGGGCCTGTTTAATATTTTTGGTAATGAGCTTAGGAAACTTCATAACCCCATTAGCCAATGCCCAGACGAAGACTATCGTGTGGAAAGGTCAAAGCCATTGTCCAGCTGCCAACCCTATCCACATATGTGCTTTGCGAGCAGCAAAGAATATAGAAATTATGTCTGGAGGTCGTTTGAAATGGGAATTATTGCCCGTGGGCTCTGTTGTACCTCCTTTCGAAATGTTAGATGCAGTTAATAAAGGCGTCCTGGATGCTTGTATCGCCTGGCCCAACTATTGGGTTGGAAAACATCCTGCCTTTCCGCTCTTCTCCGTCAGCGTCGGTGGCCCATTTGGCCTCCATGGATGGTCATATTTATCTTGGCTGCTGAGTGGAGGCGGAGAAGAACTCTACAATGAACTTTTACAAAAAGAATTAAAGATGAATGTTGTAGCGATGTTTACTTCCTATGGCATCTTCCCAGAATTCTATGGATGGGCCACAAAACCTATTTCATCATTGAAAGACATTAAGGGAGTCAAGTTTCGCACAGCTGGGCTAAATGCAGAACTTTTAAGAAAGTTAGGTGGAATTCCTGTCATATTGGGTGCAGGGGAGATCTTACCTGCCATGGAGAGACGAGTAGTGGAAGGTGCCGAATGGGCTACACCTGCTGGTGACAAAACTTTTGGATTCCATACTGTGGCCAAATATTATATTGTCCCCTCTTTCCATCAACCGGCCAATGTCCATGAAATGATCATAAACAAAAAGCGCTGGGAAGAATTGCCTCCCGATTTACAAGCTATTGTAAAAGGTGCGTTGAGAGCCTCCATTGTTGAAGGTAATGCTTGGCACTTAATAGAGGACGCTAATGCCTTAGAGGAACTGTTAACCAAACATGATGTCAAAATAGTCCGCCTATCAGAGGAAGTTCTCAAAGCCCAATTGAAAGCTGCTCAAGAAGTTTTGGAAGAGTATGCATCTAAAAATCCTTTTTTCGCGCGAGTTCTTGCCAACCAGAAAGAGTTTGCCAAGAAAATAGCCCACTTTGAGGCGTTAGGGCAGCCTCCCTGGGATATGGCTTATGAATATTACTTCGGGATTAAAAAGAAATAATAACTAAAATAACAGATAGAAAGCCCGCTTCTTCATAATAATTTAATATGTAGAAGGAGAGATTTATTCGAAGAAACTGAATAGAAATCCATATAATCGGATTGTCATAAATTAACAAATATTAAATAAAGATTCATATCAGAGCAAAATATGGCTGTGGAGTATGGAGGGGTCTAAAAATAAATGGATTTAAATCAAGAGGTTTCGTTTATAAAGTGAACGAGGTTTCAAAAATTCTTATATATCTTAATAGTGCTGGATGCCAGAAATAGCTCTTTTTTAATTGAATCAAATTGATGGATCACTATTATCATCAATTAATAGAATTACATTAATGAATGATAGAGAATATTGCCTATTTTAGCTTCTCAAGTAAGCTTTAAATCTTCATAAAGAAAAAATACGGAGAGCAATTAAAGAATAATAAGTAAGGGATAAGTTTTGTAAACTGAATTAGAGTGGAATTTATGGCCCAAGCGAAAAATATATTTTTAAAAACGATTCGGGTTTTAGACGCCATTGGCAAGCGGAGTGGAAAGCTTTTTGCCTGGCTGATTCTGCCTCTGATGGCTGGTTTGACTTATGAAGTAATCGCTCGATATGCGTTTGACGCGCCAACGCTTTGGGCTTATGATTTATCTTATATGCTTTACGGTAGTCTATTTATGTTAGGAGCTAACTATTGCCTGCTGGAGAAAGGGCATATACGATGTGATTTCATTTATGAAAAGTTGTCCCCGCGAAAACAGGGTTTAGTAGATGCAATTTGTTATTTTTTTCTATTTTTCCCGGGGATGATATTTTTTTTAATCGTCGGCTGGGAATCAGCCTACTATTCTTTGATTATTCGCGAGGTATCCGATGCCAGTCCTTTGCGCCCCCCCATTTACCCGTTTAAGATGGTTATTCCGATTTCTGCGTTTCTTCTCATAATTCAGGGAATTTCCGAAATGCTAAAAAGTCTTTGGGCTATTCGTCACGGAGAGTGGCTGTGACCCCGGAGTATTTAGGCTTAGTTCAAGTAGCAACCTTAATTATAACTATCTTTGTTGGCTTTCCTATCTCTTTCACTTTGATTATTTTAGCGCTGATATTTGGATATATCGGATTCGGAAAAGCTGTATTCGATCTTATGTTCTTGCAAACTCTTGGTCTAATGAAGGAAGAGACTCTGGCGGCGGTTCCTCTTTTTATTTTCATGGGCCATATCTTAGAAAAGGCTGGATTAATGGAGCGCCTATTCCGAGTCTTCCAATTAGCGCTGGCAAGAGTTCCAGGAGCTCTATATTTAGGGGTACTAATTACAGCCACTATATTTGCCACGGCCACAGGGATTATAGGTGCTTCTGTAACCGTCATAGGCTTAATGGCGGCTCCATTAATGATGAAATCGCGCTACGATGTTAAGCTCTCCGCTGGTGTAATTACCGCAGGCGGGACTTTGGGGATTCTCATTCCACCAAGCGTAATGCTGGTCGTAATGGGTCCTGTAGTTGGAGTATCAGTAATCAGTTTATTCGCTGCAGCAATAATTCCTGGGTTACTGCTCTCTGGGATATTTATAGCGTATGCCATGATACGGACTTTTTTAAATCCTGACTTAGGTCCTCCTTTACCGCCCGAAGAAAGGACTTCATCATTTAAACAGATCCTTACTGAATTGATAAAAGGCGTAATCCCTATGGGTTTCATTATCTTCGCTGCCTTAGGTAGTATACTCGCTGGACTCGCAACACCAACCGAAGCGGCTGCGATGGGAGCAGCAGGCGCTTTTCTGCTAATTATCTTTTATAGAAGGATGAATTACAATGTATTGAGCGAGGCCGCTTATAAGACTCTTAAAACATCGAGCATGATTTTATTCTTGGCGGTCGCCTCAAATATTTATGGTGCGGTCTTCACGCGTCTTGGCACTGGAACAATGATCGCGAATTTTGTGCTGCATCTTAACATCCATCCCCTTTATTTGCTCGCTATTCTAATGATAGTAATTTTTCTTTTGGGCTGGCCATTAGAGTGGCCAGCTATTGTCTTGATATTCCTTCCTATCTTTATGCCCATTGTGGAAGCAATGAAATTTGATTTAGTTTGGTACGCAACCCTCGTGGCCGTGAATCTCCAAACTGCCTATCTATCTCCACCTGTAGCAATGGCTGCATATTACCTTAAAGCTGTTGCGCCTGAATGGTCCCTAAAAGATATCTACATCGGCATGTTAGAATTCATGATTCTCCAATTAGTTGGCTTAGTTTTCGTTTTTTTCTTTCCGGAACTTTGCCTCTGGCTCCCAAGAGTCATCTTAAAATAGCAGGTAAACAATTTTGTTTGCTCCTTAAATAATCATAATTTTGCCATTTTTGTGGCCGAGAGTGTTTAGATTTAGATCCGATGATTTTAAAATCCCACCCTTATACAACACCTGGGAAGAATAGCAACAGATTTTAGAATCATCTTTTCAGTTCAAAGGAGAGAATTGGTTCCATAGTATCAATTTCCTCCACGGGCTGTGGTGGCCGCCAGGCAAAAAGGCGGAATTTAATGCTTTGAGGAGATAAGTCAATTATGGTAAAACCATTCTTTTCTAGGGGTTTGAGCATTTCTTCCAATTTAAGCTGATGAGGAACCCGGGGAGGCGTATCTCGAAAAGCCGAAGGAAACCCAAGGTCTCCTGTACCCAAAGGACCGCTTAAGATAGTAGTAATCGGATTACCACTAAAATCCAAGTCCGCACTTTTAATAATTTTTCCAGCAGCCAAAGCATGTAAATCTCCAGAAACAATGAGCGGTATTCTTTTTTGACTGCCTATAGCTTTAAGGAGGCGTTGATGCTGAGCAAACCAGCCAGGTTGCCAAAAATACTTGGGAGACTCAATGCCCAATTTTCCATCCTTTTGGAGAACATCCGGATACCACTCACACCACTTGCCAGCTGACCAGCCAAAAGGATGCGATGGACAGTGAATTAAGTGTTCGGTTTCCTCGTCTGCTTTGGTCCGGGCTGATAGCCAATTTTCGGCATCTTCCTCCACAAATACAGCCAATTTTCCTTTGAGAGTTAAATATCGCCGAATATCATAAAGAAGAATCTCTACCAAACGACCAAAGCGGATAGCCCCATATGTTTCTGATAGCCCTGGCCGCCGATCACCAGCAGAAGTTCCCGCCAAGCCACTTGGCTGATTAGCATCCAGAAGGAATTCTGGATAATAAAGATGCTGAGTGGTGCGGGCAAAACGCAGCATAAAGGGGTCTGGAGGGAAAGTGATCCACCTTTCCTCAGCTTCGTCATTTTCGGAATAATCATGATCATCTTGGATGAAATAAGAAGGAGTTGAACGTAAACGAACTCCGTATAACTGCGCAATTTGGTCATCTATAATGCGCGTAAAAATTGATTCATTTTTCGTTCCCAAGATTGGAAAATTTCTGTCAATATACCCATATTGATCGTAAATTTTTCTCGTCAATTCACGAATTCTTGGATTACGATGTTCAAGCCAGGTGCGTTGGTCCCAGTACACATGGTCTCCATTGCTTATCACGATATCTGGATTAAAAGAAAGTGCTCTTTCAAGAAGTCGTTGGCGAACACTTAAAGGTAAAAATGAACTCTTGCCCGCAAGAGTAGGAATGTTTCCATTCCCACCTCCTCAAGTGAAAGTTAATATGCGCAGCCGTTCCGCCTGATATTTAGGGTGGGGAAAAGTTTTTAGAGGCCAGGGATCACAGAGAAAGCTTCCTGAATTATCAATAAGTCTGAGCTCATATTCTTGACCTGCTTCCAGGCCACTAATATCAAATTGCCAAAACCGGCCTAAAGTATCGCTTTTAATGCCTTCCACATAACGTTGGCCAATTTTTAGCCGAGGTGTGTTTTTTAGGGGAACTTTAAAAGAAGTTTTAATAAAAATTCGCTCATGATTTACAATGGGAATCAAATGATGCAGATCACCTGCATTCCAATTATTTTTTATTTCCTTAGCCGCAATGCTTTTATGGAAAAGTCCCTCCCCCATTGCCATGCTCCCCAGAAATAATAAACTACTTGCCTGGATAAACTCTCGCCTACTTAATCTTTGTGCCATTTTTTTCTCCCCCTCTTTAACATATTTTATATTCTTGATTAAACAAAGCTATTTTTGCTGATCTACTTTGAAATAACAATTCGGGAAATTATTTTCGTTTTTGAATATAGGAGCTAAGACAGGCATGGGGATATTTAAGATATTGATCCGGCCAAACAAATTAAATATTATGCTGGTTACGGCCATTAAAAATTATCCCTTTTTAAAAAAACCATATCCCCTTTTCTTTTTTAAGCATATTTTAAAAAACAATTAAAAAATGTCAATAAAATCTTGAACGATCTAAGAAACTCTCCCCCGCCCTCAAAATCTAACTAAAATTGCCACTTTTAATTTTTACAGAATTCCTGGGCACTAACCATAATCCGTAATCAAATCTCTTGCAAAAAACAAAAACACCTCCTAGGATTAGTATAAATACTACGTGAAGAGCGGTTGGGTGCAACAACCGGCTTTTCACCTAGGAGGTGCAAGATGACTATAGCACAAGGTATTCTT
>CAZAGD010000106.1:0-9544 GCA_964484485.1 uncultured Syntrophaceae bacterium
TTGGCGGCAGGTCTCTAAATCGCCTACATCTCCGAGCAGAAATTCCACATTTTTAGGCAAAGAAATAAATGTTCCTTCAGGAAGAGCTTCCAGGTCAGGAAATGAACCGCCGGTTATTTCTTCTAAATTTTCTTTTTTCCCTGTGCTCAAATTATCGAGAATGCGTACTCTTTCACCCTGGGCAATAAGAGCTTCTACCAAATGAGAACCAATGAATCCTGCTCCACCTGTTACTAAAATCATAAAAATCTCCAAATTTTAAATCTTTTTTATTAAATTATCGGCAAATTTTCAAAAAAATATCATGGAATTAGCTAATCAATAAGGGAAAAATTACTTTTCCAGAAGGCCAGGGAAGATTGGAAAGAATCCTTGAGATGATGGCGCACGGCCGCCAAGACATTTTCAGTAGTAATTGCCGTAATATCTTTATCAGGTCCAATAATAGGAATATGCTTCAGCCTGGGATTAGGCGAAGGTACGGATTGTTTTAAAATTCCTTGGTGAGCGTCTCCCCATAATGAAATAACAGTCAATGGAAACTCTATATCCAGATAATAGACCAAAGATAAAATTCCCCCATCTGGGGCAATCAAGAGGGGACAGCAATTTTTTATGATGGACAGCATTTCCAAAATAGTTGTTTCTCCTCTTAGATCTATAATGGCCGGATGTGGCCAAAATTGAGTTTTTTGCAGACCCAAAAAAATTATCCGCATTTCCATTTCCTGCAATAAGGAAGCAAATAATTCTATAAATTTGTCTTTTGGCCAATTTTTATTGTACCCATAAAATTCTTCTGTCTCCGTATGTAAATGAACAGCCATATGCGGATAAGTTGGCGGAGTCAATTTAAATTTTTTCCATAATTGATCGTATTCCGGCTTCCATTTTAATTTCGGAACAAAAAAACCAAGATCCTTTTTTAACCACCTTGTGGGATCTGGCTTTTCGAAGATTACATCAAAATCATCCTTCTTCTTGCCATAAATATTTAAGGCCTTGGTTAAATCAAGCGTTTCTCCCCTCTTTAAATTGGGGACAACCATGATTTTAATATTATCAAGAAGATGAAAGCCTTCTTCTAATTCTTTGCGGGTTAAGATGGTGATATCTGCTTCGGGAATGGCCTGCTGGATTTTGTGGACAATTCCGTAAACTCCTAAAGCGATATCCCCTAACCCGCGATTCCAGACTAAAAGAAATTTCTTCTGCTTTAGACGAACTGATTTTTCTAATATTCTATCCAACTCTTTTTTTCTAAAATTAATACTTAATTTTAGGTTCATTTTTCTTATGGGCTACTATTAAATACTGCTGCGTCAAAAAGTCATCCAGCAATTTAAAGAAGAAAAAATTGAGCCACTTCATGAAATTGCTTGCTTTTTTCTTTCTCTTGATTAGATCAATCTCATACCCACCCAAGGCAAAAATTCTTTTGATACTGGCCAAAGAAAAAAATCTTAAATGCGTTTCATCCAGGATGCCTTCTTCTCGATATTGCCACCGATCTCGCAAAATGTCCTTGATTACTTTATAATGTCTAATATTGGGCAGGCTGCAAACAATTCTGCCGGATGAATGGAGATAGGTGGCGAATCTTTTTAAAACGTTCCAGGGTTCACGTAGATGCTCTAAAATATCGGCGAAAATAATACAATCAAATTGCGGTAAATTTAAGCCATTTTCTACCAATTTTTCTAAATCAGCCACTAAGCAATAATCCAAATTTTTTTGAGCTTCTTGCGCTGCCTCCGAATTAATTTCTATTCCCCAGACTATTATCGAATTATTCCTTTCTTTTAAGGCCTTACCCATTAATCCTTGCCCGCAGCCGATGTCCAAAATAATTTTCGCTTCTTGGGGGACTAATGGAAGCAAGTCCAATCTTGCCTGGTTGTAGTAATGAATTGGCCGCAAACCTTCATACATCCCGATTAATCTGAATTGGTCAAGTTTTTTGCCCCACTTTTTACGAAAGTGCCAGTTGTTTAATTTCGAAGACCACTTTTTATAGAAATTTCCTTTGTTTTTTAGAGAAGTCTTTTCGAAATGGATTAAAACACTTTGCGGACAAAAAAGTATGCGATATCCTTGAGCACGCACTTTTAGGCATAAATCAATATCCTCTGAGCCATTTTTATATCTTTCATCAAATCCTCCTACTTGTTCGAAGAGTTCACGGCGAATCATTAGGCAAGCTCCGGTTACAGCTTCGCATTCTCTTACTTCTTGAGCTGGAGAAATGTCCGCAGGGTATTTTTTATAAATATGCCGGCGATTACCCCGCCAATCAAAAGCCACTCCCATGTGTTGAATTGTACGGTCAGGATATAAAAGTTTGCTCCCCACTATGCCGCAGTCCACTTTCTCCAGCATTAACTTGACCATCGGAGTTAACCAATTTTTTTCGGCAATAATGTCATTATTCAAAAAAACTAAAAGATCTCCTTCCGCTTTCTTTGCTGCTAAATTATTTCCGCGCGCATACCCCAGATTTTTAGGATTTAAAATGATTTTAAAAGGAAGGCTGTTCAAATAATCAGCAGTACCTTTTTCGCTGGATCCATTATCTAAAATAATAATTTCAAAATTAGCATAGTTCGTATTCTCTATTATGGATTTAAGGCACTGCTGCAAAAAAGCCAATTGGTTCCAATTCAGAATTATTATGCTTACTTTTGGAAAAATCATTTTTCCCTTTCCTCTTGGACAGGATTACTAAAAATAAAACCGGTAAGCATAGAAAAAACGATGGCCTGACCATGATGGAGGGTATGATCAAAGATCCCCCCTAAAAAAATTACGCAAAAAGCACCCAGAGCAGCATATTTTTTAGCTAGACTAACACCCATTAATGGTCGGGTTCTTAGCCAGTGTTTAAGGAACCCATAGATAATTAAAAAGATTGCGGCCAATCCCAAGAGACCCATTTGCGCTATAGTTTGGAAATAGAGACTGTGGGCATCAAAATAACTTACTCCGGCATCGACGAAGAAGTTTTTCGGAAAAGTAAAGCTAAAATGATTCAAACCAACGCCCCAAATTGGATTTTCGAGAAACAATCGAAAAGCATGTTTCCAAAGCTCTAAGCGGGCATACAGAGAAGAAGTTATAAAAATTTTTGTGCGCATTGATTCAACAAAAATAAACGCTAATAAAAGAAAAGAGCATAAGCTAAAGGAAAAAAAGCGGATCCACCTATAATTCCTGAAATACCCAAAAAGGATCAATAAATAAACCCCTAAGGCTAAAAAAGAGGTACGCATCACAGTCTTTACAGCCGCTAACATCAGGATAAAAATAAAGGAAGCCAAAATAACATTTGCTATTTGGCTTTTCTGATTAGAAAATAGGAGAAAACTAATCAAAGCAGTACTCACGATTATCAAAAACATCGCTGTGTAATTTTGGTTTCCTAATGAAGGAATTTCTAATGGCTGGTTTAAATAAAGGGACTTTCCTAAATAAATTGAAGCCGCCAGAGTCGTGCCTAATCCGAGCATCCATAGTATAATTCGAAAATTTTTCCCCTTTGGCTGAATACTCTGAGTTACGAAAAAAGGAGCTGTGAAAAAAAGGATATCGTTTAACCCATCTAAACTTCGGCGTAAGTTTTCGGCCTGGATGGTAGAAATTAGCGCAGCCAAAATAAGCAAAATATAACCATAATGAATTAAACCAAATTCTAAGCGAATTTCTCGCCGCAGATATTGCGCCAATAAAATTAGCGCAGAAAGAAAAATAGATATTTCTTTTAAGGATTCCGAAAATGGCAAAGAAGCAGCCAGTAAAATTAAAAAATAAAATTTAACTTTCTCCAAATTATTCCAAAGCAAATACCATATTTCTTTCATGATCTCAGATTTTGGTTCTTGATTAGATTTATTAAAGTTTCTGCCCGATGTAAATAAGTGTGTTGAGAATGAACTCGCCAGTAGGAGTTTTCAGCTATTTTGCGGGCTTCGCCAAAATTATTAAGATAATATCTTATTTTTTCAAAACAATCTTTTAGATCTTTAAAAACGACTATTTCAGTTCCTATAGAAAAATCTTTTTCCGCGTTCAACCTTTCTTCGGATAGCAAAAACCCTCCGCAAGCAGGAATACCATAGCATCTTTCGGGCAAACCCCGACTTTTTCCTCCCTGCCCATCGGCAGCACAGCCCACATTTAGGTTTATTCGACTTCTCTGAATCAATTCTACTTGTTCTTCATAACTCATAAACCGACTATCACAAAAGCGATAATTGATCTTTTCTTGCTCTAAAATCTTGGCCAAACTTTCCAAGAATTCAACTCTTGACCGATGCTCTGGATATGCCAAGTGATCCAAGTTACCCAAGAAGGAAACGTCCCAATAATAAAAAGCTGGATCTCTCATTTCCTGTAAGGTGCGATCTCTTAAATTATATTTACTTGTCCAGGCGGCATTGGGTAAGTAAACTATTTTCATCTTTTTGCTCTGCAGACCATGAGTATCATGCGAAGCAAAAATATCTAAAAGGGGGAGTCTTTGTAAGGCTTCCATTTTCCAAGCACTCGCCCCCACATTTGGCCAATCCACGCACCAACTAATTCTAACCACCCTGTGGCGCTGCGACCATAAAGAAAGGATTAAAAATTTTATTTCTTTTTTTAAAATCAACTTGGTCTCAAATAAAATGGCATCAATTTTATATTCCTTAATTTTTTTCATCTCCCAAATATTCCAGAAAACTTGATGACCCAAAGTTTTAAAAGCTTCACTTAATCTTTCTGGAGGACTTTTATAATTTAACAGAATATTCATAAAGATTTCTGGGCCATCAGCATTTCTGCTGCCGCGATCACTTCTGCTGAAGTTATTTGTTCCAGGCATTTCGGACGTAGACACTTTTTGCCCAAACAAAGATCGCAAATTTTTTGTCGGTAGATAACCACAGGGCGATGATCCAAGTAAGGACCGCATTGCGCAGGATCAGTGGCCGCGAAGAGCGCTATAGTTGGCGTGCCTAAAGCGAAGGAAATATGCATAGGGCCGGTATCATTGGTGATATAAAGAGCTAACCTTTCAATTAGCGCCGCCGTCTCTCTTAAAGAAAATCGGCCAGCCACCGCAATTGCCTGGGGGATTTTATTAGCTATCTTTTGGGCTATTTCTTGCTCTTTTCCATTTCCAGTAATGAAGATGTAGGCTTGGTACTTTTGCTGCAGGGCAAAGCCAACTTCCACAAATCTTTCCCAAGGCCAACATTTAAATGCCTTTTGGGCTCCAGGATGAAGACCAATCATTGGTTGCCGCAAATTTATTCCTTGGCCATGCAAATAATTATTAATTACTTCTCGATCTGCTTCGCTTAGGTACAATTCCAAAGGATAATGGAAATTTGAAAAATGCGCATCCAACTGTTGGAGCAAATACATTCTTTTTTCTGCACCGTGTAAGCCAGAAGGAAGGCCAACAGCCTTAGTAAGCAAAAAATCCAATCCTTTATTTTCCCCTTTTATACCAACACGTTCTTCGGGCCCCGCTAAATAACACATGGGCCAGATAAGGCGATCAGAAGAATGAAAAATGAAGGCCGTACGGAAATTGCTTTGGCGCAAAGAGATCAAAAGCCAAGGCCAGGAAATAATACTTTTGAGCCCTTTGTCAAAAATGAAAAATTTATCTATCCGTGGATTTCCTTGTAATACTTCTACTCCTAACCGATTAGTTAAAACCCCTATATAACTTTGCGGGTAGGCTTCCTTTAAAGCTCTTATGGCCGGAGTAGCCCAAAGAGTATCTCCTATACCAGTGGTGGTGATGATTAAAAATCTATTAGGCCTACCTGCAGAATATTTTTTAGGGCCTAAACCGATTTTAGGAGCAAAGAGCATACATTTTTTTATGAGAAGATTTTTGAGCTGAGGAACAAGTCTTTCTCGTTTCTTTAAACGACCGGAAAGTAAATCGCCATACAAGTCTTCCAGGCGATCGAGCATTAATTTATGAGAATATCTTTCTTTGATATATTCCCGGCCATTACGCATCAGCGTCTGCCGCAATTCGGAATTCTTATAAATTTCTATTACACCTTCGGCAATTTTCTCAGCATCTCGAGGAGGGATTAAAATGCCTGTCCGCCTTTCGATAATAACTTCAGGTATACTCCCTATTCTTGTTGCGACAACAGGCTTTCTCATGGCCAGAGCCTGAAGAATTGTTTGGGGAACGCCCTCATGGCCGTAAGAAGGATGGACTAATATATCAAGGGAAGCCAGAATTTCGGGGACATCTTCCCGCTGCCCCAAAAGAAAAACCTTATCTTGTAATTTTAATTCCTCGATGGTTTTTTTAATATTGTTCAATTGGGGGCCATCGCCGACAATGTAAAACTGAGCTTCTGGAATCTCCTCTAAAATAAGGGGAACAGCTCTTAAAAAGTATTGGTGGCCTTTCCAGCTCCGCAGAACTCCCACCATGCCCACTGTCCAACCTTTAGGGAATAAAGAGGGTTTAATTTTTTCCGGATCAAATTTCTCTAAATCGACTCCAGTGGGAATAGAAAAAATTTTATCCCCATCAAAATTGTTTTCTATAATCATCTGGCGGCGAATCTCCTCGCCCGTAGTGATGACGGCATCCGGTAAAACGTCATAAATCAATCGGCTCCATAAATTCTTGCTAATTGGTGTGGAAAGGTGCCGAGTGCGCATAATTAGCGGCTTTCTTGCCGAAATTTGGGCAGCCAGAATGCTTACCCAGCTATCAGATGAGCTATGGGTATTTAAAATATCAATTTCTTTCTTGTTTAAGATGGAGACCATTTGCCAGAAGACCCAAGGATATTGGGGCGCCAATTCTATGGGGATTATTTCCAGACCGGCTTTTTCAGCTCTGGGAAGCAGGAGGCTCTTGGGCGAAGCGGCGATGAGCACTCGATGACCCCTCGCTTTCATACCTAAAGATTCCTGCAGGATCCGAATTTCTTGTCCCCCCCAGCCGAGGGAAGATTCTGTATGCAATATGGTTAACATCTTCTAATCAACTTTTTTTCTCTTATAATCTAAGACTTCTTTATAAATACTGATCAATTCTTGGACATTAGATTCAATAGTGGTTAGCGGCGAAATATCTCTAATCCTTTCCCGGTATCCGCCTCTTCCCCAGATTTTCCATGCTTCCTGTAATCTATCCTTTATTTCCCAAATATTAGTCGGGTCATTGATCAGGAGGCCATTTTCTCCTGCTTTGATTAGTTCCGCTGCTCCGTTGATTTTAGAAGTAATCACTGGCAAACCAGAAGCTAAGGCTTCAACGCAGGCATTGCTGAAAGGCTCATAAATCGAAGGCAACACGAAAAAATCGCTGATTCCATAAAAATAATCTACTTCCTTTTGCGGCCCAACGAAAAGAACTCTTTCAGCCACGCCCAATTTTCGAGAATATTCCTTATATTTCTTGAGGCCATTTTTGCCCACTACTAATAATTTTAAGTTTTTTTTATCCAGAAAAGAAAGGGCCTTTAAAAGAAACGGTAATCCTTTGCGTTCAAATCCTGAGCCAATAAAAAGAAATACAACATCATCCTCTTCTATGCCCCATTTCTCCCGCTGAATCTGGCGATTATGCTGTACACGGATTGGATGAAACTGCTGGAGGTCTACCCCATTATAAATTACTCTAATCTTTCCTTCAGCCAATCCATAATGTTGGATAATTTCTTTTTTGACTCGCTGAGAATTGGCAATGACATATTTTAAATAAGGAGAATTAAGAAGCCGCTTTTCTAAATAGAGAATAACTAAATGGTTTGGATTAAAAGAATAAGTAACTCTTTTTAACCAAGGGGCTATTTTTTTCCGCTGTTTTAACCATTCTCGGTGACAACCGTCTCCGGCCCGGTACAAATCTTGAAAAAAAGTGCGCTCAAAACTATGAATAACATCAAAATCTTCTTGCTGAAGGAATCGGCAAGCGGCCCTGGCAAAAGTTAAAGACTCCAGAAAGGATAAAACCGAAAATCCTTTTATTTGATGAAAATAAAATTGAGAACCAAGGTTGGGTGGTTTTTCCCATTTTTGGGCCAATATATGCACTTCATGGCCCTGACGGCAAAGCTCTCCAATCAGGCGGGAGAGGTATTTCTCTGCCCCTCCATAAGGAGTATAATTTTTGCGAATTAAAGCAATTTTCATAGTTAGCCACGGTCAATTAAAAATTCTTAGAAATAAAAATTACGGCTCTAAACTTATCTTTCCAGTATGGACCAGGCCGCCTCTAAAACCTCTGCGGCGGTAATCTCTTCCAGACATCGGCTCTTTTTGCTTCCTCCACATCCATCTTTACCGCATGGACGGCAAGGCATATCTTTTTTTATTACTATATGGCCCTCTCCCCATGGTCCCCAACTATTCTCACCCGAGGGGCCAAAAAGAGCTACAACAGGAGTGCCTACCGCAGCGGCAATGTGCATTGGCGCAGTATCAACTCCGATAAATAACTGGCACCGCTGACTCAGAGCCGCCAGCTGTTTCAGAGTCAATTGGCCGGCCAGATTAATAGGCCGGCTGCGACATAAATTTGTAATATTGTTAACCTTCTGCAACTCTCTTTGTTCTGGGCCACTGGTTAAAACCACTCGCAGTCCATTCCTTTTTTGCAAAGCATCGATTACTTCTGCCATACCTTCATCTCGCCAGCACTTAAAAAGCCAATGGGAAGTGGGGTGAATATGAACTAAAATATCATGCTTTTGTATTCCGGCAGCTTCCAAAATTTGATTTATTTTTGCTTCATCTTCCAAATCATAAAAGATTTCTAACTTTTTATCCTGGATCTCTATGCCTAAACTCCGCGGAATTTCCAAAAGCTGTTCGATTACATGACCTTTAACTTTATTCAAATCAATAAGTTGGTGGAAAATAATTTTTTTCCACCAAAAAGAAGTATCTTTCCTCAACACCCCAACTTTAAAAGGAGCGCCGCTGGCTAAACAAAAAAATGCTCCCCGGTCGCCTTCCGTAAAATTAATAGCTAAGTCGAATCGACGCTGGCGGACTCTCCAGATAAATTCCCATTCCTTTTTCATTCTTTGCTTAAAGGGTAATTTCTTCCATAATGGATCAAATATAAGAATCTCATCTAAAAAAGGATTTCCGGATAACATCGATTCCGTACCCGCGTTGACCAAGGCGGCTATATACGCCTTGGGAAATTTCTGGCGGAAGGCTCTAATGGCCGGAACCATGAGCAAGACATCACCTATCTTACGCAAGCGGATTAACAAGATCCGCTGGATGTTTTTATCCTGCAAATGGGAAAGCATCTTCACGCATTAGCTCTTTTAATTTGCTGTATTTGGCGAAAGTATAATAGGAATATAGTCGGGCTAAAAGAAAACCATAATAGCCGTCTAAGAATCCAGCGCGGAGAACATACATCTGAAAAAAAGTCCAAAAAGGCCGGAATAAAATATCATAAAAACGATACTGCTTGCCTTCCTTGAACATTTCTTGGGCGGCCAGGTCGGAGTAAAGGTCTTGGCGCTGAAGAAATTCCTTGATGGAATTGTAG
>CAZAGD010000107.1:0-5860 GCA_964484485.1 uncultured Syntrophaceae bacterium
TTAAACCTGAATCCTGCGTGAAAATTTGCTAAATTTTTAGTTTTCCAATCTTCAGCTATAGTGTAGCGGGCGTTACTTTGGGAAAATCGTGTGTACCTTTGCAAGAGGGTACGAAAGCTTATTTGTTTGAAAAAACGGTGAAGAAGAAATACTCCACCAAAATGTGTTAGACCTTTCCCGGTGTATGATATATGCAAATTTGAAGGGCCATATGGCATGATCAAATAATTCACCTAAAGGGTTAATTTTTTGCAAAGCACCTTGCTGGGCTACAATATATGATTTTTCAATATTTAGCATTTTTTGACGCAGGTTTCAGGCTGAAAATTTTTAGGACCAAAACGCATCGCACACCAACTTAACTTTTAGGTAGGTTGGTATGTAAACAATCGGATGCGGAATTTTATTGATTTTTAAAACTATTTTCAACATAACAAATTCTTTTCACGCAGGATTCAGGTTAAAAATTTTTGGATGTTGATAAGATAAGGAAATTTGTTTTAATATGAAGTAGCGTAGGTAGATTATTTCCGCGTTATTAACCCATTCAAAATTGCCATGCAGATAATCTTGCTAAATGACATTTTAACTATCTTTGGGCTCTCGGTAGCAGTGCTTTATATTTGCCATCGGCTGCGCGTGCCTCCCATAGTAGGTTTTTTGATAACCGGCATTTTAGCTGGGCCCTATGGGTTAGGTTTAGTCAAAGCGCGCTCGGTAATTGAAATTTTAGCCGAAGTAGGCGTGGTTCTACTCCTTTTTACTATTGGTTTGGAGTTCTCTTTAGCAAATTTGTGGCGCCTGGGGAAACCTTTGCTCATAGCTTCTTGCTCGCAAATATTCTTAACCTTTTTGGCAGTTTTAATAATTAGTAAAATTTTTGGCCAGTCTATAGAAAAGGCCATTTTTGCTGGATTTTTAATTTCTCTAAGTAGCACGGCCATAGTGGTGAAGATCCTGCAAGACCGGGGAGAAGTGGAAAGCCTCCAAGGTCATACTATTTTAGGAATTTTAATTTTCCAGGATCTAATAACGGTGCCTATGATGCTCTTAATGCCCGTGCTGGCTGGAGAAGGAACTGATTTAGGGAGGGCTTTGCTCATTTTTCTCCTGGAAGGTCTGGGTATGGGGCTTTTAGTATTCGTCGGGGCCAGGTGGCTTGTTCCTTGGATTTTCTTTAGGATTGCCGAAACCAAGATCCGCGAGCTTTTCGCTCTCAGCGTAATTGTCATCTGTCTCGCGGTGGCGTGGATTACCCATCTGGTTGGTCTTTCCTTAGCTCTGGGAGCCTTTTTAGCTGGTTTAATTATCTCGGAGTCAGAATATGGTCATCAAGCCTTAGGCAGTATCATTCCTTTTCGCGATGTCTTTACCAGCTTCTTCTTTGTTTCTATAGGTATGCTGCTGAATCTGAATTTTATTTGGCAAAACCCAGGGGGGCTGGGAATTATAGCTATGGCCGTACTGATTTTGAAGGCCCTCTTGGCTTGCTTAGCGGTTATTTTTATGGGGTTACCTTTGCGTATAGCTATTATCGTGGGCTTGGGCTTAAGCCAGATTGGCGAATTTTCTTTTATCCTCGCCAAAGCCGGGAATAAATATGGCTTATTATCGGATATCGGCTACCAAATGTTTCTGGCTATATCAATTCTCACTATGATGCTGACCCCATTTATCATAAATTTGGCCCCGAAAGCAGCGGATCTCATCTTAAAATTACCCATTTCGCGTAAACTAAAAAGGGGATCTTATACGGTCAAAGGGACTCCCAGAATCCACGAGAAGGATCATTTAGTAATTGTTGGTTTTGGTATTAATGGCCGGAACATTGCCCGGGCAGCGCGAGCCGCGGGGATTCCATATGTAATTGTGGAGATTAATCCGCAAGTTGTTCGGGAAGAAAGAGAGAAAGGAGAACCTATCTTCTTTGGGGATGCTACTCACGAAGAAATTTTAAAGCATGCTCGCCTCAAAGAAGCCCGCATTATAGTGGTGGTGATAAACGATCCAGTAGCTACGCGCCGCATTACCGAATTATCCCGGCGTTTGAACTCCAAAATTCATATTATCGTGCGCACCAGATATCTGCGGGAGATGGAACCTTTATACAAATTAGGAGCCAATGAGGTAATTCCGGAAGAGTTCGAAACTTCGATTGAAATTTTTGCCCGAGTATTAGCCAAATACCTTTTGCCCAAAGATGAGATTGAGAAGTTTATCGGTGAAGCTCGTGCCGAAGGATATGAAATGTTGCGCAGCCTTTCAAAGGAAGCAGCTACTTGCCGCAATATTACCCATTGCCTGCCGGATATAGAAATAGGGTCTTTGCGCGTGAGCAGAAATTCTCCTTTTCTGGGGAAAACCTTGGCCCAAACGGAGATGAGAAAAAAATATGAAGTAACGCTCTTGGCCATTCGTCGCGACCAGAAGCTAATCTATAATCCAGATCCGGATATAGAATTTAAAGAGAATGACCTTCTTCTCTTAGTTGGTCCGCCAGAAAAAATTACCGAAATAGCTTCATTATTCCCTAGTTAAGGAAATTTGCCGCCGGAGGTAAGAAAAAGTGCCAGAAGAAATTTGGGCTATCGGCATTGATTTAGGGGGTACAAAAATAGAGATGGCGCGGGTAAACGGCGATGGCAGCTATAGGCAGAGGTTAACGCGCCCGACCATAGCGGCCCGCGGAGCTGCGGCCATAAAAAGCGAAATAATAACCTGCCTAAAAGATATGTTGCAGGAAGCGGATTCGCCACCCGCAGGTATTGGGGTAGGTTTGGCTGGTCAAATCGATCGCCACAAAGGTTCGGTTCACTTTTCCCCTAATTTGGGATGGCAAAATGAACCTTTTCGAGAAGAATTAGAACAGGCTTTAAATTTACCCGTTATGGTAATTAACGATGTGCGGGCGGCCACATTGGGTGAGTGGTGGCATGGGGCTGGAAAAGGTTGTGCGGATTTAGTCTGTCTTTTTATAGGTACTGGAATTGGCGGAGGAGTAGTAAGCGGAGGCAGAATTTTGATTGGCGATAGCAATAGTGCTGGAGAATTAGGGCACATTACTATTGATTGGCATGGTCCCCTTTGTCGATGTGGGAACAAAGGCTGTTTGGAAGCTTTAGCCGGTGGTTGGGCTATTGCTCAGCGTGCTCAAGAATTGATCATCAATAATCGGGCCGCCGGAAATGCTCTTTTAAATATAGCAGGCGGTAAGATAGAAGAAGTGAGTGCCCAAGTAGTGGCCGAAGGATTTAAAAAGGGAGACCCTTTAGCTCGGCAGATAATCGAGGAGGTAAAAGAAGCCTTAATTGGCGGAACGGTTAGTCTGGTAAATGCTTTCAATCCGCAGAGGCTAATCTTAGGCGGAGGGGTGATGGCCGGGCTCCCGGAATTAAGGAAATTTATTGAGGCTGGGATTAAAGAAAGAGCTTTGAGGGCAGCGACGGTATCTTTAGAAGTTTTGCCAGCGAAATTGGGGAATATAGCCGGTGTGATTGGAGCAGGCTGTTTAGTTATCCAAACTTTAAGCAAACAGGAGAAGATTCTTTAAATAGAAAGGGATGGCCATTGTTAAAAAGTAATTTGCCAGGCATGAGTTTAAAATTAGGAGACTATTTTCCTTTAATAAACAAAAGGTTAAAAGAACTACAAGAGATGAATTTTGTTAGTCGTTTATGGAGCAAAGATCCTACTTTATGGAAAAAGGATGATCCCCAGGCCCAGAAGAACATTGCTCAATCTTTAGGATGGCTTGATGTAGTTAGCAAGATGAGAGATAAAGTAGAGGAAATTAATCAATTTACCCAAGAAATATTAAGAAGCGGCTTTAAAAAGGTGGTCCATATGGGCATGGGGGGAAGCAGTTTGGCCCCATTGACTTTTGAAGAAGTATTCTCCCCAAAAGCAAGTGGGCTGCCTTTAGTAGTTTTAGATACTACAGATCCAAATACTATCCGTAAGATAGAAAAGACCCATCCTTTAGAGGAAACTCTATTTATCAATGCCAGTAAGTCAGGAACAACAGTGGAACCATTAGCTTTTGGTGAGTATTTTTATTTTAAATTAAAAGAAATTAAAGGCGAAAGGGCGGGAGAGAATTTTGCAGTCATTACTGATCCGAGTAGTTATCTGGAGAAGGTGGCCAAAGAGCGCAAATTCAGAAAAATTTTTGCTGGTTTTCCTGATATTGGGGGACGTTACTCTGCTCTTTCCCCTTTTGGCTTAGTGCCAGCGGCTTTGCTTGGTTTAGCTTTAGAAGAAATTTTGGATCGGGCCACTAAAATGGTAGAGGCTTGTTCACCTGCAAAGGATATTTATCAAAATGAAGGAATAATCTTAGGAACAGTTTTAGGAGAGATGGCTTCGCAGGGGAAGGATAAACTCACCATTTTTCTGCCCCAATCTTTGAGTTCTTTTGGTTTATGGCTGGAGCAACTTTTAGCCGAAAGTACAGGAAAAGAAGGTAAGGGAATTTTGCCTATTGATAATGAGCCCAAAGGAAAAGTGGAGAGCTATAAAGACGATAGGCTATTCGTCTTTTATCATTTAGCAGGAGAAGCGAATAGTCCTCTGGAAAAACTTTTTACCGCTTTAGAGGATGCGGGACAACCAGTTCTCATAATCCAGATGAAAGATTATTTTGATCTTTTCGGCGAAATGTGGCGGTGGGAGTTGGCCACGGCCACTGCCGGAGCCATTTTGAAGATTAATCCCTTTGATCAACCTAATGTGCAAGAGAGCAAGGAAAATACCAACTCTCTCCTCAAGGAACTGCCAAAAGAGGGAAAGTTACCAATCGCCGCGCCCACCTTAAAAGATGACTCTTTGGAGTTTTACGGCATGTGGCCGGGGGGAAGTATGCAAGAATTGTTGCAAAACTTTTTGGGCTCTAGGCAGCCGGGAGATTATTTTGCTCTGCTCGCTTTTCTACCAGAAGAAGCGCAGATAAAAGAGGCTATGCAGATGATGCGGCGGCTGGTGCGCGACCATCTTGACTTAGCTACCACTCTTGGATTTGGTCCGCGTTACCTTCATTCCACTGGCCAGTTCCATAAAGGAGGGCCAAATAAAGGATTGTTTATGCTGCTCACAGCCGAGGATAAAGAAGATGTTCCTATTCCTAATCAAGCCTACACTTTCAGCGCATTAAAAATGGCCCAGGCCTTAGGAGATATGGAAGCATTAAGAAGACATGGCCAGCGCGTGCTCCGGGTGCATTTGGGTACCCAGATAGAATCAGGGTTGGAGAAGTTAGTAGAAACGATAAAGAAAGTATTAAGCTCAAGTCCTGGAATATAAGAATTTCATCTAAAAGCAGCCAATTGTAGCAAATATTAAGGAATTAAATAAGCTGCCAGAATTTCTCCGAAATAGAGGGTATGATAATCTTTGGCCGGATAAATGGGCATTAGATCTTGATCGAGGAAGCGCGGATCCATAGGGCTTTTGTAGACGAGCCGGCACTGATAATGATAGCCTGGGATGTTCAAAAGAGGGGAAGCAACGATTTGGGTATCAAGTGTCGGCAGACCGCATTCTTTAAATTTATCGAAATGTCGGCCGGATTTTGAACCACAAAAGTTTAGCTCTTTTTCCATAGGGCCAGAAGGGACACTAACGGCAAAGCTATTTGCTTCCTCCAACAAACCGTAAGTAAAACGGCTGTTACGCACCGCGACCATAAGAATGGACCTGCGCCATACATAGCCGAATAGAGCCCAACCAATAGTCATTACATTGCGCTTATTTTTAGTTTGGACGACTAAAAAGCTCCGTTGGGGATTTGCTTTATGGATGGACCCGTGATTTCTTGTTCAGCGACTTTTTTCATTTACCCTTTCTCCTTTCTATTAATTTGCAA
>CAZAGD010000108.1:0-18575 GCA_964484485.1 uncultured Syntrophaceae bacterium
GAATTAAACATAGACGGACAACTTTCCCGAGAAGTGGCGCGGGCGGCTAAAGGCCAAGCTGAAGTTTATCATTTGGGATCCGGGGGAGTAGAACCTCATTTGCCCGCCCAAATATTCAACGAAATAAGGAGGCTTTATTCATGAGTACTCTTGGGGAAAATAAAGAAAAGTTGCATCCTTTGGTAGCTAAGTATCTCCGGCGGGAACGTATGCCCCATATGGCCTGTCCGGGATGTGGCATTGGCCAAGTAGTACATGCTGTCCTTCTGGCTATTGATGAGCTCGGCCTAACTCCCCAAGACACAGTTTGGGTACAAGGTGTAGGCTGTAGCAGCCGGATAACCTATTCTACCTGGATAGGAGATAATATAGATGCTCATCATGGTCGTATATTTGCCGTTGCCACCGGCCTAAAAATGGCTCGTCCGGATATGAACTTTATCCTCTTTACCGGCGACGGCGACTGCGGGGCTATTGGGGGCAACCACTTTATTCATGCCTGCCGGCGAAACCTAGATGTCACGGCTATCCTCTTTAATAATGGAATCTATGGCATGACCGGTGGGCAAGTGGCGCCCACTTCCCCATTAGGGGCCACAACTACGACCACGCCTTACGGCAATATTGAAGACCCTTTTGACATGTGTCAAATGGCCATTGCTGCGGGAGCGAGCTATGTAGCTCGATGGCGTTCTACGGATGGTAAGTCCATTGCCAACTCTATAAAGAAAGGAATTCAAACCAAAGGCTTAGCCTTTATTGAAGTCCTGTTGCAATGCCCAACTAATTTCGGACGTTATGTCCTGAAAACGAGTAATCCGCAAGAAATAATTAAATGGATTAAGGAGCATACGGTTACCCAACAAAAAGCGCAAGAATTATCTCCCTCCGAATTAGTTGGTAAATACGTTATTGGCGAATTTATCCATCGGCCGGAACGGACAGGCATTGTCGCCCGGTATCAAGAATTCTTAAAAAAATATATGAAGGAGTAAGCGATGGCGAGGCAAGAAATTAGGTTTGCTGGTTTCGGAGGACAAGGATTACTTCTGGCCGGCATAATTTTAGGGAGAACTGCGGCCATATACGCTGGAAAACACGCCGCGCAAACCCAATCTTATGGGACAGAAGCCAGAGGAGGAGCAAGTCAATGTAATGTGGTTATCGCCGACGAGGAAATCACTTATGTGGGCGTGGTCAATCCCGATGTCTTTGTCGTGATGTCCCAGGAAGCTTACGATAAACTGATCGGGGAAGTTAAAAAGGGAGGTTTAGTTTTTTTTGATGTTGATCTCGTCAAAATTAAAAAGGATTTACCTCTGCAACAAATACCTATTCCAGCCACCAAAGCCGCGACCGAACTGGGAAGAACGATGGTGGCCAATGTGGTCATGCTGGGAGCGCTGATCGAGGGAACAAAAATTATTGAGGTTGATTTAGTAAAAAACTGCCTGCGGGAAAGCGTCCCGGAAGGCACAGAAGAGTTGAACCTTATGGCTTTCGATAGGGGTCGATCTTTATATCAAAATCATGCCAGAGAGTGGGCCGGCAGCAATAATTAAAAATTAAAAAAGGAGAGCCAATGGCAAATTTTATGGGTTATGCCCGTCCGCGCGGGCGCGTAGGGACAAGAAATTATTTAGCCATTATTCCTACTGTGTTTTGTGCCAATGAAGTAGCCTTCCAGATCGCCCGGCAATTTCCTAATGGCCGTCCCATTCTCCACCACCAGGGCTGTGCCCAATTAAAACCAGATGTTGAACAAGTGACCCGCACTTTAATTGGTCTGGGCACAAACCCTAATGTGGGCGGAGTCTTACTTGTCGGCTTGGGATGTGAGAGTGTATCTCTGGCTGCCGTTTACCAAGGTTTGAAAAAGAGTGGCCAGGAAGTAGCCCACCTTACCATCCAATCATTAGGGGGCCTGAAGAATTCTATTAAAAAAGGAATTGATTTAGCAGCTAAAATTAATAAAAAGATGAAAGAGATGAAAAGAAAACCTTTCCCCCTCAGTCGTTTGGTTTTGGGGATTAAGTGCGGTTCTTCAGATGCCTCTTCTGGTTTAGTGAGTAACCCAGCGGTGGGATTGGTGGCTGATGAAATAATTCTCCAAGGCGGCACGGTAGTCTTCGGCGAAACGACGGAATTTTTGGGCGCAGAGCATCTTCTGGCCCGGCGCGCAATTAATGAAGAAGTTGCCAACAAAATCCTTTTTATTGTGGAAAGAATGGAAAATAGAGTAAAAGCTGTGGGCGTAGACTTGCGGGGAGCCCAACCAACGCCAGGGAATATGCGGGGAGGAATTACTACCATTGAAGAAAAATCACTGGGAGCTATATGTAAATCAGGGTCGCGGCCGATAGACGGCGTCTTAGAGTACGGGGAAGTGGCTCCGCCCAAGGGTCTTTACATCCTTGATTCACCAGGAAAAGAAGCAGAAATTATGACTGGCCTGGCCGCAGCGGGAGCAAATATAATAGTCTTTTCTACCGGAGGAGGCGCCCCCCAGGGCTTCCCCTTGGTTCCCGTGATTAAAGTGGCGGGCAATCCTCAAAAGTGTCTAACCATGAAAGACCACATAGATGTAGACGCCAGTGGTGTGCTTACTGGAAATTTATCCCTACCGGAAGTAAAAGAAAAAATAATGGCTAAAATCTTAAAAGTTAGTAGCGGCCAAAAAGCCCAAGCCGAAAAATTAAAGTACGATCAGACTGCCGAAATATATATCACCGGACCCACTGTTTAAACTATCAAAAAGTAGAGAGGAATTTATGCTCATCCTTCAAGAAAAAAAGCATATTCTGACTATAACAATAAATCGTCCCGCCGCCTTGAATACTCTAAATCAAGACCTAATTTTCCAATTAACAACGGCGTTAAATAAAGCGAGCCAGAATCCAGACCTTCGGGTAATAATCATCACCGGCGCTGGAGATCGAGCCTTTATAGGGGGAGTTGATGTGCGCGCTATGAAAGATCTTGACCCGGCAGGTGCAGAAAAGTTTATAACTGACTTACATAAATGTTTTTTAGCGATCCGGCAATCACCCAAAATAGTTATTGCCTCCATCAATGGATACGCTTTGGGTGGAGGATTAGAATTGGCTGCTTCATGCGATCTACGCCTGGCCTCTGAACGCGCGCAATTTGGTATGCCTGAGGTCAAAGTGGGCATTCCCTCTGTGATCGAGAGTGCTCTCCTTCCTCGTCTAATAGGCCTTGGGCCAGCGGCCGAATTAGTGTACACTGGGCAAATGATCGATGCTCAGGAAGCTTGGCGGATAGGCTTAGTAAACAAAGTTGTCCCCCATCAAGAATTAGCCACCACCACCTACCAGTTGGCCAAGCAACTCCTCCTTAACGCCCCCACGGCTTTAATTATCCAGAAAAAACTTATTGCCCAATGGCTAGAACTACCGCTTAGCCAAGGAATAGAAGCTGGTATCAACGCTTTTAAAGAAAGCTATAAAACCGGTGAACCTCGCGAAGGCATGGAAGCTTTCTTAGAAAAGAGAAAGCCCTCTTACGCAATAAAAGAGGATTAATAAAAAAAGGAGGAGAGGACTATGCCTAAGAAATCAGTACTTTTACTTTTGGCGACGATTATCTTATGGTCAACTTCCCTTCTGGCTGCGGAAATTGGGCAAGGGGTCCAAGTCACTTTTTTAGGGCACGCTGCTTTTAAAATCACTTCTCCTCAGGGAGTAGTGGTTTTAATCGATCCATTTTTAAAGAACAACCCGAAAACCCCCGCCGCTATGAAAGAAGTGGAAAAGGCGGACCTTATCTTAGTGACCCATGGCCATGGCGATCATTTAGGTGATGCTATTTCTATTGCGCAAAAAACAAACGCTACCGTAATAGGTATAGCTGAGCTAGCCGGATATATAGGCAAAAAAGGTGTTAAGAACATAGTCCGCATGAACAAAGGAGGAAGTTATACATTTAAAGGAATCCGCGTTACCATGGTCAACGCGCAACATAGTTCTTCAATTACTGAGGGAGATCAAGTTATTTATACGGGTGAACCAACAGGTTTTATAATTCGTTTTGAAAATGGCTTTACTGTTTACCATGCTGGCGACACCGCGGTAATGTCCGATATGAAAATATTTGGGGATATTTATAAGCCCGACCTAGCGCTTTTACCTATTGGCAGCCACTTTACTATGGATCCTAAAGAAGCTGCCTACGCTTGTCAATTGCTGCGCCCCAAATATGTAATACCTATGCATTATGGAACTTGGCCCCTGCTGACTGGAACAGCTGAAGAGTTTACCAATTTAATGAAGGAACAGCCCCAAGTAAAAGTTATTGTTTTGCAGCCGGGAGAAACTCTCAAATAATAGCCGAGGTAAAAATGTACGGATATACAGGTAGAATCCTTTGTATAGATTTAACCTCTCAAAAATATAATATAGAAAATTTTGATGAAAATATGGCCCGCAAATTTTTGGGAGGAAATGGCTTTGCTGTTAAAATACTCTATGACCGTCTTTCTCCAGGTGTTGATCCTTTTTCTCCCCAAAACATGATAGTTTTTGCCGTAGGTCCCATCACTGATACCCCTCTGCCAAGTACCAGCCGGGGTTATGTAGCCACCAAGTCTCCTCTTAACCATCTTTATTTTGATTCCACTTTCGGCGGCCGTTTTGCTATAACTCAAAAAAGAACCGGCTTTGAAGCCATCGTCATTTCCGGGAAAGCTCCCCAACCCACCTATCTCCTGATAGATGAAGAAGGGGCAAAATTTAAGCCAGCTTCCGCCCTTTGGGGAAAGCTGACCAAAGAAACATGGTCAGCTATTCAGGCAACCGAGGGGGAAGATACCGATGTAGTCGCTATCGGACCAGCAGGGGAAAAATTAGTCCGCTTTGCCTCTCTTACCCACCACTGGCGTGGGCGAGAAGGAGTAGCTGGCCGCGGCGGTATAGGAGCTGTCTTAGGTTCTAAAAATCTCAAAGCGGTAGCAGTCAAAGGAAAACGGAAAACAGAAATGGCCGACCCCAAAAGTTTGCAAGACCTAATTGCCTCCCGCAGAGATTTCTTGGAAAAGGGAACGGCTGGTTTAAAAAACTTAGGGACTCCCGTATTAGTAAACATGATTAATACGATCGGGGGATTGGGCGTGCGCAATGCCCAGCAGGAATACAGTTCTCGGGCCATAGAGATCAGCGGAGAAAGAATAAAAGAACTTTATTTCGCCCGACATGATACGTGCTTTGGATGCCCTATTGCCTGCGGTAAAACACTCCAACTACCTCCCGAGATGGGTAACCTGCGCTGGAAAATGCCTGAATATGAGACTCTTTACTCCTTGGGCTCAATGTTGGAAATTTGGGATCCGCTTCCCTTACTTAAGCTTAATTATCTTTGCGATCAATGGGGGTTGGATACCATCAGTATGGGCGTAACTATTTCCTTTGCTCTGGAAAGTTTTGAGAAAGGTCTGTTGACTCCTCAGGACGCCGGCGGTAAAATTCTCCGCTTTGGAGACGCCCCCTTAATCCTGGAATTAGTAGAAGAAACTGCTCAGCGAAAAGGATTAGGAAATCTCTTGGCTGAAGGGTCTTATCGCTTGGCGGAACGTTTAGGAAAGAAAGCCGCAGAATTTTTATATTGCGTAAAAAAATTAGAAATTGCTGGTCACTCGGCCCGGGCCCTGAAAGGGATGTCTATTGGTTATGCCACGGCCACCAGAGGAGGTAGTCACCATGATGCTCGGCCAACCCTGCAATACGCTGGGGAATTTGACCGAACCAAAACGGCTAATCAACCCCTTTTCGCTGTGCGTACTCAAAATTTCAGTGCTTTTGACGACTCCCTCACTCAGTGTCGCTTCGCCAGCGAGCGCGGGTTTGGAGGTTTAATTAATGAAAACTATGTAGCGATGGTGCAGGCGGTTACTGGCTGGGAAGTAAATTTGGACGAGCTGGAACGGATAGGAGAACGAGTCTATAATCTGGAAAGAGCTTTTAACTGCCGGGAGGGTATTTCCCGAAAAGACGACCAACTTCCTTTCCGTGTCCAAAATGAACCTATTCCTTCTGGTCCTTCCCAAGGAATGTACTGCCCTCCAGAAGAGTTAGAGAAGATGCTTGATGAGTATTATCATCTGCGGGGCTGGGATAGCCAGGGAATTCCATCTCCTGCACGTCTGCAACTTTTAGGTCTGGAGGAAGTGGCTAAGGATTTAAAACAAATTATTTCCCGCAAATAAGGTTAAAGACAAATAATACTCCTGCGGGTAAAAGGAGAAAACGCAGAGCTACGTGGATAAAACTTGACAAAACTTAACCAAAATAAGTTATATTCTAAAAAAGAAAAAAATTTAGTTAGGTGGTGATTTTTCGCGAGATGAATTCTTTTAAGACCAATAAAATAATGACTGCTGCCGAAGCTGTGCGCCGCTTTGTATTCGATGGGGCTATCGTAGGCATGGGCGGTCAGACCATCGGGCGATGCGCCATGGCCTTTATCCATGAAATAGTGCGGCAAAAGAAAAAGGATCTTACCTTAGTTGGTTGCAATTTGGGCATGAACATGGACATCTTGGTCGGCGCCGGCTTAGTTAAAAGGACGGAATGTGGCACGGGCAATCTGGAACGCTTCGGGACAGCTTTTTCCTGGCGTCGGGCAGTGGAAGCGGGATCTCTGGAAAACGAAGACTATAGCCATCTGGCCATGGTCACTCGTTTTCTGGCCGGAGAGATGGGCGTACCTTTTATGCCCATTCGCTCATTATTGGGAACTGACATCTTGGCGAAAAAATCTGCCGGCACCGGTAAGAAATATGAAATTATCCCCAACCCTTGGGATCCCCAAGATCGGGTAGTCCTCCTTCCTGCTCTCCAACCAGATGTTTCTATTATCCATGTGCAAAAGGCAGACGAAGAAGGGAATTTAATTATTGAAGGGTTTTTAACCCATGAACCGGAAATGATCCGTGCTTCTAAGGCCGTAATTGCCTCTTGTGAAGAAATTATTCCCGCGGAAGAAGTTCGCCGTTATCCGGAGAGAACGACGATTCCTTATGTTTATGTCCAAGCCCTTGTTCTCCAGCCCTGGGGGGCTCATCCAACTTCGGTCTATCGCTATTACATGCATGATATTGACCATCTCCGGGAATATCAGCGTTGCGCCCGGGAAGGGGGAGTTGTTTATGCTGATTATCTTGATAAATACATTTACTCTTGCGCCAATTTTGAGGAGTATTTAGAGAAAGTTGGGGGCTGGCAAAAATACCGAAAGCTAAGGCAAGAAATGATGAAAATGGTTTAATGGAGGAGGTTTATCTGTGGCTATAAACTATAAACCTGATGAGCTTATGATTATCGAATCTGCTCGCCATATTAATGATGGAGAAATCGTCTTCGCCGGTACAGGATTACCTTTAGTGGCGGCTATGTATGCCCAAAAAACCCATGCTCCTCATATGTGCTTTGTTATTGAAACTGGACCGATTGCTCCTCAGGTTCTCCCTGTACCCACTTCTGTCTCTGACCCCAAAGGCATGCATCGGGCGGCGAAATTAGGCACTCTGCGGGAAGTCCTGGGCT
Source organism: uncultured Syntrophaceae bacterium (assembly GCA_964484485.1). GTDB lineage: Bacteria > Desulfobacterota > SM23-61 > SM23-61 > SM23-61 > CAZAGD01. The sequence goes on from CAZAGD010000108.1 coordinate 7,560, forward strand.
GTCTTTTGCAAAGGGGACTGGTGGACGTTGGTTTCTTGGGTGGAGCCCAAATTGACCAATTTGCCAACATAAACAGCACGGTTATCGGTGATTATCAACGCCCCAAGATTAGATTTCCGGGAAGCGGGGGCGCTAATGATATTGCCTCCCACGCTAAAAGAATATTGATTATCTGCCGCCATGAGAAGCGTCGGTTTCCCGAAGAATGCGCTTATATAACCAGCCCTGGTTATTTATCTGGACCGGAGGGCCGGAAAGAAGCTGGCTTAAAAAATGCCTACCCGGATATAACTGTGGTTACTGATTTGGCCGTCATGGCTGTAGATAAAAAAACGGGAAAGTTACAAGTTATAAAATTAATGCCTGGAGTGACTTTAGAACGGGTGCAAGAAAACACGGGCTTCCTGCTAAACTCGCTACCTAATCCATCCACTGTAGCCTTACCTACTGAGGAAGATTTACGAATTCTCCGCGAAGAAGTAGACCCCGATGGAGAATATTTAGGAAAGGAAGACTAAATAATGGCTGAAAGAAAGAAGATCATTATTGCCGAAGATATTGAGGGCGCGGGAATTGAAAGGTTAAAAGGCAAATATCAGGTCAACGCCGATCCCGACCTGTGGAAAAAAATTCCCGAACTTGAAAAGACCTTGATCGATGCCGAAGGCTTAATAGTTCGCAATATGACCAAAGTAAATGCTGAGCTCCTCGGCGAAGCTAAAATTTTAAAAGTTATCGGTCGGGCTGGAGCTGGTTTTGACAATATTGATGTCTCCGCAGCTTCGCAGCAAGGAATTGTTGTCTGCTACAGTCCTGAAGAAAACGCCGTGTCGGTAGCGGAACATGTCTTCGGCCTTATTCTTGCTTTAGCCCGCAAGATCCCGGCGGCAGATCGCTCAGTAAAAAATGGCGGTTGGGAAAGGAAAAAATATCATGGATACGAATTAATGGGTAAAACCTTGGGCATCCTGGGATTAGGTAAAATAGGTTTTCGGGTGGCCTTGAGAGCCAAGGCTTTTGGCCTGCGCCTTTTGGCCCACGATGCTTATTTATCTAACACCAGCCTGCCCGTCACTGAATCGGGGGCTAAACTCGTCTCTTTGGACGAGCTTTTGACTCAAGCGGACTTTTTAACTATTCATCTTCCCCTTACCAAAGAAACTAAAGGCCTGCTTAATCGCCAAGCTTTTCAAAAAATGAAACCAACTTCTTTTTTAATAAATACTTCCCGGGGCGAAGTGCTGGTTGAAGAAGATTTGTATCAAGCCTTAAAAGAGGGGAAAATTGCTGGAGCAGCCCTCGATGTGCGGGCGGAAGAACCGCCGGCTAAAGAGAGTCCCCTGCATGGATTAGAAAATGTAATCTTAACCCCCCATACCGCGGGCTTAACTTATGAAGCTCAAGAAAAAGTAGTGGCGGCGGTGGCTGAAGACGTTGATCGGGTGCTCAGTGGCCAACCAGCTTTACGCTTTGTAAATTTCCCCCTTCCCCGATGAAAGCACAAAAGCTATAGGAATCAAAGAAGTACAAGGAATGATGGAATAATGGAATATTGGAATATTGGGTAAAAAAGGAATGGAAGAAAGGAAGAATATAATGGCAAAGAAATATGTTTATTTTTTCGGTGCTGGTAAAGCTGAAGGCAATAGTAAAATGAGAGATTTATTGGGAGGCAAGGGATGCGATTTGGCTGAGATGACCAATCTCAAAATCCCTGTCCCTCCGGGTTTCACCATCACCACAGAAGTTTGTACCGCCTACTATAAAAATAAGAAGAAATATCCCCCTGGATTGAAAGAACAGGTTGAAAAAGGTTTGCGCCAAATAGAAAAAGTAATGGGTGCTAAATTTGGCGATCCCCAGAATCCCCTGCTTCTTTCCGTAAGGTCAGGGGCCAGAGTTTCCATGCCCGGCATGATGGATACGATTCTCAATTTAGGCCTTAATGACCAAACTGTGCAAGGCTTGATCACCAACTCCGGAGACGAACGCTTTGCTTATGATTCTTACCGGCGTTTTATTCAAATGTACAGCGATGTGGTCTTAGGAGTTAGCCGGGATAAGATGGAAGAAAAAATTAGCGAAAAGAAAAAACAAAAAGGGGTCACCTTAGATATAGAGCTATCTGCTGCCGATTGGAAAGAATTAGTGGCCGAGTTTAAGGAAATCGTGAAACAAGATACTGGAAAAAGCTTTCCGGATGATCCGCAAAAACAACTCTGGGGAGCTATTAGCGCCGTCTTCGAATCATGGAACAATCCCCGGGCCATCACTTATCGGCAATTAAATAAAATTCCCGACGATTGGGGCACGGCCGTAAATGTACAAGCTATGGTCTTCGGCAATATGGGCGGAGAAAGCGCTACAGGTGTAGCTTTTACTCGTGATCCAGCCACAGGGGAAAAAGTATTCTTTGGCGAATTTTTACCCAATGCCCAAGGCGAAGACGTAGTTGCTGGGATTCGCACGCCCCAGCCGATTAATTTGGCCCGCAAGACGGATCCGACTTTGGTCTCCATGGAGGAATTACTGCCTAAAGCTTACAAGGAACTGGTGCAGATTAAGGATAAATTAGAAAAGCATTTTAAAGATATGCAGGACATCGAGTTTACTGTTCAGCAGGGGAAACTCTGGATGCTCCAGACCCGTACGGGTAAACGTACAGCTTTTGCTGCTTTGCGCATCGCCGTTGATATGGTGGAGGAAAAATTAATTGATAAAAAAACGGCCTTGCAGCGCATTGACCCAGATTCTTTAAACCAGCTTTTGGCGCCTATCTTCGATCCGCAGGCTAAGAAAGAAGCCATTAAAGCGGGACGATATTTAGCACGCGGATTAAATGCTGGACCAGGAGCGGCCTGTGGTCGGGCTGTATTTACCCCGGAACGGGCCATGGAATTGAAGAAGCAAGGAGAAAAAAGTATTCTGGTGCGCATCGAAACCTCTCCAGAAGATATTCACGGCATGAATGCGGCCGAAGGAATTTTAACTTCTCGGGGCGGCATGACTTCGCATGCTGCCTTAGTTGCCCGAGGCATGGGCAAACCCTGTATTGTCGGCTGCGGAGCTCTCAACATTGATTATGCGACTGCTTCTATGGAAGTTAATGGTCGCGTCATCAAAGAAGGGGATTTCATTTCTATTGACGGCACAACGGGCGAAGTTCTGGAAGGCCAAATTCCTACCAGCTCTTCGGAAATAGTGCAAGTGCTTATCGAAAAAAAGATTGCTCCCCAAGACTCCCTTCTTTACCAACATTTTGCCAAATTAATGTCCTGGGCTGACGAAGTAGCTGATCTGGGTGTGCGCACTAACGCCGATACGCCGCGGGATGCTACGGCTGCCCGACAGTTCGGGGCTACGGGAATCGGGCTTTGCCGTACCGAGCATATGTTTTTTGAAAAAGAACGGATTGCTGCCGTGCGCGAAATGATCTTGGCCGATACAGCCGAAGAACGGCGCCGCGCTTTGGCTAAAATTCTACCAATGCAAAAGAATGACTTCGTGGCCATCTTCGAAGCCATGAACGGTTTTCCCGTCATTATTCGCACCTTGGATCCACCCCTCCATGAATTTCTCCCCCATACTGATCGGGAGATCGAAGAATTAGCCCAGGAAATGGGGGTAGAATTTAAAAAGTTGAAAGAAAGGGCGGAAAGTTTAAAAGAAGCGAATCCCATGTTGGGACACCGGGGATGTCGCCTGGGCATCAGCCATCCGGAAATTACGGAGATGCAAGCGCGCGCTATTTTCGAAGCCGCCTGTGAAGTGGCTCAAAGAGGGATAAAGGTAATTCCCGAAGTGATGATTCCTTTGGTAGGGCATGTAAATGAACTGCGGGCGCAAAGGGCGATCGTCGATCGAGTAGCCAAGGAAGTAATGGCCCAAACCAAGACCAAGATAAAATATATGGTGGGGACGATGATTGAACTACCTCGGGCCGCTATTACGGCAGATCAAATAGCTACGGTCGCTGATTTCTTTTCTTACGGTACTAACGATCTTACCCAAACGGTCTTTGGCCTTTCTCGAGATGATGCCGGTAAATTCCTGCCCTTTTATCGGGAAATAGGCATTTTAGACTTTGATCCTTTCGTCTCTATTGACCGGGAAGGCGTGGGCGAAGCCATGCGTTTAGGGGTCGAAAAAGGGCGTAAAGCTAATCCTAAATTAGAAGTAGGCATCTGTGGCGAACACGGCGGTGACCCTTCATCCATTGAATTCTGTCAAATAATTGGCTTGGATTATGTATCTTGTTCACCTTACCGTGTGCCCATTGCCCGTCTGGCTGCCGCCCAAGCTGCTTTAAAATATCCCCGGCGCAAAAAGAAATAAAAAAAAGAGGTGCTTATGTATAAAAGAGCGGTAAAAATTCTGGAGGCCAGAATTGGCTTAATCTCCAACAATGAAAAGCTAATAACTGAACCGAGGTATTTTGAAGGTCAAGTAATGGAATCTCTCCTCACGGATATCCATTCTATCCAACCAATACCCTATACAGATGATTTGGATGCTTATTTTGTGGTCATAGATGATCCCCAGCTCGAGCCCCAAGTAAAGATTACCGAAAAGGTCTGCTATTGCACGGGAGACTTCACGCGCTACGAAAAAGAATGTTCGGACAATCGCTACTCCCTTTTTGGAAACTTGGGCCTCTTCTTCAAATATCTCCTCGTTACTCTGGAAAGGTATCACGATATTTACAGCTTCCACGCCAGCTCTATGTTCAGTCCTCGCCGCAATACGCTTTTGCTCGTCGTTGGCGGCGCAGGAGCAGGGAAAACCGTTTTCTTGCTCAAAGGATTAGAAGATGACTGGAGAATCTTTAGTACCGAGATGACCCATTTCCGTTTCACGGAAAAAGGTTATGAATTTTATATGGGCTCTCTTTATGACAATATCCGCTTGGGTAATTTGATCTATGATTTTCCGCGAGCTAAAGAGAAATTGAAAGTGGAAATACCTGCCGGGGTGACGGATATTTGGGGGCACAAAATTGCTATTGATATGGGCCATATAGCCGCTGAACCTCGCTATCTTAACCCCCAAGTGACTATTATCGATGCGCGGATCGAATCCGGGAGGGAAACCCCCATTGTCAAGACGATTACCCGTCAAGAAAAAATTGTCAAGATCCTCTTTGACAACGCCACTGAAAAACTTGGTCCTACTCTCATTTTCTATGATAAAATCCCCGTAGAGAGCTTCGATACCCCGGAATTAATGCGCAAACGTCTGCAAGTGATGTACCGCTTCGTAAAAGAAGTCAAAATAAACACGGTCAAGTCAGTCTTGGCTGGAGCAAAAAACTGCATGGAGGGAATTTAAAATGAGCGTAAAAGCTTTTGATGGCGTATTTGAAATGCCTCTTCCCGGACGGACGGTTAAGCCCCGGAAAGAAGGCGTAACCATGATCATCGATAAAGGCTTGGGATTATCAGCCACTCAAGACCTGCTAGAGTCGGCAGCCGATGCCATAGACTTTATCAAATTAACTTTCGGGACTAGCGCCTTTTTGGACATCGATTATCTCATGGAAAAAGTGGAGATGGTTAAAGATTACGATATCTGGATTTGCCCGGGCGGAACTTTCCTGGAAGTGGCCGTTTGGCAAGGCACTTACCCCAAATACCTCAAGCGCTGCAAAGAGATTGGTTTCAATGCTATCGAAGTCTCGGATGGGACCATTGAAATCGATATGCAGACCAGGGCAGACTGTATTAAACGGGCAGTGGATATGGGTTTTATGGTGGTCTCTGAAGTGGGCAAAAAAGATCCCGATGATAAAGTGGCTACTGAAAAATTGCATGAAGAAATTGCTGCTGATTTGCGCAATGGAGCTTTTAAAGTAATCGTGGAAGCCCGGGAAGCTGGCAAAGGTGTGGGTATATACGATAAAGACGGAAAGCCCAAAGATGACGAAGTGGAAGCAATAATCAAAGGAGTGGATGATATTACCAAATTAGAATGGGAAGCTCCGATCAAGAATCAGCAACAGTTTTTGATCTTGCGCTTCGGGCCTAATGTGAACTTGGGGAATATACCTCCTGAAGATATCTTGGCTCTGGAAGCTTTGCGCAATGGTCTGCGCGGCGATACTTTGAAGCGCGCTTGGTTGGCCAATAAAGATTACCAAAAATAGAATATTTCTGGACGCAGATTAGCGCAGATTTTTGAGATAAAAAATTATAAAGCCTAATTCTGCGTCCTTTAATAAACCATGCCATAAAAAGGACAACTTTTATGCCCAAAACTCTATCGCAAGCTGAGCCAGGAGAAAAATTTATCACTCCCGCCAAAATCATCACCCAAACCGAGGAAGAACTCTTCTGTGTAACCACTGAAAATAAATTAGGTATATTTCTTTCGGATGCTGCCGCCCAGGCCAAAGGATGGGATAAACGTATTGTTCCGGGAGCATTAACTTTTTCTGTATCCATTGGCCTGATGGAGTCTTCCGGCATATTGGATGATGTTTTAGCTTTTTTAGGCACTGACGAGCTTCGCTTTGTGGCCCCCGTTTACATAGGAGATACTCTCCATGTAGAAGTAGAACTTTTAGAGAAACGCCTAACTAAAGCCGGTGATCGCGGGACAGTTAGGTACCGCTGGCAAACTATTAATCAAAATGGGAAAGAAGTAGCTCGGGGCATTAATACGTGCATGTTTAAAGTGGGCTTTTTGACTCCATCCTAATCTTGCTTATAGAAAAGGCTGTTGGTCTTTGGGCACCCTATCCGCCCTTCCCCTTCGGGGAAAGGTGAAGGGCAATAAAAATACAAATCATGGAGGGAAAAATTATGATGAAAAAATCTTGCTTAGCTCTGTTTTTATGTTTGTTTATTTTGTCTTTAATTTCCCCTCTTCCGGCCCAGGAAAAATACCCGAACCGACCAATTGACTTCATCTGTACTTGGGGTGTAGGAGGTGGAGCTGACCAGATGGCCCGCACTTTGAGCCATCTGACAGAAAAGATTTTGGGTGTGGCCCTGCCTGTCTCTAATATACCTGGTGCCTCTGGCAACACCGGATTAGCCAACTTGTTGGCCGCTAAAGCTGATGGCTACACTATTGCGGTCTATATAGCCGATACCTTAGCCACCATCTCCTCGGGTACTTCCCGATATAAAATTTCTGATTTTGCCTGGATAGTACGTACTCAGGTAGCACCTTCCTTCTTATTTGTTAAAAATGACAGCCCCTTTAAGACTATCCAAGACTTGCTGAATTACGCTAAAGAAAATCCCGGAAAACTAAAAGTGGGCGCAACAGGATTTGGTACTGTAGATGACATAACGGTTCGCTATTTAGGCACTAAAGGCTACAAAATGACCCTTTTGCCTATCCCCAAGCCTGGTGAAAGATATGCTTCTACTTTAGGAGGGCACTCCGAAGTTCTTTATGAACAGGCTGGAGATATTAAGCAATATCTGGATGCTAAGCAGCTTCGTCCTTTGATTATTTTCGCCCATAAACGGCACCCAGCTTTTCCAGATATTCCCTGCTCAATTGAGTTGGGGTTTGATCTTACTTTACCCCAGTTCCGATCTATAGTAACTAAAGCAGGTACGCCTCCAGAGCGCATTAAGATTTTAGCGGAGGCTTTTAAAAAGGCTATGGAAACTCCTGAATGGAAAAAATTTGCTGAAGAACAATATTTAGATCCGGAAAGTTACATGGGGCCAGATAAATTTTCATCCTGGGTGACCAAAGAGGAAGAAACCATGCGGGCCTTTATGAAAACTTTTGGCATGGTCAAATAATTTTGATTAAATACATGTCAGCATCATCTGCCTTGGCCCAAAAAAGATCTCTAAAAAATTTCCTCGGCCGGATTAAAGGAGTCATCCTTATCTTTTTAGCTGCCCTTTATCTATACTCCTTGGCCAACAGTTTAGAAGCTTTTTCTCCTCCAGGACAACTTGGTCCAGCCTTTTGGCCTAAGGTTAGTCTGCTTCTCCTTATGGCCGGCTGTTTAATCAAAGTCGGAGAGCTTTGGCGCGAAGGAAATCAAAAAATTGTCCTGGAGGAAAAAGCTCCTTTGCTTCCTCCGGTAAATGTATCTCGCTTGATCACCATGATTTGTTTAGTAATTTTTTCCGTAATCGGGATGGATTTTCTTGGTTTCCTTCTGGCCAATTTTCTTTTTCTGGTTTTCTTCATGAGCATAACTGGTCTTAAAAAGAAAGTTTCTTTGCTGCTTATTTCGTTATTCGGTACTATCCTGCTTTTATATTTATTCGTTAAGATCGTTTACCTACCATTACCTCGCGGCCAAGGAATCTTTAACGACCTTACTATTTACTTTTATCGTCTATTGCATTTGATTTGAAGGTGATAAATTGACTGGACAATTAGAATTACTCTGGACGGGGCTAATTAATACTTTTGATCCCCTGAATTTTGCTATGATTCTTATAGGGTTGATGATTGGCGTCCTGGCCGGAGCCCTTCCCGGAATTACTATGCTCAACGCCATCGTCTTAGTTCTGCCCTTTACCTACTTGATGGGCATTGTACCCTCCTTGCTCCTGATGATCGGCATTTATTGCGGCGGAATTTTTGGTGGTTCAATTACCGGAATTCTTTTCAACATTCCTGGAGATCCCATGAATGTGCCAACTACTTGGGAGGGTTATAAGTTAAATAAAAAGGGATTCGTCTCCAAAGCCTTAGGCATGGCCATTATGACCTCTGCCTTAGGAGGCTTTTTCAGTGCCTTAATTATGACTCTGGCCTCACCACCTTTTGCCAGAATAGCCCTCTCTTTTTCTACCTGCGAGTATTTCTCTGTCGTCTTTTTAGGATTGGCCAGCGTAGTAGTTATCGGCACACGTTCCTTAGGCAGCGCTTTAATATCCTTATCTATCGGCATATTTTTAGGCACTATTGGTATGGATGATATATACGGCATTCCCCGTTTTGCCTTCGGCTCCCGCATTATGGAAACAGGGATTAATTTTATTACCGTATTAATTGGTTTATTCGCCATCGGTGAAGTCCTTGATCAACTTTCTCTTCAGGGAAAAGAATCTGGTGAACTTACCGCCCGCCTTAGGCCGAAAACAGAACTTCCGCGCTTCGGCGAAATATGGGCTTTACGATCCACGATTCTGCGGGGTTTAGGGGTTGGCGTCATTATTGGGGCTATTCCAGGAGCCGGGGCCACCGTGGCTTCTTTCGTGAGCTACGGTGTGGAAAAACAATTTTCTAAACACCCTGAAAAATTTGGCACAGGTTGCTGGGAAGGACTGGTCGCTTCAGAAACGGCTATCAACGGTTCTACTGGAGGAGCCATGATTCCCTTATTAACTTTGGGCATTCCCGGAAGTGGCGCTACTGCCGTAATGCTGGGAGCTTTCCTTCTCCATGGCGTTCAACCTGGCCCTCTTCTTTTCACCAAGACTCCGGAATCTGTATATACCATATTTGTTGGCATGCTCATCTGTAACCTGATCATGATCCTTACCGGACTAATTACGGCCCGCTTCTTTTCCGAATTAATGCGCGTACCCGAAAATATTTTAGGCGCTTTTATTATTACTTTCTGCCTTATTGGTGCTTTTGCCTTGCGCAATGATATGGCCGATGTATGGTTCATGGCCATATTTGGCATCTTAGGTTATTTTATGCGGCGTTATGGTCTCCCCATTCCCCCTCTGATTCTGGGCGTAATTTTGGGACCTCTGGCGGAAAGTTACTTTCTCACCACTATGATTGGGGAGGCTAATAATATTTGGGTATTCTTCCGTCGTCCTGTTAGTGCCTCACTTTTGATTCTCTCTTTGGCTATCTTTATTTGGCCTTTAATGTCCAGCTTCTGGAAAAAAAGAAAATAATTAAAAAATGACTTTAGCTAAAAGATCTATAACGGTAGTTTTAGGCGTTTTAGGGGTAGATGCCCATGTAGTAGGCAATAAGATCATGGCCCACGCCTTGGAAAAAGAAGGTTTTAAAGTAGTCAACATTGGTACTTTTTCCACCCAGGAGGATTTTATCAAAGCAGCCATCGAGACTGCTGCTGATGCTATCTTGGTCGGCTCTCTTTGCGGACATGGGGAATTAGAATGCCGCGGATTCCGAGAAAAATGTATAGAAGCTGGGATCGGGGATATTCATCTGGTAGTGGGCGGAAATTTAGTCGTCGGTAAGCAAAATTGGCCAGAGGTGGAGAAGCGTTTCTTAGAAATGGGGTTTAACCGGGTTTATCCCCCGGGTATTTCGCCCAAAAAAGTCATCGAAGATTTGAAAAATGATTTGCAAATGCGCCATGATAAATTTAAATAAAGGAATTTAGCTGCTTAACCTTTACCTATGACCCTTTGATATGTCTTTAGCTCTCTTAATTGATTTTGGCAGTACCTTTACGAAAATTTTAGCTGTGGACTTGGATAGGGAAGAAATCTTAGCCTATGCGCAAAGTCCGACAACTGTGGAGACTGATATCACCATTGGATTGCGTCGCGCCTTGGACCTTTTGCCCAAGCCCATAGCCCGAAGACCATGTGCTTGCAAATTAGCGAGTAGTAGCGCGGCCGGCGGCTTACGCATGGTGACTATAGGTCTAATTCCTGATCTCTCTGCCGAAGCAGCTCATCGAGCCGCCTTGGGCGCCGGAGCTAAAGTCATCAAGATTTACTCTTTCCGGCTATCGCAAAGCGAACTTGCGGAATTAGAGAAACTTGCGCCAGACATCTTGCTCTTGGCCGGTGGTACAGATGGAGGCAATCGCCAAGTTATCGTAGAAAACGCTCGGCTATTAGCCCAGAGCCGCATAAATTGCCCTATCTTAATTGCTGGTAATAAAGCAGCGGCTGATGAAGTAAATGAGATACTCATCTCCTCCGGCAAATCTCCGCTAATTACGGAGAACGTGTTGCCCGAAGTGAATGTTTTGAATGTTGAACCCGCCCGCCAAATGATTCGGCAGGTATTTATGGATAGAATAATCGAAGCTAAAGGATTAAAAAAAGCAGAAGCCTTTGTAGAAGGGATCGTCATGCCTACCCCTACGGC
>CAZAGD010000109.1:0-19503 GCA_964484485.1 uncultured Syntrophaceae bacterium
GGGACTAAGAGTCTCTGGCGAGGTCTTATACAGGTTTATGCAGCAACTAAGATGTATGCTATTCTTACTCAACAATATTACCCTCATCCAATGCAATCTGGCCCCTAACCCACGGTCTTAAGCGTGTGTAAAGATCAGCCTCCTAAGGAGAGGAGAATCAAGAATAAAATCCTCTTCCCTGAGAGAGTTTATCGCCATGGTGAGCAAGGGTCAGAGGCAGGCCAGAGGCAGGCCAGAGACAGGCCTGAGGCAGGCCTGAATAAAGAAGCATCGGCGGGAGAAGAAAATTTTTAAAACTCGCCAGCGATTTTCCGCCAAGGGTGGCGGATAGTTAAACTAAGCAAGTTGATTAAGCTTCTAAATCCGCCCGTACATATGGAAGATCCACTGCCTCATGATTCTTAATGAAGGCCTGCTTCTGGCCTGACACCCGCCCGCCTCCGGCCCCTTCACCAAAAGTTAGCTATTTATTAATTATGGCACAGTCTCAAAGGGAGCGGGGAATCGAGAATAAAGGAATGCCACCCAAGACTCGGAGCAGTTATTCATTGCTTTTATGGGTTTAATTTGTTAAACTTTTTTAAAATTTTGGCAAAAGGTGAAAAGCTGAAGATTTGGCGAATTTCAGGGATTAAAATAGCGCTTTTGGCTACCTTAGCGGTATTAATTATTTTTTATATTGATCTGGATTTCTTGTACCTCCTGGAATTGAAAACCTTAGATTTGCGCTTCCTTACACGCGGGATAATATCCACCAGTGAAAAAGTAGTCTTGGTGACCATCGATGAAAAGTCTCTGGACGAGCTCGGCCGTTGGCCTTGGCCAAGGACTGTTATGGCGCGCCTGTTGGATATCTTGACCCACTATAAACCGAAAGTCATTGGTCTCGATTTAGTTTGGGCCGAACCTGATCAAAATTCAGAACTGAAGATTTTGCAGGCTATTGCTCAAAAGATAAAAGACTCCCAGATTAAAAATTCAGAATTAGAAAATTATCTAAACCAAGCCTTGGCCATGGCTGATCATGACCGAATGCTTGCTCAAGCGGTAGCCAATTCCCAGAGGTCCATTTTAGGATATTTCTTCCTTTTTTCTTCGGCCGAGTCATCTGCCCAAGAAAAACATAGCGAAGATTTGAGCACTCTGACTGCATATAATTTGGTAAGATATTCATCCACCCAAGCCCAAGGAGCTTATGTATTTGAGGCCGAAGACATCCAGATGAATATACCGGTTATCTCCGCAGCTGCCCAGGGAGCAGGTTTTTTTAATATCTTTCCTGATCAGGATGGCACAGTACGCTGGGCTCCTTTAGTGATTAAATATGCAGGAAAATATTTTTGTCCTTTAAGCCTGGTTGTTCTCCAAAAATTTTTTGATGGGCCACCCTTGTTGTTACAATTAGCAGAATTCGGAGTGGAGAAAGTTAATCTGGGGGAAATCTCTATCCCGGTTAATGAAGAAGGAAGATTGTTAATTAATTATTGTGGCCCCCCCAGAACTTTTCCCCATTATTCCATAACTGATATCCTCCATGGTCGGATCCCCAAAGAAAATTTCCAAGATAAAATTGTGCTCATTGGTGCTACAGCTATAGGTATTTATGATATGCGGGTGACTCCTTTTGGCCAAGTTTTTCCGGGCATAGAAATCCATGCTAATATCATTGATACAATCCTCAAACAACGATTCCTTTATCGACCTAATTGGGTGACTATTTTTGATATCATCAATATTATAACCGTAGGTGTTATATTAGGCTTAATTTTGCCTAAAACTAAAGCCATCTGGGGGACAATTAACGCTGGCCTCCTTTTTATTCTTTTCCCTTTAGCTGCTTACTATTTGTTTAAGTATAAAGGCATCTGGATAAACATGGTCTATCCTTTAGCCAACATAATTTTGACCAACTTAGCCTTAACCGTCTATCGTTACCTAACGGAAGAAAAAGAAAAGAAGAAAATCCGGGGCGCTTTTCAGTATTACCTGAGTCCGGCGGTCGTGGAGCAGATGCTAAAGGACCCAGAAAAGTTAAAGTTGGGAGGGGAGAAAAAAGAGCTAACCGTTCTTTTCAGCGATATTCGCGGATTTACCAGCTTTTCTGAACAAATGTCTCCCGAGAATTTAGTTAAGTTTTTAAATGAATATTTGAGCAGAATGACTGATATTATTTTTAAATATGAGGGCTTGTTAGATAAGTATATGGGAGATGCCATCATGGCTATTTGGGGAGCACCTTTGGAACAACCAGATCATCCCCTACGCGCCTGCTATACAGCCTTAGATATGGTGGCCGATTTGCGCACCTGGCGCGAAAAATGGCGTGATCAAGGAATGCCCATTTTAAATATTGGGGTAGGCATTAATACCGGTTCTATGGTAGTGGGCAACATGGGTTCAGAGAAGCGTTTTGATTATACAGTAATGGGGGATAGCGTCAACTTAGCCTCCCGCTTAGAAGGTTTGAATAAATTATATGGCACGAGTATCATTATTAGTGAATTTACTTATTCTTTGGTCCAGGGAGAAATCTTGGGGCGAGAGTTGGATTTAGTGCGGGTGAAAGGAAAAGATCAGCCAGTGCGTATTTATGAACTGCTGGCTCGCTCCTCTGCCGCGACTTCTGAACAAAGAGAGTTAGTTCAAGAATTTCAGGCAGGCTTGACCGCATACCAAAATCGGCAATGGTCAAAAGCAGAAGCAATCTGGAAAAATATTTTGCAAAAGTTTCCTGAAGATGAACCGAGTAAACTTTATATAGAAAGATGCCGGATGCTTATGCAGAATCCACCACCCCCTGATTGGGATGGAGTATATTCCGTAACCACGAAATAAAAATGCTTAGCTTGATAAACTATATAGGTCTGAGGGTCCTTAGGTTTTTAGACGAATCTGGAAGAGTCATGATTCTTTTTTATAAGACCTTGACTTTAATTTTTCGTCCTCCTTTTGATTTTCGCAATTTGTTTAAACAAATTGAGGAAGTGGGTGTTAAATCTATTCCGGTGGTCTTAATCACAGGGGCATTTACCGGGATGGTTTTAGCCTTGCAGAGTTACACTGGGTTTAAAAGGTTCAATGCCGAAGCTTTTGTGGGTACAGTTGTAGCTTTGTCTATGACGCGGGAGTTAGGGCCGGTCCTTTCGGGACTGATGGTTTCTGGCCGAGTGGGTTCGGCTATGGCGGCTGAGTTGGGAACTATGCAAGTTACGGAACAAATCGATGCCCTTTATACTTTAGCTACGAATCCCATTAAATATTTAATTGTTCCCCGTTTTTTAGCCGCGCTCATTGTTATGCCTATCCTGACAATTTTTGCCGATGTGATCGGCATTTTAGGGGGCTATCTTATTAGCGTGGAGCTTTTGGGAAGTAATCCGACCATCTATATTCGGCGCACTTATGATTATTTGGATTTGGAAGACATTTATATAGGGTTATTAAAAGCGTGTGTCTTTGGCATGATCATCGCTATTATTGGCTGTTATCAGGGGTTCAATACCCAGGGAGGAGCAGAAGGAGTGGGCAAGTCCACTACCCGCGCCGTGGTGCTTTCTTCCTTATTGATCCTCATTGCTAATTATTTTATTACCGCTTTTTTCTTTTAATTCTTGAGGATAAAAATTTGACCTTTTCTCCTTGACGGAGAAAGAAAATAGATACTGAGCACAAAGAACTCTAATATTTTTTAAAATGTGGCCCGGATTAGCTAAAATTTTTTCCAGGAACAAGGGGATTACGAGCGAGCCCAAATTGCCAATGGAAGATAAAAAATTAGCAGATTCAGCGAGCATTCCTGCCGACACCATGATTCTCCTCCGGGAGGTCCATAAATCTTTCGGAGCAAATCATGTCCTCCGGGGAGTTAATTTAGAAGTAAAAAGAGGAGAGTCCATGGTGGTGATTGGGGGAAGCGGAACTGGGAAGAGTGTCCTGATTAAATGTGTCATTGGACTTTTGCGCCATGATCGGGGGGAAATTTATGTAGACGGCCAAGAGATTTCTCATCTCACCGAAGAGGAATGGAATGAGCTGCGCAAGAAATTTGGTATGCTTTTTCAGCGAGATGCGCTCTTTGATTCTTTAACGGTTTGGGAAAATGTGGGGTTTGCTTTGCGGCGCCATACCAACCTTTCGGATGAAGAGATTAAAAGCATAGCGATAGAAAAATTAAAATTAGTTGGCTTACAAAATGTAGAAAATCTAATGCCGGCTGAACTCTCGGGGGGGATGCGGAAAAGAGTATCCTTAGCGCGCGCCATTGCCATGGAACCAGCCATTCTCCTTTATGATGAGCCTACTACTGGGTTGGACCCTATCATGGCCAATGTAATTAACGAGCTAATTGTGACCATGCGGGAGAAGCTGCAAGTTACTTCTATCGCCATCACTCATGACATGGTGAGCGCCTACCGCATAGCAGACCGGATTGCTATGCTTTATCAAGGAAAGATCATCGAAGTAGGAACGCCAGAAGAAATTAAATCTTCTCCTAATGAAATAGTCCAACAATTTATTCGGGGGGAAGTATTAGGCCCCATAACCCAAGGAGCAGAGTTTATCCGGCAGGCCATATAATTTTGAGGAGGAAGAAAATGAAAAGCTTAGCGACGGAAACTAAAGTAGGCATTTTTGTAGTATTAGGAATTATCATCCTCACTTACTTTACCGTACGGGTAGGGAGGATTGCCGTACGCGAAGTTGGGTATCGCGTCTATACGCACGTGGAATCAGCAGCGGGGCTGGATAAAAACTCCCAAGTGCGCATTGCCGGAGTGGAAGTAGGTAAGGTGGAAGAAATTATCCTGGATGGTACAAAAGCGCGGGTGACCATGCACTTACCCATCAATGTTAAAATTCCGGCAGGATCGAAGGTCTATGTTAAATCATCGGGCTTGCTTGGAGAAAAATATATAGAGATAGCACCTGGTCCTGGGCCGGAATTTGTCAAACCAGGAGAGAAAATTGCCGAGGGTGCTCCGGCAATAGATGTTGATCGCGTCTTAGCCCAGCTTAGCGCTATCGGCACAGATGTCAAATCTGTCACCCAGTCTTTAAGCCAGGCCTTGGGGGGAGAGGAAGGGGAACGTTCCGTAAAGGAACTTGTCTCTTCGGCGAAAAAGACTTTGGATTCTTTTCAAAACATTACGCAGACCATTGCCAAAGGAGAAGGAACTTTAGGAAAACTTATTAAAGATGACTCCCTATACCAGAAGACCAAAGAAACCATTTCTGAAGCTAAGGAGACTTTGGCCAATTTGAGTAAGGTATCTAAGCAGATCGAGAGTGGGGAGGGGACGTTGGGGAAGTTGGTGAAGGATGATTCTCTTTATGTGCAGACGAAGGAGACGATAGTGGAGGCCAAGGAGGCTTTGGCCAGTTTGAGTAAGGTATCTAAGCAGATCGAGAGTGGGGAGGGGACGTTGGGGAAGTTGGTGAAGGATGATTCTCTTTATGTGCAGACGAAGGAGACGATAGTGGAGGCTAAGGAGACTTTGGCCAATTTGAATAAGGTATCTAAGCAGATCGAGAGTGGGGAGGGGACGTTAGGGAAGTTGGTGAAGGATGATTCTCTTTATGTGCAGACGAAGGAGACGATAGTGGAGGCTAAGGAGACATTAGCCAATTTGAACAAGGTTTCCAAACAAATAGAGAGTGGAGAAGGAACTTTAGGAAAATTAGTGAAAGATGAGACCCTTTATGACGATACCAAGAAAGCAATTAAATCTATAAACAAAGCTGCCGAAGGGATCCAAGAAGTAACCCCAGTTACTGTTTTAGGAGTCATCTTAGGCAATGTGATCAGATAAATTTAAGGAGGAGATATTAAGCAAGAAAGCAATGGGCGGAGATTTTTAAAGAGTTTAATTATTCTTCTTTTACTCATTTGTGTTTCTGCTTGCGCCACTTTACAACCCGGTCCGCGTCGGGAAAATTTTGCGCCTTTCTTTCTTTATACTGAAGATGAACCAAAGGATGGGGTGAGCATGGAAGTGGGCGGCCCTTTCTTCATTTATCGACGGGACCAAGTTGGCAGCCAGGTGGGATTCCGTCCCTTCTTTTATTGGCAAAAAGAAGAAGATAAATACACCCAATTGGAATATTTTTACCCTTTAGGCAAATATAAGAGTACGCCGCAAGAAGTACAGTCTTATCTTATGCCTTTTTATTTAACGCGTCAGGATATAACCAGAGGAGAAAAAAAGGAGAGAAATTTTTTTCTCGCTTTCTGGGGGGAAACCGATAAAGGGGAACCTTATGGTGGCTTTTTCCCTCTGGGCGGATCTTTAAAGAACCGTTTTGGCAAGGACGAAATGAATTTTGTCCTCTGGCCCATTTATTCGGATTCTCGCGAAGGAGAAAATAAAACTTATACTTTTCTTTGGCCTATTTTTACGCATACTTCGGGAGGAGGCCGAGAAGGATTTAAAATTTGGCCCTTGTTGGGATACGAGAATAAAGAGAAGGAGTATGAAAAGTCTTTTTTTCTTTGGCCTTTTTTCCATTTTGAAAGAAGGTATCTATATACGGATGACCCTACAGAAATTTCCATGTTTTTTCCTTTCTATGTATCCCAAGCTTCTTCTCGTCGAGCAACACATACTATTCTCTGGCCTTTCTTCAATTATACTTATGATGAAGATGAGCATTATAGGCAAATAGATTTTCTTTGGCCTTTTCTGCAATGGGCCAAGGGAGAAGACAAATCAATATTCCGTATTTTCCCCCTTTACGGGCGTAAACATTGGGAAGGAAGGGAAAGTGGCTATATCCTTTGGCCTTTGTATTGGTATGATCGCCAGGAAGCGGCCGATTATAGTATGTCCCGCCGGCGTTATCTGCTTTTTTCCAAAGATCAGGTCGAAATCTGGGGTAAAGAGGGGAAGCGGGCACATACTTTGCGCATCTGGCCTTTATTTTATTATGGATTACGCAAGGAAGGTTCAGTTCATTTTTATTTTCCGGCGTTATTGCCTATAGATGACGAAGGGTTTGAACGCAATTGGGGACCGCTCCTTCGTCTCTATGAATATTACCGTAATCCCCAAGGTGAGATTGAGTCGCGATTTCTATGGGGCTTCTTTGTGCACCGGCAGAATGTCCAAAGGGAACTCTATGAATTGAGTTTTCTTTTCACTCTTTATAGGGCTGAAAATCTTTTCTATTTTTCTCTTCTCCGCGGCTTGGTAGAATATAGAGCGGCCGGGAGACAGCGCGCTTTTCGTTTCCTTTATTCTCCCTGGACGATGGAGTGGGAAGTAGACATTAAGGAAGATTATTAGGCGAAAAGGGAGAAGGGTGAATACCAAAGTTCGCTTAACCACTATGGTGAAGGCTGCGGGCTGAGCGGCGAAGCTGAGTCCGGCGGACTTGGCCAAAGCCTTAGCCCCCCTGCCTTTAGAAAAGCACCCGCAATTGTTAGTGGGGACAGAGACAGCTGATGATGCGGGCGTTTATAAAATTGCGGAAGATACTGCTTTGGTGCAGACCATTGATCTAATCACTCCCATAGTGGATGACGCGTTTCTCTTCGGGCAAATTGCGGCGGCTAATTCTTTGAGTGATATTTACGCCATGGGCGGCCGCCCCCTGACCGCTATGAACATCATCTGCTTCCCGCGTCTTTCTCTGGACATCTCAGTCCTCACGGAAATTCTTCAGGGGGGCTTGGAAAAAGTTCATGAAGCCGGCGCTGTGCTCATGGGTGGACATACAGTAGAAGATGCCGAGTTAAAATATGGGTTGGCCGTAACGGGTACAGTTCATCCCCAAAAAATAATAACTAACAAAGGGGCACAATTAGGGGATGTTCTGATTTTGACTAAGCCATTAGGCACCGGGATAATATCCACTGCCCAAAAGGCGGGTTTAGCTGAAACAGAGGCCTTGGAAGCGGCTGCAAGGCAAATGGTGGCTTTAAACAACCAAGCGGCCCAGGCTATGGGGGAATGCCAAGCCCATGCCTGCACGGACATAACCGGGTTTGGTCTTTTAGGACATGCGGTGGAAATGGCCCGCGGATGTGGTTTTTCTCTGCGTCTTTTTTATGAACAAATCCCTTTTTTACCGAAAGTGAAAAACTATGCGGCTTCGGGCTTGGTACCTGGAGGAGCATATTGCAATGAGGGACATTTTGGCTCAGAAATTTTTTGGGGAGAAAAAATCCCTTCCTTAGAAAAAATTATTCTGTTTGATCCGCAGACTTCCGGTGGTTTATTGATTGCCTTACCAAAAGAGCAAAGTCAAAAACTCTTAGAGTTATTGTTAAAGAAAGGAGTAAGAGATGCCACTCTAATCGGCGAGGTGATCCCCCGGGAAAAATACTCTATAATTGTTGCCTAAAAGATGGAAACATAAAGGAAAGGAGAATTTATGCCCAAAATTGAGCGAGCTATAATAAGCGTATCGGATAAAACTGGTATCCAAGAGTTGGCTGGGGAGTTGCGGGCTATGAAAGTGGAGATCCTCTCCACCGGGGGTACGGCCCGCACTTTGCGGGAAAAGGGAATAGAGGTTATAGATATCTCTGCTTATACAGGATTTCCAGAGATGTTGGATGGGCGGGTGAAAACTCTTCACCCTAAAATCCATGGCGGCCTCTTAGGCATCCGTGATAATCCCGAACATAAACAAAAGATGGTAGAACATGGCATAAAGCCTATTGATATGGTGGTCATCAACCTCTATCCTTTTGAGGCAACTATTGCTAAGCCAGGGTGTACCTTAGAGGAAGCGATAGAGAATATCGATATTGGTGGGCCAGCTATGTTGCGCGCCGGAGCTAAAAATTACCCTTATGTTACGGTTTTAGTAGATCCGGCAGATTATAAGCCTGTATTAGAGGAAATGAAGAGAAATGGAGGAGTGGTAAGTCGCCAGACAAACTTCCGTTTAGCCCAGAAAGTTTTTCAACTTACGGCTCGCTATGACCGAGCTATCGCGGATTATTTACAAGATAAAATAAAATGACTAGACCATACCTTGCCCCGCTGAGACCGGGTCGAAATTCCGCCTGAGGACTGAAGCAGACCAGAGGCGGGCCAGAGGCAGGCCAGAGGCAGGCATGAATGAGCAAACACCGGAAGATGTTCAAAACTTTACAAAGATTTTCCGCAAGTGGGGTATTAAGCATTTTGGAGGGCAAGCCTTTATGGCTGGCCGCATAGGGCAAGGGACAAGCCCTTGCCCTACGATATTTGGCAAATCTATTAAAATTACAGCTCCGTCTCGTTCCATAGGAAAATTGCTGCCTCATGATTTGATTGGGGGATTACTAATCAAATATATAATTAGAAAAGAGAGAATAGTTGAGTAGGAGAAATAAATGAAGGTATTAGTAGTCGGGGGTGGCGGAAGAGAGCATGCCTTAGTATGGAAGATAGCCCAAAGCTCCAGAGTAAAGAAGGTTTATTGTACCCCCGGAAATGCCGGGATAGCCGAACTTGCTGAATGCCCACCTATTTCTGCGGAAGATGTAAATTCATTATTAGAATTGGCCCAAAAAGAAAAAATTGATCTTACGGTGGTTGGTCCAGAGGTGCCCCTCACTTTGGGGATAGTTGATAAATTTAAATCCCAGGGATTGCGTATTTTTGGCCCTAGCCAAAAAGCTGCGGAAATTGAAGGGAGTAAAGCTTTTGCCAAATTTTTAATGAAAAAATACGGCATTCCGGCCGCTGATTTTCAGGTCTTCGATGATTTTTCTGCCGCCTGGAAGTACGTCCAAGAAAAAAGCTACCCTCTCGTAATTAAGGCTGATGGTCTGGCTGCTGGCAAAGGAGTGATTATCTGTAATAATAGAGATGAAGCTAAGGCGGCCTTAACCCAGATTATGTTAGAGAAAGCCTTTGGGGAGGCGGGTAAAAAAGTTGTGGTGGAGGAATACCTTCCCGGAGAAGAAGCTTCCTTTTTGGCATTTACCGACGGAGAAAAAATTCTCCCTTTGCCTTCTGCTCAAGATCATAAGCCGATTTATGATGGGGATAGAGGACCCAACACCGGAGGAATGGGGGCTTATTCTCCTGCTCCTGTAGTCACCGATGATGTGCATAAGCAAGTCATGGAAGAGATAATGGTCCAGGCCATTCGCGGCCTGGCCGCCGAGGGAAGAAAGTATCAGGGAGTCCTTTATGCTGGCCTGATGATCAAGGATGGGCGAGCAAAAGTCCTGGAATTCAACGCTCGGTTCGGCGACCCAGAGACACAGCCTCTTCTTTTGCGTATGAAAAGTGACATAGTTCCTGTATTTGAAGCGGTTATCGATGGCTATCTGGACCGCGTAGAGATAGAATGGGATAGACGGGCAGCGGTTTGCGTAGTCATGGCCTCCCAGGGTTATCCAGGAACTTATGAAAAAGGAAAGATAATTTCTGGCTTAGAGGAGGCAGCAAAGATTCCTAATACTTACATATTTCATGCGGGAACAGCTTTAAAAGAAGGGAAAATAGTTACTAATGGGGGAAGAGTCTTAGGTGTAACTGCTTTGGGGAATAATATCGCCGAAGCAATAAACCAGGCCTATAAAGCCGTAGAGAAAATTTCCTGGGATGGGGTTTATTTCCGCAAAGATATCGGGCAAAAGGCCCTTAGAAGGGAGAACAAATGAGCGTTAAATCTTTAGTAGCTATCGTTATGGGCAGCGAATCAGATCTTCCGGTGATGGAGGAAGCGGCGCAGATTCTCAAAGAATTTAACGTTCCCTATGAAATAACCATTTCTTCAGCTCATCGCTCACCAGAGCGGACAGTAGAGTATGTCCGTCAGGCAACGGAAAAGGGGATAGAGGTAATTATTGCTGGAGCAGGTGGCGCTGCCCACTTGCCGGGAGTAATAGCGGCGCATACGATTCTTCCAGTAATTGGAGTGCCTATAGAATCGAGCTTATTGGGGTTCGATTCTTTACTCTCCATTGTCCAGATGCCCGCGGGCGTGCCAGTAGCCACCATGGCCATAGGCAAAGCAGGGGCGCGCAACGCCGGCATTTTGGCTGTGCAAATCTTGGCCGGAAAACATGAGGGGCTTAAAGAAAAATTAATTAACTTTAAACAATCGCTAAAAGCTAAAGTAGCCCAGCAAGCTAATAAAATTTCTAAGGATGTAGTTGGTGGAAAAACCTGAAAAAAAGGATCGAGAAATAGAATTGGCCGCCCCTTGGCTCAAAAATTACGAAGAGGGTGTGCCGCCACATTTGGAGTACCCTCAAATATCATTGCCCAACCTGTGGCAAGAAACTGCGGCCTCTTTTCGGGAAAACGTGGCCATTATATTTGGCGAAAAAAAATTTACTTATCAAGACCTAAAAAAGAATGTTGATGCCTTGACTGGGGCTTTGCTTGCTTTAGGGGTTAAAAAAGGAGATCGGGTTGGCCTCCTTATGCCCAACTGTCCTCCTTATGTCATTGCCTATCAGGCTATCCTCCAAGCGGGGGCGATAGTAGTTAATCTCAATCCCTTGGCCGTAGAAAGGGAACTCCTTTTCTTCTTAAAAGATGCCCAGATGAGCACGATCATTGTGGCGGACTATCTTTTCCCCCGGTTGACTTCAATAAAGAAGGACAGCTATTTAGAGCATATTTTAGTCGCCTGTCTGAAGGATTGGGGAGCGCCACCAGAGCCTTCCTCCGAGAAGAAAATCCGTATTTTAGATTTGCCGGCGCAAGGGATTTTTGCTCTGGAATCTTTGCTGGCCAAATACATGCATGGCTCATTGCCCAAAATAGAAATATGCCCTGAAGATGAGGCTGTGCTGCAATACAGTGGAGCCATTGCCGAAGGAACTAGGGCTGTGGTCCTTACCCATGGCAATTTAGTAGCTAACACCTGCCAGCTCATAAGTTGGGCCGTGCGGGCGCGGAAAGGCAAGGAAGTTTTCTTATCCGTTTTGCCTTTTTTCCATGTTTACGGCATGGCTGTGGCTATGAATATGCCCTTAAGTTTAGCGGCTACTTTAGTAATCTTGCCCCGCTTTGAAGTCCGTCAAACACTTCTGGCTATTCGTCGTTACCAGCCTACCTTTTTCCCGGGAGTTCCGCCGATGTTCGTGGCCCTGGCGCAAGAAAAAGACGCCGAAAAGTTCAATTTATCTTGTTTGCGCGTCTGTTATAGTGGGGGAGCTCCTTTGCCTATAGAAGTCTTAGAAGAGTTTGAGAAATTGACTGGCGCCAGGATTACCGAAGGTTATGGTTTAGCCGAGGCTTCTCCAGCTACGCACTGCAATCCCATCTTTGGTAAACGCAAATTAGGGAGCGTAGGCCTCCCTTATCCGGATACTTTGGCTAAAATTGTGGATTTGGAAACAGGAGAGAAAGTTTTAGCTCCTGGGGAAGTTGGGGAACTTTGCCTTAAAGGCCCGCAAGTGATGAAAGGCTACTGGAAGCATCCGGAAGAGACGGCTATGACCATCCGTGATGGATGGCTTTATACAGGTGATATTGCCCGCATGGACGAAGAAGGATATTTTTATATTCTGGATCTCAAAAAAGATATGATTATTGCCGGCGGTTTCAATATTTATCCTAAAGATATTGATCAAGTTCTTTTGGAGCACCCCAAAATTGCCGAGGCCGTAGCCGTAGGCATTCCTGATCGGTATCGCGGGCAAACTGTAAAGGCCTACGTAGTTTTAAAGCCAGGTCAAACAGCTTCGGAAGAAGAAATTCTTAATTTTTGTCGCCAAAACTTGGCAAAGTATAAAGTTCCGACGCAAGTGGAATTTCGTACTAACCTGCCCAAGACTCCTTCCGGAAAAATTCTGCGGCGGATGTTGCGCCAAGAGGCTTTGGAGAAAAACAAAAAATGAGCTGCCTTATTTTGAAGGCCGACCCTGAAGGAATTAAGCAAGCCAGTGCCATCATCTTAAAGGGAGGCGTAATTGCTTTCCCCACCGAGACTTTTTATGGCCTGGGCGCGGAAGCTTTTAATGAGCAGGCGCTGCGGCGAATCTTTGAAATAAAAGGAAGAGAAGAGGGCAAGCCTCTCCTCCTTATTTTGGCGGAAAAAAGTTGGGTCGCGCCCTTAGTAAAAAGAATCCCTCCTTTAGCCCAGAAGTTAATGGATAATTTTTGGCCGGGTCCTTTAACTTTAATCTTTGAAGCGCAGACACATCTTTCTCCCCTAATTACTGGAAATACAGGAAAAGTGGGTTTGCGTATTTCCAGCAACTCTTTGACGCAAAAATTGGTGCAAAATGTGGGCAAACCAATCACAGGTACCAGCGCTAATTTATCTGGAAAACCAAGCCTCTCCACAGCTCAAGAAGTAATGGAGACTTTAGGAAATAAGGTGGAGGGCATTTTAGATGGGGGTAAAACGGCTGGCGGCCTGGCAAGCACAGTTCTGGATATTTCTGGGCCTTCACCCCTGATCATCCGGGAGGGCGCTATCCCTTCTAAAGTTTTGGCTCCTTTTTTAATCAGATAGCCTTCGCAGCCTTTAATTCCTTTATCTGCTCTTTACTCAGCCCCAGCAAATTAGATAATATTTCTTCGGTATGTTCTCCCAGTTCGGGAGAGGCTTTTTCCAGTTTGACAGATGTGCGGGAGAGTTTGATAGGGCTGTTAACTACTTTGAGCATTCCGGCTTTAGGATGGTGTACTTGCGTAATCATTTCGCGCGCAGCAGTATGCGGATCATTAGCTATTTGGGGGATCGTGTTAACCGGGCCGCAGGCTATGTCCAGTTTTTCCATCTGCGCCACCCATTCAGCAGTAGTGCGGGTGCGCATGACCGGAATTAAAATTTCTTCCAAAGCTTTGTGATTCTTTGTGCGCGTTATATTATTTTGGAAACGCTCATCAGTAATTAGTTCAGGCAAATTTAAGAGTTGACAAAATTTTTCCCACCAATCTTGGCGGGCGACGGCCACCACTACATAACCGTCTTTGGTGGGAAAAGCCTGAAAAGGGGTAAGCACCGGGTGGCGGGTACCGATCCTTTGGGGAACTTCTCCGGTAGCAAAGAAGCGCGCAAAAGCATTTTCTAAGAAAGCCATTTGGCAATCTAACATGGAGACGTCAATTCTTTGGCCCTGGCCGCTTTTCTCCCGTTCATGCAAAGCAGAGAGAATTCCTATAGCTGTAAATATGCCACCCCCTAAATCTCCGATGGAAAAGCCGACACGAACCGGCGGTCCTCCTTCTTCACCAGTTATAGAAAGAGTGCCCCCCATTCCTTGGACAATAACATCATAAGCTGGTCGGTGGGCATAAGGACTTGTCTGGCCAAAACCAGAACAAGAAGCATATATAATTCGGGGATTCACCTTTTCCACAGCCGAGTACCCCAGCCCTAATCTATCCATAACTCCCGGGCGAAAGTTTTCCACCAAGACGTCGCATTTTTTGGCCAAAGAAAGGATGATTTCTTTGCCTTGGGGGTGTTGTAAATTTACGGTTATACTTTTCTTCCCGCGGTTGATGCTTAAAAAATAAGAACTTACTCCGTCAATAAATGGAAAATTCTTACGCGAAGGATCACCTCCTTCGGGGTTTTCTACCTTGATTACTTCGGCTCCCAAATCAGCTAAGAGCATCGTGCAATAAGGTCCAGCCAAAGCCCAAGTCATATCCAAAACACGTATGTCTTGTAAGGGTCCAGGCATATAAATCCCTCCCTCTATAAATTCTAAACTAACTAAGGCCTTTAAGATAAATCGCTAAGAATTTTTTTTCAAGAAAAATTAGGAAGATGTTTATTACTCCGCAAGACCAGATCATAAAAGGCTGGCGGCCCAGATTTCTATTTTTAATCAAACTTAATTATGGGCTTTTGCGTATCGGCCATGGCGTTTACAATTAATTCGACCAAGCCGCCATAGTAAATATGGCTGCGCTCTTTGGCTTTATAAAATTCTAAGATATCGCGAATAGACCCTTTGCAGTTTGAACATGGAGCGCATACATATTTAGGGACTTCTAAGGGCTCATTTTTAAAAGCCTCAAGGATTTGCAGGAATTTCTTGCGGCTACTGACTAATTTGCGCCATTCTGCGAAGTTATAACTGGACATGATCGCAAACCCAGACCCCCCTCCGCAGCAATAATTGGCAACTCCATGGGGGGTCATTTCTCGGAATTTGGGGGCAATTTTTCTTAAAATGCGCCGCTGCGGTTCCACTATCCCCATAAGGCGAACAATATTACAGGGATCATGTAGAGTAACCGGAAAGTTGTTCCGCGAAGGATCTAAGTTTAGCTTTCCCGAGTTCACGATTTCATCCAAAACTACCAAGGAGGATTCGCGAGGAATATTTAAATCAGGAGGTAATATCCGGTCAGCAATTACGGTAAAAGCTTTATGGGCATGGCCGCATTCGCCCATAACTATTTTTTTTACTTTAAGTTTTTTAGCAACCTCTGCTTGCTGTAAAGCGATTCTGGCCAATTGGACATCATCATACCAGACCCCATAATTTACACCATCATAACCTATTCTTTCAGAAGAAAGCGTCCAGGAAACGCCGGCAGCTTGAAAGATTATGGCGAATGCGCCTACATTCTCTGGCCAAGAGAGAACTTCGCCCGCATTGTGCAGAAGAAGAACTTCCGCTCCTTCTTTATCCCAAGGGATTTCGACTTTATATCCGGTTATTTCTTCCATTTCCTCCTGAATGAATTCTAGGCAGTCTTTGATGGCTTCCGGCCCCATCCCTGTACTGGAACCGACGCGGAGGTGCTGCAGGGTTCCTTTCTCGTGAATTTCTTTCGGAGCAAGGCCCAATTCTTGAGAGAAGATCTTACGAATTTCGTGAGTGATTAGGCCATTATCGACACCGATGGGGCAGGCGCTGGCACAGCGGCGGCAGAGGGTGCAGCGGTAGGCTAGTTCACCCAAACGGGCAATAGTGGTCCAGTTAAGTTCAATATCCCCGGTAAATTTAGAGCGAATTTTGCCGCCCTTGCGGATATATTTGTTGTAGATCCGTCTTAAAACTTCAGAGCGAAAGGAAGGTCGATAAATTTCCTGCCGTCCGCTCATCTCAAAAATGGGGCAGGCTTCTGAGCAAGTCTGACATTTAGCGCAATGTTCCATGGAAAGAAGGAGGGGTTGTAAAAAAGTCCAATTATTTTCCTTTTCAAATAGTTTTTGAAGACCAGAAAGGAAAGCCCGCATGTATTTTTCTTCTTCTTCTGGAGACATAGGTTTGGGAATCGCCAAGGCGATAGTGTCGTCCAGAGAAGCCTCGACTTTAGCTATTTTTTCCTCCGGCAGTTCCGGTATAGGCATTTCATTAAAATCCTCATAAGGTGGTGGGAGGGGAGGTAACTGGTCAGGTTTAATATGAGCGAGTTTTTTCGTTTTTTTAGAAAAGTCCACAGGAGAGATTATATTATCCATTTTTATCCTCTGGTTTTATTCTCTGGTAATTTGAGGCCGATATCAGCCCAAGTCTTCCGGCCATCAGCTCCAATGTGGGGGGCAGACCAAGTGGGTTTTAAACTAAGGTTAGCTTGAACAGCGGCTTCAATCTTACTTCCTTTGAGATTAGGAGCATCCTCCCAGCGGATTTTATGGTAGGTGAAGAATTTCATAAACATATGAGCCATATGGGTAAAAGGAATGTAAGCAAGAATAATCGAGCCATTGAAAATGGTCAGCCAACCTAAAATTGTCCGCTCAGTCGCATAAGGGATCGACTTTTGGCCAAAGGTAAGAAGGCTGTATATATAAGCGCGGCCCCCCTCAAAGGCCTGATCGTGAATCAACCAAGTAAGCAGGGCTATCACTAAAAAAATAAGCAGAAAAATTAAATTTAAATAATCCGCCAGGCTCGAATATGCTTTAAGTTCCGGATCGCGGAAGCGGCGAATCAAAAGCCCCCCAGCACCAATCGTTGCTAAGGATAAGCCCGCGAAGCCCAAAAGAATAGTTAGATAGTAAAGAAAGGAAGCCCACCCTCCAGCCTGAGGGGAAATTATAGCCCCACCAATCATTGCTAAAGCACCGATAAAAAGAAGCCCCATTGTGATCAGGACTAAATAAAGACCAAAATGGAAAGGGAAGGATAATCGCCAGAGATGACGATTATTTTGCCATAAACCACGTAAAAGAAGGATTTCCGGAACC
Source organism: uncultured Syntrophaceae bacterium (assembly GCA_964484485.1). Classification (GTDB taxonomy): domain Bacteria; phylum Desulfobacterota; class SM23-61; order SM23-61; family SM23-61; genus CAZAGD01. The sequence goes on from CAZAGD010000109.1 coordinate 17,065, forward strand.
ATATACTTGATTTCATTCCAGATAGAGCTCTGCCTTTCTTTTTCCCACCAATTAGGTTCTTCCATATAGGAACCACCATATTGCGCCTTTCGCCCTGGTTCATGTTGTACTGGATAAATTTCCCAGCGCAAATGCATAGGAAGTCTTTTTTGTTTATAAATACGCGCTCCTGCTGCGGCCAGAAATATTAGGAAGCACAAATAGGAAAAAATAATTAAACCCACTTTTGGTATGCTCCTTTAAAATTAATTTAAGAGTAAATTATATGCATTATATTTAAATTTAGCACAAACAAAGAAGTTCAATCATGATGCAAGTCATAAATTGGCTGGGCGATAGAGTTCATTTTTCGATCAATTCCGTTTTCCTTAACTTAAGACCTTTTGCTTAAATCTAGCCTTTAAAATAAAAAAGTTGCAACAAAAAATTTAAGAAATTTTGGGCATAGAAGCTTACCTGGAAAATTTTTCTTTCATTCCATGCTGCTTTATTTTTCCTGGCGGGCTACTTCTACCAACTTTTTCATTCTTTCGTGGAGTTCTTTTATATAGCTGGCGTATTCCTCGCCAACCATAATTTTGACAGCTAACCCAGCTTTATCCATCTTATCCACGTGTTCGGGATTTTCCATAGCTTTCTTAAATACAGTTTGTAGTTTTTTGACAATCAGCTCGGGAAGACCTTTAGGACCAGCTATACCACGAGTGGAAGAAGAGATGACCGTTGGATAACCAACTTCAACCGAAGTGGGGACTTCTGGGTAAAATCTTGATCTTTCTTTGTCCATTACTAAGAGTGGTTTGATTTGGCCGGACTTTACTCTGGGGGTAATTCCCCCCACATTTAGAAAACTAACATCAATCTGGCCGCCTAAGAGGGCGGTAAGCTGAGGTGAGTCGCCATCAAAATGGACAATCCGGAATTTAACTTTGGCCGCCTCTTCCAGCATTAATATGGCCAAATGGTCATCGCCGAGAATTCCTGTTGTCCCAGCTCTTATCTGGCCCGGGCGTTTTTGGGCCTCGTTAATTAGATCCTTAATACTTTGGAAAGGGCTGTCCGGTTTTACATATATTACCCCGGGATCAAGAACTTGGTTGATAATTGGCGTAAAAGAATCAATATGAAAGGTAGCTTTCCGAGCGGGGTCAAGAATAGTAGCATTTAAAGCAGGGAGGTTTATAAAACCGATGTAATAGCCATCAGGCTTTTGTTTAGCCAGTTCCGTCCATCCTACTTGACCACCGGCGCCAGCTTTATTGATAACAACTATTGGTTGGCCTAAATCTTTTTCAGCAATAGAAGCTAAAATTCTGGCTCCAACATCCGTGCTTCCTCCAGCAGGATAAGCCACCATAAGACTAACAGGTTTAGTGGGATAAGTCTGGGCATAAGTGCCGTTTGTTAAAATTAAAAAAAACACGATTGCGAGAATAATAAAAAATTTACTTTTCATTTTGCCCTCCCCTGCCTAAATTTCTACCTTATCTAGTAAACCATATAATAATTTAAAGAAAAATCATATATAAAGCAAGACGAATTGTTAGTGCCATAATCCGTAATCAAATATTTGGATTCTGGGGATGAAGTTCATTTTAAAGATAATTAGGGGGGAGGATTGGATAAAGAGGGTATTTCTGCCAGAGGTGGATCTGACTTTGTCAGAAAAAAATGGATGAGAAAGTATAAAAAACTTGTAAAGAGTTTTTCAGAGAAGATTTTTAGGAAAACTTTTCCTTTCGACTGTCGGAGTCAGGATTTGTATGTTATGGTTTTGGATAAAAAGGTACTCAGGCGGAAGAAAAGAGAAGTAGCTTTTTCCGAGCTTCCTTATAGATCAGGAGATGGGGATGATTTTGGGTGATCTTGAGAAAGAGTTTTCGGGCGTGTTCCACGACTCTTCCGGCAAGGTTGAGGAGGTGGAATCTCAGGGCCTTGAGGCGCAGAGGCCACCAGCTCTGGGGCAAGGCTTCTCTTTTCAGGACCGAAAGGATGTTATAGGCCAGGGTATTGAGTCTCCACCAGGCCGCATTGACAAAGAAGTACTTCGAGGGCAATACTCCCGCAGCCAAATCATTCTTCATCACATCATGGATCTTTTCAATCGTTCCACAGCGTTCTCTCTGCCACCGCAGCAATCTCTCCCCATCCCAACTCCACATGTTGGTGACCACCGAAAAATAATGATAAGGATGGCCATCCCGGAAGAGTTCTCCTTGGGAAGGACGGATGCGGATGGCCAGGTAGCGATCCGGTTTCATCATCTTTTTCCGGGAAGGTTGGCTGGGAACAAACTCCACCTCGGCCCACTCTTTTCGTCCTGCGATCAAACCTTGATCCGTGATCTTTCGCAGAGGTTTCCAGGCCTCTTCCGGAAGGGCTTCAATGGCTGCCCGCAGTTCCTCAGTCATCTCCGCACTAATGGCATATTCGATCCGG
>CAZAGD010000110.1:0-9074 GCA_964484485.1 uncultured Syntrophaceae bacterium
ATCGAAGAGAATATTGCCATTGGCCGGGAACTCTGCGTCTCCTCGCCAGAGAATAATGAAGATCCGCACGTGCGGGAAGGGATCAATACGTACCGATATATCCCCAAAGGGGGCTTTTTGGCCTCCTATTCTCTGGGCCAGATCGAGGAGTAATTCTGGGCGCTGACCGAAATTTTTGAGGATGGGCTGTAGACTCCTTTGCAAAAAAATTGGCGTATAGAATTTAGCCCCTTCTATCTGCCCATAGGTGATAACTTTATTGGTAAAGGGCGTGCCTCGGGCTTGGGTTAAATAGTGCAGGATTAATATTTGGTCCCTTATAGGGACTACATCTTCCTTTTTATCCACCAGGGTTATCTCCCCTGTAGAGGCGTTCACGCGATAAAGCCGATTTAGATAAATGAGGCGCAGATGATGATCATCTATTAGCGCAGCTCCACTTCTTTGACAAACTTCTTCTATCGGCATGGTGGAAAGTTTCTGCGTAGCCATGCGGATAGTGAGCTCAAAACCTTGCTTGGAAATGTCCTCAAATAGCATAACCTGCCTCTTGCAATATTTTTTTAACGGAGAGAGAGGCCAGGGAATCATCTGGAATCTTTAAGAGGGATTCTCCTTTCAAATTGAACTCCCTGATCAGAGGATCATAAGCAACCCTGCCCAAGAATTTTTCCCCGCTACGCCGTAAAAAGCCTTCTGTTTCTTCCGTAAACCGATAATTACCCACGAGATAAAATTGCCGGTATTTAATATTTACTCCCTTGATTACATATTTGATCCGCTCAATATGTTTGACCGATTTTTCCGATGGGTCAAGGATAACAAAGAGCGCATCAATATCCGGAGTTACTTTGCGGTTCAGGTGCTCCAATCCAGCTGGAGAATCTACTAAAATTAGGTCATAATTTTTTTGGATATTTCTGATAGTCTCCTTTATCAGTTCATCAGGCAAACAATAACAGCCCGCGGCAAATTTTGTGCCCAGGGTAATTAAATCAAACTTATCATCCCGGTAGATGATCTTCCCGGCAGTCAGCATCTCTTGCAATATATGGGGCGTATCTTCCTGCCCTTTACCCACTTTCCCCTTTTCCATCACTCTAGCCAAGCCATCAGCAATAGTGAGGATGCCTTCTTGCTCTAAGTCTACCCCGAGCATTTTGGGCAGGCTGCCATCAGGATCAAGATCAATGAGTAGCAGTTTTTTGGTCTGGAGATACCTGGTCATGAGGGCTGTAAAAGTTGACTTCCCTGTTCCCCCCCGCCCCGTAACAACCTCGATTCTGCTCACCTTAGATCACCCCCGCTTTTTCTAAGATCTTTTTTACCGACTGACAGGCCGGGGAATCAGCGGCCAGTTCGCGCAGGCTTTTTCCTTGCAGATTATACTTTTCCACTTGAGGATCATATTCAATACGCCCCAGAAAAACTTCCCCGGCAGCGGCAAAATGCTGCTCCGCCCCTTCATCGAACATATAATTTCCCACTAAATAAAAACGGCGATAGATCATGCCTACTTCCCGCAAAATAATTTTAACTTTTTTGATATGGGTTAGTGATTTTTCCGAAGGGTCCAGAATAACAAACAAATCATCAACTTCGGAGACCACATGGCGATTTAGATGTTCCAGCCCCGCCGGAGAATCAACTACTAAATTTTTATAATTTTTAGCGAGTTTAGAAATTGTTTTCCTTAATAGATGATCGGGAAAACAATAACACCCTTCTAGATCCTTTACCCCCAAAGTAAGCAGATCAAACCCTCTCCCTTCGTATAAGGATTCTGTCCACAGCAGGCCGGCAAATCGTTCCTCAACCGGGGTAAGGGGACTGCCTCCTCTTTGCCTTTCCTTCACCGCCTGGTAAAGAGCTTCTACGAGAGTCTTCTTTCCTTCTTTGGCCAGGTCAATTCCTAACATATCAGCCAGGCTCAAATCTGGATCTAAATCAACGAGGAGCGCAGGGGAGGGTAAATAGCGACTCATTAAAGCCACAAAGGTTGATTTCCCGGCCCCCCCTCTTCCTGTGCACACGATTATTTTGGCCATGTTAATCTCCCTTGCTTGGGGGAATAATTTGTTCTCTTTGGACAGTTGGTAATTTACGCACTGGAGAAATTTTAACCACTGCCCGATATTCGGGAGGGCAAACCTCCAGACAGGTGCCGCACTTGGAACACTTCTCCTGGTTGATCACCTTGATTTCCCCTTTCCCTCCTTTTATAGCTTCGGTGGGACAGACAAGCATACAGTGTTCACAGGCCCGATCGCATTTTTCCGGGAGAATATAATAAGCGATCAGCTCTTTGCACACCAAAGCCGGGCAGCGTTTCTCCTGGATGTGCGCCTTATATTCCTCAGCAAAATAGCGCAGAGTGGTTAAAACAGGATTAGGAGCCGAGCGCCCTAAACCGCATAGAGATCCCATCTGAATATCTTCGGCCAGCTCTTTCATTAGCCCCAAGTCTTCCATCTTAGCCCGCCCGGCGCAGACATCCTCGAGAATTTTCAGGAGCTGGAAAGTTCCCAGACGACACATTACGCATTTACCACAAGATTCTTTGGTCGTAAAATCGAGGAAGAAGCGCGCTGTATCTACTACACAGTCCTCTTCATCCATGAAAATCATCCCTCCGGAGCCCATCATCGAACCAGCTTCTTTGAGGGAATCAAAATCAATGGGTAAGTCGCCCAAGCTTTCCGGGATACAGCCTCCGGAAGGACCACCTATCTGGACGGCCTTGAATTTCCTCCCATTTCGCATTCCTCCCGCTATATCATTAACCAATTTTTTAAGGCTAATCCCCATGGGTACTTCCGCCAAACCTGGATATTGAATTTTTCCGGCTAGGGTAAAAACAGCGGTACCCTTACTATCTTTAGTTCCTATATCAGCAAACTTTTTGCTACCGTTATTAATAATAAAAGGTACATAAGCAAAAGTTTTCACGTTGTTCAATAAAGTAGGAGCGCCCCAAAGTCCAACTTCTGAAAGTCGAGGTGGCCTCACTCTGGGTTCACTTCTTTTCCCTTCCATGGCGGCCACCAAAGCTGTTGCTTCCCCAGAGACAAAAGCCCCCGCTCCCTCGGCAATGTCAATATGAAAAGTAAAACCGCTTCCTAATATATTGTCTCCCCAAAATCCATTTTCTTTACTTTGAATTATAGCCCGGCGAATTCTCTCGATGGCCAAGGGGTATTCAGCCCGAATATAAATATAACCCTGGCGGGCCCCAATAGCATACCCGGCAATGATCATCCCTTCAATTACGGCATGGGGATCACTCTCTAAAATCACCCGGTCCATGAAAGCACCGGGATCTCCCTCATCAGCGTTGGCTATAACATATTTAATCTGCCCGGCCGCTCTTTGGCACAACTCCCATTTTAACCCCGTGGGAAAGCCAGCGCCGCCTCTGCCCCGCAGACCAGAATTTTTGATCTCCTCTATTATTTGTTCTGGAGTCATGCTTAAGGCTTTTTCCAGAGCAACATATCCTTCATGGGCAATATAGGCAAAAATATTCTCTGGATCGATATATCCGCAACGACTCAAAATCAGACGAAGCTCATGTTCAAATCGGGGAAGCTCCGGAATAAAAGTTCCTCCATGATCATTTTTTTCCAGAGTACCCAGGCTTAACTCCAGACAGGGATCATCCCCTATGATATATCCTTCTACCAACCGGGGAACCATTTCCGGGGTTATGTTGGCATAAACAACCCGGAAGGATTCTGGTTTGGAGATAATTACTAAAGGTTCAGCATAACATAGACCAATACATCCTACCTCTATAACGGGTACTTCAATTTTCTGGCGGGCTAATTCATTTCTAAAGGCCTCGATGACTTCCATGCTCCCCGCTGCCCGACCACAGGTTGCCGCGCCCACAAGTATGTGTGGTTTCTTTTCCAAGAGCTCCCAGTAATCTTGAGCTTTTTTTTTAATTTCGGTAAAGGTCAAGGAGTAAGCTCCTTTATCTGGCCAGTTTTGATGGGTTTATTCTTTCTGGTCTTTCGGCCTGAATGGGATCAATGATTCTTCTACTTTAAAAGGGCTCATTTTGGGATAAATTTTGTCTTTGATCACCATAACCGGGGCTAACATGCAGCATCCAATACAGGCAACTCGCTCCAGACTGAATTGTCCATCTGGCGAGGTTTCCCCTACTTTAATATTTAATTCCCTTTCCAGGGCCTCTAAGACTGAGGGACCGCCTGCCAGATGGCAGGCGGTCCCTAGGCAAACTTTTATATGATTCTTACCTAAGGGGGTGAAGCGAAATTGATTATAAAAAGTAGCCACCCCCCATATATCCACGGGATTCTTACCTAAAAATTTGGCTACCTCGAGCATTGCTTTTTTAGGCAGATAACCAAACTCTTTTTGAATCTCCAGGAGAATGGTGATTAACCCATCTTGTTTTCCATGGTGTTTTTGTAAGATGAAGTTAAGTTTCTCTTTTATTACCCCCATCATTTTCTTAAAGTCTTCAAATATTCTGGCAGAAATGCCCCGATTCCGGCTGCTTCTCTGGGCCCTACGACAACTTCCCATCCCGGCAAAGCATCTTCGAGTTCTCCTTTGATCCGGGCCACTCTCCCCGGAATGACGATTTTTTTGTTTTTGACCTTACTTTCAATCCCGGATTTTTTTATCATCGCACCCACTTGATCGCCAGTGAATTTGCCGGCCGCCCAGCCAGTGAGTACCCCTAACCCATCGGTGTCCTTGACGCACAAATAAGCGGGAATTTTTGTGGCTTCAATGGCCGAAGAGACAATGAAATAAGTGAGGGCCCAATTTGAAGTTATCAGGACGGGAGCATTTTCATCAGGATTTCCTATTTCATAATACTTCTCTTCTACAGCCATGGGGAAGCGTGGATCGGTATAAATATTGAGCCGCTGGACTAATAAGGGCAGCAGAGTATATTGATCAAAATCCGAAAGAACAATCAAAGCTGCAAATTTGGTAATAAAAACAGAGGCCGTCAGAATTTCCTTGAGCCTATCTTTCTCCATAAAACAAGGGAAAGCAATTGTCGGATAGCCCAAAGGTCTAAAGCCTTGTTTTATAGCAGCCCTTCTGATAAGCGTTTGATCTCTAATGGCCTCCTGCAGATTCTTGGATCCTGGATCCAAAACCACTTCATCAATTCCAGCCTCTTTCAATTTCTTGGTCAGAGGAATAAGTTCTTCAATATTTGTTCCGCGAACACCCAAAGGTGTTGGCTTTTCTTTAATCTTAGGGATGGCCATGTCAATATTATCTTTGGTGATGGGATAAAGCAAAGGCCTCTTATCAGCGCATATGTCTCGGGCCGCCAAAAGGGCCTCCGTATTTTCAGAGATGAGAATTATCCCCAACCCTGAATCGGCAGCCTTTTTGACTAAAGAAAGGAATTTATTTTTATCTCCCGAGGCAAATTGCAGGGCCAGCAGTTCCGCTTTGAGGGTCAATCCTACCCAGGGAAATTGCATTTCTTTTACTTTCTTAATTTTTTCCCCTATCTGCTCTTCGCTCTCTGTATCCGAGATGAGCAGGGCGATTCCTGGAGGATGAACATAAGTCTTCTCGTGGCGATAGATGACTTCTTCATTGCCCACCTGCACCTTATTGTCCCCTACTCCTATGGTTACTAATTTAATCGCCGGGGCGAGTAAATCTTCGAGCTTGGCTTTTGCTTCAGGGGCTAAATAGGGACATTTATCCAAGGTAGTTCCACCTGTAGCCAACTTCATGGCAAAGGCAAAACAGGTCGGGAAGCCACAGTCTTTACAAGGTTTTCTTCCCGGAAGCAATTTTACTATTTCTGAACCTGAAACTGGCATAATAGACCTCCCTTTAAATTACTTATTAATCGGAGCAATTAAATATTTACAGTTATCACTCTTATCTTCCTCTATGCTCTGACTTTGTTGGCTTGCCCCAATGAAATTGTATCGCAATTGTCCATAGGAAATGAAACCAAATGCGGCCAGGGACAAGCCCTTGCCCTACATTTGAGGTTTTTTTATTTTCTCGTAGGGCCAGCCCTTGGGGCTTGCCGAACCACGCCTTAAGATGTCGTTTATTTTATGCTCCCATTAATAACTATTAATGGCCGCATAAAATAAATGGCTACTTTTGGTTAATTAAATTATTCATTTAAACGTTTTTTAAGTTCATTTAAAAGGTTTAGAGCTTCCAGGGGGGTTATTTGGTTGGGATCAATTTTTTTGAGCATTTCGCGCAGTGGATCGGGAGGGTTTTGGAAAAGGGGCATCTGTAAGGAATCCCAGGTAACCTTTTTTTTGCGCGAAAGGGCTAATTTGGGTATCCCTCCCTCAGTGAATTCTCCCTGCTCCAGGTTATTTAGTACTTCTTTGGCCCGCTCAATTACTGGCTCAGGCAGACCGGCTAAACGAGCAACCTGAATCCCATAGCTTCGGCTTGTTCCTCCAGGAATCAGTTTGCGCAAAAAAATTACCCGATCATTCCACTCTTTCACCGCCACGTGAAAATTTTTTATGCGGGGTTTGGTAAGAGCTAGTTCCGTTAACTCGTGATAATGGGTAGCGAAAAGAGCTTTAGGGCGACTGGGAGCTTCATCATGCAAAAATTCTGTAACAGCCCAAGCAATGGAGAGGCCGTCGAAAGTGCTCGTTCCCCGGCCGATTTCATCGAGCAGAATTAGGCTCCGGGCACTTATGTTTTTTAAGATATGGGCCACCTCTTCCATTTCCACCATAAAAGTACTCCTCCCGCGCGTAAGGTCATCCGTGGCTCCGATGCGCGTAAAGATACGGTCAACTATACCCAAACGAGCTTCCCGGGCCGGCACAAAGCTGCCCACTTGGGCTAAGATTATGATTAAAGCCACCTGCCTAAGCAAAGTTGATTTGCCGGCCATATTTGGTCCGGTAATGACCAAAATTTGGCTGTTCTCATCATCCATATATAAATCGTTGGGCACGAAAGGTTCATCCAGAGAAAGACGTTCCAGAACTGGATGGCGTCCCTCCACGATCTGCACAATTAGGCTTTCGTCAAGGTAGGGGCAGCAGTAGTTGTATCTTTCAGCTATTTCGGCCAAAGATGATAAGGCATCCAACTCCGCTATAGCCTGAGCTATTCTTTGAATCTTCTCCACCTGAGCCGCTGCTTTTTTTAAAATCTGTTTAAATATTTCATATTCTAAGGAATCTTTTTTTTCTTCCGCGGTAAGTACTTGAGTCTCGTATTCCTGCAGCTCGGGCGTTATGAAACGTTCTGCATTAGCCAAAGTCTGCTTGCGTATATAATGCGCCGGAACTAAGGAAAGATTGGGTTTAGTCACTTCAATGTAATAGCCAAAAACTTTGTTATACCTGACCTTCAGGGAAGAGATGCCTGTACGCAAACGTTCTTTAGCTTCCAACTCCGCAATCCATTTTCTGCCTTGCCAGCTTATTTCCCGGAGGTGGTCAAGCTGGGCATCATACCCTTTTTTGATCAATCCTCCTTCTTTTAAAGAGACGGGCGGATTATCTTCAATAGCTTTATGCAGTAAATCTTTTAAATCAGCCATCTCATCTAAATCTTGGTGGTGTCTCTGTAAAATTTTTTGCGTAAATTTGGCCAGAGCGGCTTTAACCTGAGGAATTAAATCGAGGGAAGAACGGAGAGCCACCAAGTCGCGGGCGTTCGCCACTTCCAAAGAAATCCGGGCGGCCAGACGTTCAAGATCTCTTATCTGGCGCAATAATTGCCTCGTTTCCTGGCGAAGATGATCTTTCTCTTTTAGCTCGGCCACGGCCGCTTGCCGTTCTCTAATTTTTTTCAGGTCCAAAAGAGGGAAGCTTAACCAGCGCTTTAACATTCTCCCGCCCATGGGGGTTACTGTTTCGTCCAAGATGTCTATGAGGGTCCCTTGGCGGGTGCGTGTCTGTAAATTTTCAAAGAGTTCTAAATTACGCCGCGTAGTTTCGTCAAGAATCATGTAGTCATCTACTTGATAGAATTCTAATCGGGAAAGATGACTGGGGGCAATCTTTTGCGTTTCTTGTACATAAAAAATAAGCGCCCCCGCGGCACGCAGAGCATCGCTTTTCTCTGCCTTTAAGGTAGTACTGATATTCTTTAAACATTCTTGACAATTATCGATTGAAAAAACTTCGGTAGGTAAAGGAGTATAAAGAACTTGGGGAAAAGACCTACGCAACTCTTTTACTGGATGTAGGTTTTTCATTCCTTCGGGTAAGATTATTTCCCGCGGCCTAAGCCGGATAACTTCATCTATTAATGATTGCGCCGTCCTAACTTCGGTGGCCAAGAAATCCCCTGTAGAAGCATCCAGAAAAGAGAGGCCAAATTTTTCGGGGGCCATAGCCAAGGCCATCAAAAAATTATTATCTTTGGGTTGAAGGAGTTCATCTTCTAAGACCATTCCGGGGGTAATAACTCTGATTACTTCTCGGTGCACTATTCCCCTGCCCTTCCCCGCTTCCTCCATCTGTTCACAAATAGCTACTTTGTGTCCTTGATCCACTAATTTTTGAATATAAGAGGAAGCGGCATGGTAAGGAACTCCGCATAAGGGTACAGCATCTTCTTTACTCTTGTCCCGTGATGTTAAAGTAATACCTAATATTTCCGAGGCTAACTTGGCATCATCAAAAAACATTTCATAAAAATCTCCCATGCGATAAAAGAGGATCGCATCAGGATATTTTTCTTTGACAGTGAGATATTGTTGGATAAGTGGAGTAAGATTGCTCATCGTCTTAGGCGCATAAAAAATTATTGATAATCAATTTAACTTAAGCAGAATAAAAATTCAACATTCTTTCTGACCGTTGATCACTTTTGAAATTTGTGACTAATTCAGGCGGGCGGGAGAGAGGCTCATTAAAATGAGGCACTGGTTTTTTCATGGGTACGGGCGGGGAATAAAAGTCTCTTAATTTTAAAATAGGGAGTATTATTCTGGTTTTAATTTTCAAGACAAGTATATCCCCGCTGTATATAGCGGATAAAGGGTGGGTAAGAAAGACATAAGCAATTCCCAGCCGATTTTAATTTCGCCTCTCCCCCTCCCGCCTGTCCCATGC
>CAZAGD010000111.1:0-3359 GCA_964484485.1 uncultured Syntrophaceae bacterium
GAAATATTCTTCGTTCTTTCTGGAGTGTCTGAATGAAAATCTCGCATTAGCGTATGGTTTGTGAATCTTGAGTGAACCGTCACCGAGCAGAGAGCCAAGTATAATCTCTTTACAACGATTCGACAAAGACGATTTTTGAACCATCTTCTATCTCCCTTATTACATAGTCTCTACGGGGACATTTTATATGTCTTCCCTCGGGATTGTCCTGTCCGGTCTTGCCGGACCGGGGTTCCCCGATACAGCCGGATGCTCACCATACCGTCGCCGGTATGGGGGACACTTTGTAGTATCTAATCCTGTTTGCTCCCCACGCTTTCGCGTCTCAGCGTCAGTATCGGTCCAGGAAGCCGCCTTCGCCACCGGTGTTCCTCCCGATATCTACGAATTTCACCTCTACACCGGGAATTCCGCTTCCCCCTCCCGTACTCAAGTCCAGCAGTTTCAAATGCCCTTCCTTGGTTGAGCCAAGGGATTTCACATCTGACTTGCTAGACCGCCTACACGCGCTTTACGCCCAGTAATTCCGAACAACGCTTGCACCCTCCGTATTACCGCGGCTGCTGGCACGGAGTTAGCCGGTGCTTCCTTTGATGGTACCGGCAATTCTGCCTGTTATTCGCAAGCAGAATTTTCTTCCCATCTGACAGAGCTTTACGACCCGAAGGCCTTCTTCGCTCACGCGGCGTCGCTGCGTCAGGGTTGCCCCCATTGCGCAAGATTCCTCACTGCTGCCTCCCGTAGGAGTCTGGACCGTGTCTCAGTTCCAGTGTGGCTGGCCATCCTCTCAGACCAGCTAACCATCGTAGCCTTGGTAGGCCATTACCCCACCAACTAGCTAATGGTACGCGGGCTCATCCTAAAGCGACAGCTTGCAAGCAGAGGCCATCTTTGATCCCCAAGACCGGAGTCCTCGGGATGTTATCCGGTATTAGCACCCCTTTCGAGGTGTTATCCCCGACTTTAGGGTAGATTACCCACGCGTTACTCACCCGTTCGCCACTTTACTCATCCACCGAAGTGGACTTTCTCGTTCGACTTGCATGTGTTAGGCACGCCGCTAGCGTTCGTTCTGAGCCAGGATCAAACTCTCCAGTTAAAAGTTAACTCCGGCATTTTTAGCCAGAGAATCTTTTAAAACGAAGAGAAGACCCAACCGCAAGGTTTGCTTATTTAGTTTTCAAAGAACAATTTTAAGGCAGATTTTTATTATAAAAAACTTTTCAGAAGATTGTCAAGGAAAAATTTTGATCTGCTATAAATTTTTGAAGAGAAAAAATCTTAATCCTAAAAATTATTATAATTAATTTTTTCCCCATGTCAACTCAAAAATTAATTTACCAGAAAAATTTTTATTTAATTATAACCTACTGTAATTATTTGTATTTTTATTTAGCATAATCCACTACGCGCGTTTCTCTAATCACAGTTACCTTTATCTGCCCTGGATAGGTCAATTCGTTTTCTATTTTCCGCGCAATATCTCTGCTTAACATCACCGCATCAGCATCTGATATCTCTTCGTTCTCTACCATCACTCTAATTTCTCTTCCCGCTTGTAGAGCATAAGCTTTACTAACTCCTGGAAAAGAATAAGCAATTCTCTCTAAGTCCTCCAGTCTTTTTACATAGGTCTCTAACATCTCCCGTCTTGCTCCAGGACGGGCAGCAGATAGAGCATCGGCGGCTTGAATCAAAATGGCCAATATACTTTGAGGTTTTTCATCATCATGATGCGCCGCAATGGCATGGACAATTTTGGGGTTCTCTCCGTATTTACGGGCTAACTCCGCGCCAATAAGGGCATGAGCTCCTTCTACTTCATGATCAATAGCTTTCCCTATATCATGAAGCAAACCTGCTCGCTTGGCCTGCTTTATATTCAAACCAAGCTCGGCGGCCATAGCTCCGGCGAGAAAAGCTACTTCTAAGGAATGCTGAAAAACATTTTGCGCAAAGCTCGTGCGAAACTTCAATTTGCCTATCATTCTAATCAGCTCCGGATGAATCCCATGTACACCCACATCAAAAGTTGCTCGTTCCCCAGTCTCCCGGATGATCTGTTCCACTTCTTGTTCTGCCTTGGACACAATTTCTTCGATGCGGCTCGGATGAATACGGCCATCAGTAATTAATCTTTCTAAAGCAATGCGGGCGATCTCCCGCCGGATAGGATTGAAGCCTGAAATAACCACGGCTTCGGGAGTATCATCGATGATTAAGTCAACTCCACAAGCTGCTTCCAGAGTACGAATATTTCTTCCTTCACGGCCAATGATTCTCCCTTTCATCTCTTCATTTGGTAGATTAACTACCGAAACCGTTTCTTCCGCCACATAATCAGCCGCGTAGCGCTGGATAGCGGAGGCAATAATTTCTTTGGCTTTACGATCAGCAACGCTCTGAGTTTCTTCCTCGATGCGTTTGATCAGTTTGGCGCATTCATGGCGCATTTCACTTTCCACCATCTTCATCAGCCGCTCTTTAGCTTCTTCAGCAGAAATACCGGCCATCTGCTCTAAGAGTTGCTTTTGCTCTTTTACCAAAGTTTGATATTGTTTTTCTTTTTCATTGACGATTTTCTCTTGCTGCTGTAAGGCCTTCTCGCGCTTGGTTAGACTGACTTCTTTTTGATCGAGAAGGTCTAAGCGCTTATCTATATTTTCTTCTTTCTGTAACAGGCGCCGTTCCATATTTTGGAGCTCTAAGCGCCGTTCTTTGGCCTCGGCTTCGAATTCTACCCGGGCGCGATAGAAATGATCTTTAGCTTGAATTTCTGCTTCTTTTTTTAAGGCCTCAGCTTCTCTCTTAGCCGTTTCTAAGAGTTCCCGCGCTTTTTGTTCAGCCAGTCGCCAGCGATTAGCGGCGATTCTTTTATTAATTAAAAATCCAGCCCCCAAGCCTATTAAAAATATACCAAGGGCCAGACCTATTATCCAATATAGATCCACTTGGTTAACTCCCAGGAAATTCAGTTATTTTTTTAAAAACAGGACATTCTTCTATGGGGAAGAAGACTGGCCAAAAGGTGAAAAAGGAAGAAAGGCTTTAGCTTAAAAATAAATATAAAGATAAAAATAAAAAATCTTCCGCGCCGCTGTAATTGCCCATCCTATTCTCTTTTTGTCTAATAATTTTGACCATTGATCAAAATTTTACTGATCAGTATTTTATTTTTTGGCTTAAGGCCCAATTTCTTCCTTTAAATCACCTTATTGATTATTCCCCCGCTGATGCCGTGTGATGCTTCTTGTTTGAACCTATGTGTATAGGTGGGCGCCATATTATTGCTTTTGGCGTTCTCGTTTTCCGCAGAATCGAGACTGGCCAGCCACAATAAGGGACGGCTCCCTTTTTTT
>CAZAGD010000112.1:0-16893 GCA_964484485.1 uncultured Syntrophaceae bacterium
CTCCGCAGCCGAATTTAGCCATGCTTTATGCCCAGAATGTGCTAAAAAACTGTATCCTGAATTTCAAGATATTATCGAAGATAAAAGGATGGGGTGATTTTTGAACCGCTAAGAACGCCAAAAGTGCAAAGGAATTTTAATGCCCCCACCTTTGTCCTCTCCCCCAGGGGAAAGGATGTTCTGGATTTGCCACAGAGGGTTCGGAGAGCAAAGAGAAAGAAAAAATATTAAATAATTATTTTAAATCCTGAAAATCTGCGTTCATCTGCGTCCCATAATCTCCCCCGTCCCCTCTTTAGGAAAGAGGGGTATATTCCGCCCTTTTCTAAAGGGAGGTGGGGAGGGATTATGATTCACTGCCGAGCACGCTGAGAGCGCAGCCAAAAATTTATTTTTTTAATAATTTTATTCATTTCTTTCTCTGGGCGCTCGGCGACCTCTGGGAGAGTCATTTTTTTTCTTAATAAAATTTAAAGCATTTGCAAGCATGTAGTACAGAGAAAAAGAAAATATTTCATTTTAATGAGATCCTCTCCCTGCCGCCTGAATTAAATATGGATTCGAAAAGTAATACATGGTCCGTCGAAGAAGGAATTGATTTTTTGGGGGCTAATTGCAAGTTTATTTTTGGGCAATTATCTAAGGGGTAAAGAAATTATCCCTTAAAATTTAATTTGAAATATTAAAAATTCCGTGTATAATTATTAGCGATGAAGCCGCGGACATTAGCCCAAACAATCAAAAAAGCTATGAAGACATTTCCAGCGATTGTGGTCACCGGCCCCAGGCAATCTGGAAAGACCACTCTCCTGAAAATGCTTTTTGCTGATACTCATCAATTTGTTTCTCTGGAAGATCCAGACATCAGGATGCGGGCTAAAGAAGACCCGCATCAATTTTTAGATCAATTTCACCCACCTTTAATTATTGATGAGATTCAATATTTTCCAGAATTACTATCTTACATTAAAACCAGGATTGATCAAAAAAGAAAACCAGGGCAATGGCTCTTTACTGGATCGCAAAATTTTGTGCTCATGCAAGGGATTAGTCAATCTTTGGCTGGAAGAGCTGCAGTGCTCTCTTTATTGCCTTTTTCATTTGCCGAACGTATAAATCATGGAGATAAAGTTAAGGATATAGGAACCCTACTGAGAGACCATCGTCTCAAACCAATAAGTGATAAAAAAATTTCGCTTTCCGAGGTAATTTTGAGAGGAAACTATCCGGAGATTGCCACCAAAAGGATGGTTGATCGCCAACTATGGTGTGGATCATATATTTCTACGTATTTGGAGAGAGATGTAAGAAATTTAGCTCAGGTTGGAGACTTGGGTCAATTTGAAATATTTCTAAGGCTTTGCGCCACGCGGACCGGACAGATTCTAAATCTTTCCGAATTAGCCAGAGAAGTGGGGTTGAGTGTTCCCACCATAAAAAGATGGCTTTCTATGTTGGAAACGGGTCACCAGGTTTATTTACTTTATCCTTATTATAAAAATATAGGTAAAAGGCTGGTTAAAAGTCCCAAATTATATTTTATTGACCCTGGGCTGGCATCCTATCTTTTAGGTCTCCATAATGAAGAGGCTTTGCTGAGTAGTCCCCATTTCGGTAACCTCTTTGAGACTTTAATAATTACAGATTTTTTAAAAAGATTTCTTCACTTTGGGCAAATACCTTCTATGTATTATATGCGCACCCGTGATGGCCTGGAGGTTGATTTAGTAATAGAAATGGGATCCAGATTACATCTTTTTGAAATCAAAGCAACAAAAACTATATTTCCCAAGCACGCTTATTCTCTAATGAAGATCAAAAGAGATTTGGAATCAAAGGATAATACATTTGCCCTCATCTCTGTGACGGAGGAAAGTTTTTTTCTTACTCAAGATATTTATAATTATTCTTGGAAAAATATTCTGGCCTGTTGAGATCTGGTTAACTTTCTAAGTCCAATCCCAAAGCGGGGACAATAAGGGGAGAGTAAAGTCAAGTTTTTACCCAGAGGTTCCCTTAAACCACCTTTTTTTGCATTCATTTTCATCTTCAAAATGACCAAAGATACGAAGGCAGGCTGGAGAAAGGGTAATTTTTTTAAATTTTTGGCTAATTGAAATTTCAACTTTCAATTTGGCAAAGATATTTTTTATCTATTTAATAAAAAGATTTGCCACAGAGGGCAAGGAGCACACAGAGAAAGAGAGAAATAAAATAATTATCTTTAATCCTGAAAATCTGCGTTTATCTGCGTCCTATATTCAAATCCAGAAACTGCTAAAATTTTTCTTGACACCGTTTCCGTATTGTGCATAAATGTTTCCCAATGGGAAACAAGATTTTAACCCGAATTAAAAGGACGATGGAAAGAAATGATTCGGGAATCAGAGCTGGGGAAAAGAATCCAAAAATTCAGAACCAGTAAAGGTATTACTTTACAAGAATTAGCCCAAAAAGCCGGCCTCACCCGCGGCTACCTTTCTAAAATTGAGCGATCGAAGAAGGCTCCGCCAGTTTCTACACTCATCAGTATCGCCAAAGCATTAAAAATTTCTATTTCCGAGATTTTTGGCGAGGCCGAAGAAAATAATGTGCGCATTTCTTTAGTTAAGAAAAAAGAGAGAAGAGTTATAGCCCGTGACGGCACAATTTTTGGCTACGCCTACCAAACTTTAGCCCATCACTTTCGAAATAAACATATGGACCCATATATTTTGACGCTACCGGTCAAGCCCAAACAAAATACTATCTTCCAACATGATGGAGAAGAAATATTATTCGTTTTGGAAGGAGTGATGAAATTTTTTTATGGTGATCAAGAGCTTATAGCCGAAGAGGGGGATTGTCTTTATTTTGATGGCTCCATTCCTCATTATGGAATTTGCCAAGGAAATAAAGAAGTAAAATGTTTAATGGTTATTTACACTCCAGAATAGATAACCTGCTTTTGGCGCTTAAGACAACTATACAGTAAGCTTAATTTAAAAAGGAGAAAATATATTATCCCCATTTAAATAAAAAGGAGTTTAAACTATATGCAGTTAGAAGATATTAAAAATATTGCTGTAGTGGGAGCTGGGCTGATGGGCCATGGGATTGGTTTGGCGTATGCCTTAGGGGGTTATCGAGTAACTTTGAATGATCTTAACGAAGCTATATTAGACAAGGCTATCACTAATATAAAAAGCAACTTAGAAATGCTTCAGGAACATAAGGTAATTTCCAAAGAAGCCATAAGCGCAACCTTATCCAGAATTAATACCAATTCCAATCTAAGAGAAGCGGTTGCCCAAGCTGATTTTGTTACCGAAGCAGTCTTGGAAGATTTAGAATTAAAAAGAAAGGTTTTTAAAGAACTGGATCTTTATAGTCCTAAGCATGCCATTTTGGCCAGTAATACCTCCTCGTTGCTAATTAGTGACTTTGGTTCGGAAGTAAAGAGAGAAGGAAAAGTAGTTATCACCCACTGGTTCAATCCTCCCCATTTAGTTCCTGTAGTTGAGATCGTATGTGGAAATAATACTTCACCCGAGACCGCTAAGGTAACTTACGCTTTGTTAAAAAAGATAAATAAAATACCCATCAGGGTTGCCAAAGAGATTCCTGGTTTTTTAGTTAATCGAGTTCAAATGGCCCTTATTCGAGAAGTTTGGTCTCTTTGGGAGATGGGGATAGCCAGCGCTGAAGACATTGACTTGGCGGTAAAAGGAAGTATGGGCCTGCGTTTAGCCAGTATGGGTCCTTTAGAAATTTGCGACTTGGGCGGCTTAGACTTGTGGTTTAAAGTGGCCCAGAATCTTTTTAAAGAGATTAATAGCTCTCTCGAACCTCCGCAACTGCTCAAGGAAAAAATAGAGCGCGGGGAAAAGGGGTTAAAAAGTGGCAGAGGATTCTTTGATGCTAAGGCAAAATGGGAGGAAAAGGTCAAAGAAAGAGATACAGCCCTTATTCAAATGCTTAAACTTTTATATTGGGCCAAGGGAAAATAGAAAGGAAGCTCTTAAGCCTAAAAGATTTTTTCTTATTCAGGACTTCCCGCACTTTCATGGCTAATCCTTCTACTGGGAAAGGCTTGGGTAAAAGGGGCGCTTAATTGGAAAACCCTGCGGAGAAAGTGGAAATTAAAGTAATGAAAAAGTTGATAAAAATTATTTTTATTGTAGCTGCTTTGCTGGTGTATAGTTCTTCTTCTGCCTATGCGGAGGTAATAAGCATATCGGAGAACGCTGGAATAGATCCTGATTTCTTCAAAAAATACGATCCTAAGGCGCCTCCATTAAAACCTGATCCGACTCCCTCACCATTATCTGCTTTGTCCAGAGCAAGAGAAATGCACGCTAAGGCCTTAGCCGAAATTAAAAACTTAGAAATGGAAATTAGGAAGAATGAAGAAACGATCCAAAAATCCGCAAAATTAATAAGCCTGGCGCGGGAGAAGAAAAATGTCCAGGCGGAAATGGTTGGCCGCGAAGCGTTAAGCAAAGCGCAAGAGGCCAAAAAGAAAAATGAAGAAACTCTACGTTTCTATAAAATATACCAAAATTTGCTGACTAATCTAATAAGTAAACTTGAAAATGCAATCTCCACGGCAGCTCAGGTGGAATGTAGTTGTGAAGAATTACGCCGGAGGTATGAAGGATTTAAAAAAGCCATAAAAGAATTTACTAAGACTGTACAAATGAATACAAAGGAGTACCAGGAGTGGGAGAGAGAATTACATGATGCCCAAATAGAAGGCTTACAGGCATTTGTAAGCGCTATTTCCTGGGAAACCCAAAATCTTAAAAAAATTAGGGAAGAAAAGTTACAGGGCTTGAGAAGACAGTTGAATAATTATATGGAAAAACTTAATGATAAAGAATTGCTCAAGAATCAATATCTCCTTGACCGCTTAAACAATAAAATGGCCAAGGCCAATCGGCATTATCTGCAGACTGAAGATGCCGTGCAGGCTTTGGAAAAAATTGATAAGACTACAAAAATCCAAGATTTAATCAATGTCTCCACAAATTCCATAAATTTATGGTGTCAAGAGATAAAAAATGGTGATACGGAAATATTAAATTTATTAAAAGATCCTGAAATAAGAAACTTAGCAGGAGATATGGTTGCATCTTTTATCCAATACGTAGGTGAATATGAAGAAATGATTAGAGGAACGGATAAAATTTTGGGGCCCATGCTGCGCCGTCTTAATCTGACCATCAGCGGCTTTGGCCTTCTGCGGGATATAGGTTATGCGGGCCTGCATTTAAAGCTTAGCCTTGATAGGTTAACCCAATTAGGCGAGGTGGGAGAGCAGAGTTATCGAGCCATGCAATCTTTGATCGAGAATAAAAAAGCGATAGAAGCAAAATTGAAAGAATGCGGATGTGATTATAAGCCATAAAAATTTGCAGAACCAGATTCTTTTAATTTAACCCGAACCTCCTTGCCTCCTCTTCTGCTTTAATTTTTTTTGCCAAAGTTAAGGGGGCAGAGTCCAAACTACTGACCGTCGATCAGTTTTTAAATTCCAGCTTAATTCAGGCGGGCGGGAGAGAGGCTCATTAAAATGAAGCCCATATTCTTTCATAGGTACAGGCGGGGAGATAGACATCTATTTCACCTCTCTCCCTCCCGCCTGTTTCCTGCTGGCGGGAAACGTTAAAACTGTTAGACGCTCAGTCTAAACTAAAATTGACTTTCCCTACTTTTTTTGTTATATTCCAGGCAAATTTTATGTGGGCATCATGAAAAAAGGTCAGCGGTTTCTTAATTTAAAACTCGGCAAAAGAGGTACAATGCGGGGCAAACCATGGAAAAGTGTATCTAAAAAGAAGGCGCCCAAAGGTTTAACCCGATGAGGAGAAAAAATTTATTTTTTCTACTCTGCTTAGTTTTTCTCATTGGCGGAGCAGCTTGTGCCTCTAAACCAAAAACGAGCACTCTTTTAAGAGAAATTTCCCAAACGCCTCCGCTTATTGAAAGAATTGTTGTTCAGGAAGGTAAAGTTGACTATTATCTTCTCCATGATGAAGGCTACTCCTGGCGACTAATCTTCCTCTGTGCTAACAAAGTATATAATTTCGTAAGCGAGGCAGAAAACAAACCCGTCTTGGTCAGTTTTCATCCCGTTCTGGGAAGTGATGTAGAAGAGAAGATTCCTCCTTTAGACCGTCATAAAATATGGAAATGTTGGGAGGAGAAGGTACGTGCCGAGCAGACTCAATTAGCGCGGGTAAAAGAGATTGTTGTTCAAGAAAGAAAAGGGATTGAAAGTAATAAAGCCCAATTATTGACGGAAAAAGAACGGTTAGAAAGAGAAATAGCCGAAAAAATAAAACAAGCTGTCCAGAAACAACAAATAGCGGAAGAAAAGCGAGCCGCAGAACAGGAGGCGCAGCTTAAACAAGAAGAAGAGCAGCGCCAAAAAATAGAGCGGATAGAAGAAGAAAAGAAAGTTAAATATTACCGTTCCAGAGAAAGAGAGCGGGATGAAGAGAAAGAGAAAGAGAAAGAGAAAGAAGTTCCTCCTCCACTTAAGATTACGGAGACCGGAGTTTTTTTAGTAATGAAAGATTGCCCGGTTTACGAAATGCCCAAAAAATCTTCCCGCGTCCAGGTAAAAGCGAAGAAATATGACCTCTTTAATGTCTTGAACACAACCAGAGATGAGACGGGCACTCAGTGGCATCAAATTTTTTTAAGTGAAAGAGCTGTATCGAAAAAAGTAAAAAAAGTAGGCTGGAGTCCTGAAGAAAAAGCTTTCTGGCTCAAACATAAATTATTGGCTTGGGTTTACCCGGGAGATATAAATAAAATTAACAGTCTCAAGCCGTTAAAGCTGCCAGTGGAAGAGATTCATTATACCGGGAAGAAAGCTTCTCTTCCTGATAAGCCGCAATTATTTGAAGTTACTTACGAAGTTAACATTGATTTTATAGAGAAGGTATATGGTTGGATTGAGGACCAAAATGGTATCCGCCGGCCCGATAAAAATATGGAAGAAATGATGGATCTGATGAAGAGTTTGGCAGCAACCCTCTGGCCAATACGTATCCAAAATGACATTTTGCATGGGTATATCAGGGTGGGGTTTACCCCCGAGCAAGTGATTTTGGCCTGGGGTAAACCCAATTATATTAATAAAACACGAACTTTTGTGGGCCTCCATGAACAGTGGGTTTATGGGGAAAAGCCTTTCCCCCGAGCGTATGTTTATTTTGAGAATGGGTTGGTGAAAAATTGGGAATTCTTTAAGAGATAAATAATTATCGTAGGCCAGAGCATTTTACATTTTATAAAAGGAGGGGGATATGGGGTTAAGAGATTTTACTGTTTATGATGTTATTACGCGCAATGTTCGTCTTTATCCGCAAAAAGAAGCCTGGATTTATGAGAATAGGAGATATTCTTTTGCTGAATTCGGCAAAGGGGTAGACTGCTTAGCTTATGGATTGAGCAAATTGGGATTAAAAAAGGGAGACAGACTGGGGGTTCTCTCCCAGAATTGCTATGAGTACGTGCTGCTATACGGAGCAGCGGCTAAGTTAGGAGGGATAATGCTCCCCATTAACTGGCGCCTTACCCCTCCAGAGATAGAATATATTCTTACTGATGCCCAGCCTCGTTATTTCTTTTTTGGCAAAGAGTATGGAAGCCTCGCCCAAGAATTTAAAAGAAAACTTCCTTTTATGGAACAGATATTCTGCTTGACAGGTGCAGAATCGGGAATACCCCCTTTCGTCTCCCTTTTAAAAGAAGAGGGAGAAACTAAAGCGGCCGATGTTTCAGATGATGATCCCTACTTGATCATCCATACTGCGGCTGTGGCTGGTAAACCTCGGGGCGCTACTTTGTCCCAAGGAAATATAATTGCTACTAATATGCAGCATATAGCAGTCATGGGCCTGCGGGAATACGATGCTTATCTCCACCTCTTGCCCCTTTTCCACATTGCTGATTTAGCTCTATCTTTTTCGGTGATGCATGCCGCCGGGAAAAATGTGATTATGACCAGATTTGATCCAGAACTCGCTTTACAACTCATCGAAAAGGAAAAAATTACCATCATCGGTGAATTTCCTCCTATGCTGAACATGCTTTTGGAAAAAATGGAGGGGAAAAATTATGATATTTCTTCTTTAAAGCATGTTTCCGGAATCGATCATCCCGAGAACATAGCTAAACTGAAACAGAAAGCTCCCGCTGAGTTTTGGATCGGTTTTGGGCAGACCGAGACCTCGGGAATGGTTACAGCCTGTGCTTACTCGGAGAAACCTGGATCAGCCGGGAAAGAAGGCCCCCTGGCCAAAATAAAATTAGTTGATGACTATGATCGCGAAGTACCGGTAGGCCAACCAGGAGAAATTTGCGTGCGCGGGCCCTTGGTCTTTCTGGGCTATTGGAATTTAGAAGAAGATAATCGCTATACTTTTCGGGAAGGATGGCATCATACTGGAGACATCGGCCGACTCGATGAACACGGTTACCTTTGGTATGTAAAAAGAAAAGCGGAAAAGGAACTTATCAAGCCCGGGGGAGAGAACGTATATCCGGCCGAAGTGGAGAAGGTTATTCTGGAGAATCCGCAAGTGCTGGAGGTTTCCGTAATTGGAGTTCGAGACTTAGAATGGGGAGAAGCTATTAAAGCCGTCTGTGTGTTAAAGCCAGGTAGTACTTTAAGCAAACAAGAATTAATCGATTTTGTAGCCAGTCGAATTGCCCGTTACAAAAAGCCCAAATATGTAGAATTCGTTTCCACCTTACCCAAGACCGAAGATGGCAGCATTGACCGGGAAAAAGTCAAAGCGCTGTATGGCAAAGCCTGAAGTATTTTAGCCCATTATTACTAAAAAACCCTTGCCGGCCAGAGATTTTTCCCCTGACCGTCGAGCACTTTTGAAATTAATGGCTAATGCAGGCGGGAGGGAGAGAGCTTCATTAAAATGAGGCACTTACTCTTTTTAATCTCCATCTCCCCGACCCGCTCTGTCTCATGAACCCGTGAAAATTAAAACTGGGGGATGGGGAAATTCTTACCGGATTTCAAATTAGGCCCTAAGAAGCATCAAAGGAGATGAAGTAAGCGTCCATGTCTCATTACGCGCAGCAATTATATATTTACACTTATCCTCCTCTCCCTTCCCTTTCCCCAGGCGAGACTGTGTCATAATGAATAAAAAGCTTAAATTTGGTGAAGGGAGTAGAGGCCTGCCTCTGGCCTTTTCTCCCCATTGCGATACAGTCTAATGCGTGGGGAGAGGGTTAGGTTGAGGGGTTAAGAGCAGCAGATGTTATTTATTTAATGCTCCCAATAATAAGTTGGATAATCGTTTCGAATTGGCTAATTAATTAAATTTTAAGAGGAGGAAAAACCATGAGCAAATATGCATCCATCTTGGAGAAAGCCCGGGGATTACAGGCGACCATTGTCGAGTGGCGGAGATATTTTCATGAACGTCCGGAAATAGCCTTGAAGGAATTGGAAACGGCAAAAAGAATAAAAGAGATATTAGACGAATTGGGGTTAGAAACTAAAATGATGGTTAACGGCACGGGTGTTAGGGCCATCTTGAAAGGAGGAAAACCAGGCAAGACTTTTGCTCTGCGAGCAGATATAGATGCGCTTCCACTGCAGGAAGAAACCGACGTACCCTATAAATCAAAGCATCCTGGAGTTATGCATGCCTGCGGTCATGATGCTCATGCAGCCATGCTCTTAGGGGCAGCCAAACTGTTGGTCCAAACAAAAGATACCATCCCGGGAAATATTGTTTTCCTTTTTCAACCGGCTGAAGAGACGGGGGATGGAGCGCAGCCCATGGTAGAAGAAGGGGCCCTGGAAGGCGTAGATGCTATCTTCGCCATTCATGTCTATTCTTCTTTGCCGGGGGGTATTTTAGGATATAAGGCCGGTCCTTTGTTGGCTGCTGGTGATTTTTTTGATGTAAAAATAACAGGAAAAGGTGGTCATGGAGGACTACCTCATTTAGCTATTGATCCAATTATTATAGCTGCCCAGGCGATTTCCACGCTGCAGACCATTGTCAGTCGGGAGGTTGACCCCTTGGAAAGTGCTGTTATTAGCATTTGCAAAATGGAGGCCGGTAAAGGTGCTTATAACGTCATTCCTGACGCAGTCACTTTTGGAGGGACAATTCGTTCTCATCAGCCAGAAATGCGCGAATATTTACCTAAAAGAATTAAAGAGATTTTGAATGGGGTGGTTTCCGGCATGCGGGGGAGTTATGAATTTAATTTGCTGAGCAAATTTCCTGCACTCATAAATGATGAAAAAATGACTTCCTTCATTGTGAGTGTAGCCCGCGAACTTTTGGGGGAAGAAAAGGTAACGCCGATGAAACCGTTGATGGGCTCAGAAGACTTTTCTTATTATCTACAAAAAATTCCCGGTACCTTTGTCTTTTTGGGGGTAGGCAATAAAGAAAAAGGGATTGTTTATCCGCAGCACCATCCTAAATTTGAGTTAGATGAAGATGTTCTTCCTTTGGGGACTGCTCTCCATATGGCCGTGGCTTTGGAGTATTTGCAAAAAGCATTATGAAATTTCCAAAAATAGTAATCCATCACCCTTGCCTCTCCGCACCGAGGCTGGGTCACAATTGGGCATGGACTTAAATTGGCCAAGAGGCCGGAGGCAGGCCAGAGGCAGGCACTCATTCGGAATCATGAGGCAGTGATTCTTCCATGGAAAAAGGCGGGATTATAAGCATAATTAGTTCGCTGAATTTAAGAATCCGCCTTCCCTTTGCGGAATCTCGGCGATTTGTTTTGAACATCTTCTGTTCCCGCCGATGCTTCCTCATTCATGCCTGCCTCTGGCCTGCCTCTGGCCTGCCTCTGTCTCTTGCTCACCATGGCGACACAATCTCCATGGGGAGAGGATGGGTGAAAGAGGGATTACCAAAAGTCTCAAAAAAAGAAAGGAGGTAAGGAAGATGGAAGCTGAATGGCTCAAACAGGCAACAGGCTTTGGGATGTGGTTTATTGGCGCGCTTACGGCCGGGAATGCTCTGCTCTTAACGCTAATTATCTATCGTCATGCCCATAAATATGGGTTGCAAATGGGTTTGAAGGCCGAAGCAATGCGGGAGGGCTTAAAAGCAGCCTTGATTACTTCCATAGGCCCTTGTATGGGGATTTTTGTCGGCATGACTGTTTTAGTCATTGCCTTGGGAGGAGCGGTGGCATTTATCCGCGAATCTGCCGGGGTGGGTTCCATAATGTTTGAATTGATCGCTTCCCGGGCCGGGGCCGAAGCCGCGGGCGTTAAGCTCACTCGGGAGGGAATGAACTCTATCGGTTTGGCCACGATTCTTTGGGCTATGGCTACGGGTTCAGTAGCTTGGGTACTCATTGGTGGCGTTTTTACTCGCTATTTACCCAAATTGAAAGATTTTATGGGCCAAGGGAATCCGGCTCAAATGGCCATTATTTCGGCGGCAATCATGTTGGCCGCCTTCGGGCGTCTGCTCATCTCCGATAGCATAAAACCTTTAATCGACAAAGGCTATTGGCCTCCTTTTATCGGTATGCTCGTAGCCTTCTTAGTAGGAATTGGTTGGTTAATCTGGTCTGATAAGCTGAAGAAACCCATTATGAAGGAATATTTTATTTTAATTGCCATCATTGTGGGCATGGCTATTTCCCAAATGGTCAGACTAAGCATGGGGAAATAAATTTTAAACAAAGGAGGTGCGCAGATGGAAAAGGGAGAAAAATTTCATGGTATGAGTCCTCTTCCTTTCGCGGAGAAAGAGGCGATCATAAAAAATGAATATGGCCCAAGAGTGCACAGGGCCGGATTAATTTTAAGCTTGATTCAAGCAGTCATTATTTTCTTGCCGGCTCTATACCTCCTCGTGGCCTTTGATGTTTGGCCAGGCTGGGGAACTATTGGGAAAGCTTTTCTATCCGTGGCGGCCATTGCCGGGCCTTATTGGTTTATTGAACCGGTTTCTTATTTTCTCATCTTAGGAATTGCCGGCACATACATTTCTTTTTTGGCCGGAAATATTTCGAATATGCGTCTACCTGTCTCCGCTGTTTCTCAAGAAGTTGCTGGCGTGCGCGAAGGTTCTCCCGAAGGAGAAATTATCGGAGCCATTGGCATTGTGGCCTCCCAATGGGCGCTCACTATAGCCACTTTGGCTGCCGCCATAATTGTTACCGTAGTTATCGAACATTTGCCCAAAAGCGTAACCGGGGCATTCGACTTTCTTTTGCCTTGCCTCTGGGGAGCTATTTTTGGCCAATTTGCTCTGCGCGCCCCGCAGTACGCGGTGGTCACCATAATCGTGGGCATTCCTTTAGTCATGTGGTCTGGCTTACCTACTTGGACCCTCATTCCGATCATGGTTTTTGGCCTAGCTATTTTGTCTATCATCTTATTCAAGAAAGGAATTTGGGTGCCCAAGAAGAGCTGAAGCCTAAAATTTCGGGAAAATGGTGATTTATTAATGGGCGTAAATTAAATTTTACGCTGGGGACAATAAGTCATGGCGAGATAGCCACATCCAGCGGGCTCGCCATGACATTTTTTAGAGGATAAATTATATCTGCGCTTCCATTTGTTGCAGAAGTTCTTTAGCAGCCGCAATTTGTTTCTCTTTCTTTTTGAGCCAGGCGGTAGATTGCCGCAAGTTTTGGCGGAGGTGGGCAATATTCCTTTCTAAAGCGGACAGGGATGTTCCGCCGATGGCTTTCCTTTGGGAAATGATAAAATGGGCGTCCTGGAAGTTTTGCCAAAGATCAACGTTAAAGGAGAGATGTTGCCCTTCTTCTTGAAATGCTTTTTTTAAAGAGGCATAGGTAACTTGCTCTACTCCTTCGGCTTCCGCATACCTAATTGCTTTCTCCAGCAGAGTCTTAGCCAGGCGAAAAGGAATTTTTTCTTGATGGACTATAGCTTCCAATAAATCTGGAGCAGTGATAAATCCTTTCTTGGTGCGCAAAGAAATTTTTTCTTCCTCCAATTTAAGCGTAGCTAAAATTTCCTTAAGGATGGCCGGAACATTATGGCATTCGTCAATTAAATCCATAATTAAATATTTGGTCCATTGCGTATCGCGGTTGTAACCGAGAAATTGAGCGCGTCCTATAGCCAAAAGGCTGATCAGTTTTCCCTGCGCTAAAGCTGATTTGGCCTTGATTATCTCCAAAGGGTCAGGGTTACGTTTTTGGGGCATCATCGAACTTCCCGAACAATAAGCTTCGTCAAGCCGGAATAACCCGAATTCTCCGGTGCTAAAAATAATGATCATCTGCGCTAAAGAACTGCAATGGTTCATCAGGGAATTGATAATAAAAGCCAATTCAGCTTCCATCTCCCAACGGTTTTGGATAGCCTCCAGGGCGTTAGGAGTAGGGGCTTTAAAGCCGAGGAGTTTAGAAGTTAAGGCGCGATCGATGGGAAACGAGGTACCATAACCAGTCATGGAACCCAAAGGGTTTTCATTGAATCGTTCATACCACTCTTGGCAGCGCGCCAGGTCTCGCGCAAAGGACTCGGCAAAGGCCAACCAAATTTGCCCTAAACTGGTAACCTGCGCGGGCTGATGATGGGTGTATCCAGGAAAAGGAAGTGTCTTATGCTTATTGGCCTGGGTAATGAGAAGCTGGAGGAGAAAAAGAATCTCTTTTACAAACCCAATAACCTCATCGCGTAAATAAAGGCGCATATCCAGGGCCACTTGATCATTTCGACTCCGGGCAGTATGTAGTTTACCCCCAATTCCTATCCCATATTTTTCTATAAGCCAACTTTCCATATTGCTATGCACGTCTTCTTTGCGCGGATCAAGAGAGAATTGTCCCTTCTTCCACGCTCTTTCGATTTCTTTGAGGCCGCGGATAAGAACGCGTGTTTCTTGGCGGTTAAGTATGTTTTGCCGATTAAGCATAACCACGTGCGCCCTGCTTCCCCAAAGATCGTAAGGAATGAGGCGTTCGTCGGCCGGCGGGACTCCCCGCACATCCCTGCCCGAAGTGAACGCTTCAGCTAAGGGCGACGGGAGTTTAGAAAATCTTTTGCCCCACAGTTTTTCGGTCTTCATAATTTAAACCTTTTCGGAAAGCCCTTTTGTTCCTTCCCAAGAACAAACTAAAAGAAAGCGTTTAAAAAATAACCCAGATAGGCGCCAATGTCAATATAATCTGACCGATCAGTTTTTAAATTCCAGTTTAATTCAGGCGGGCAGAAGAGAGGCTCATTAAAATGAGGCCCATATTCTTTCATAGGTACGGGCGGGGAGATCGACATTTATTTTAAAAGAAGGGAGCTATTATTTAAGTTTATCTGGCGGGGACGAGCTTGCCTTAACTAACAAAGCCTAAAAATAGCTCCATACCTCTGCGCAGAAAAGATTATTTTCCCCCGCCTGTACCTAAGAGTTAAACAGCGCCTCATTTAATGAGCCCCGCTTGCTTTTGCCTGAGGCAGGCCAGAGGCAAGCCAGAGGCAGGCCTGACCCAGCAATGATTTATTAATCCCAGCTAAGGTTAAAATTTAAAAGTGATCAACGATCTGTTAGGAAAAAGGTTGACAAAATTAGCGGCGGGCAAATACATTAATAAATGTACCAAATGAATTTATCCTCATGAACATTTTAAATTTTTGGGGTTTTATTTTTGATCTGGACGGCACAATTTACCGGGGAGAAAAACTCATCCCCGGAGCGCAGGAAGTAATTCAAAGATTAAAAAATTTAGGCCGGAGGATTGTCTACCTTTCCAATAAGCCTCTCCAAACAAGGGAAGATTATGCCGCCAAATTAACTCGCCTCGGTATCCCCACGGAACCTAAAGAAATAATAAATTCTTCTTACGTCATGGCCCGCTGGCTTGGTCAGCAAGCTCCCCGAGCCACTATTTTTGTCATCGGTGAGCCACCCCTCATTAAAGAGATGGAAAACCAAGGATTTCGCTTAAGTGAGAATCCAGCAGAGATTGATTACGTTATTGCTTCCTTTGACCGCACCTTTGATTATCGGAAATTAAACATCGCTTTTCAGGCCCTAAAAAGAGGAGCCCATTTTTTGGCTACCAACCCAGACCGTTCCTGTCCGGTAGAGGGCGGAGAGATTCCAGATTGCGCCGCCATGATTGGCGCCATTGAAGGGGCCACCGGAAAAAAAGTGGAAACAATTGTGGGCAAACCCTCAGAGATCACGATCCAAGTGGCCGTAGAAACTATGCATCTTAAGCCTCAAGATTGCCTCCTGGTGGGCGACCGTTTGGAAACAGATATGGCCATGGGGAAAAAAGCGGGAATGGCTACTGCTTTAGTTTTAACCGGAGTAACCAAGAGAGAAATTATTGTCCAATCTCCTTGGCCACCTGATTTTATTTGGGAAAGTGTGGCGGACATCTTAAGATACTTATGACAATTAGCCAGCTTAAAGAAGTATTCTCGGCCGGCATAGGAAATGACCGATGAAGACAGAAGTAGTGGTTATAGGCGGGGGAGCTACGGGAGCAGGTGTTTTCCGCGATTTGGCTTTGCGGGGCTTAGAAGTTGTCTTGCTGGAAAAAGGCGAGCTTACGAGTGGAACTTCGGGGCGGAACCATGGCCTTTTGCATAGTGGAGCTCGTTATGCTGTTTATGATCCTGATTCGGCCCGCGAGTGCTTTCAAGAAAATGTTCTTATAAAAAAGATTGCTGCTCCTTGTTTGGAAGAAACCGGCGGATTTTTTCTTTCGCTCCCTGAGGATCCACCAGAATATGCCGATTCTCTGCTCCGGGCTTGTCACAGTTTGGGAATCCCTGCCAAAGAAGTGGCGGTGGCTGATGTTCTCCATCAAGAGACCAAGCTTTCTCCCCAGGTAAAAGGAGCAATTTGGGTTCCTGATGCTTCCGTTGATCCTTTTCGTCTAATTCGGGCCAATATAGAGGCTGGAGAAAGTTTAGGCGGACGAGTATTTCTCCATCGCCAAGTGGTAGATATTTTTACGGAGCGAGGGAAAGTAACAGGAGTTAAAGCTATAGACCCGCGCACGGGAGAAGAATTCAAAATTCAATGTCATTTTTTAATCAATGCTGCGGGAGCTTGGGCCGGGGAGATAGCTCGCTTAGCCGGGATTAATTTGGGCATTCTCTTTTCCAAAGGGAGTTTAGTTGTATTTAATCAGCGCTTAGTCAATGCGGTGATTAACCGTTGTCGACCTCCGGCTAATGGCGATATTTTTGTACCTCATGGGCCTACACTTATTTTGGGTACTACTTCCCAAACAGTAGCTCAAGTCGATGATCCCTTTCCCGAGATTGAAGAAGTAGATCTTCTCTTAAGAGAAGGAGAGAAGATAATTCCGCAAACTAAAGAGACCAGGGTTATTAGGGCTTATGCCGGCGTCAGACCTCTTTTGGGAGCCCGCGAGGCCGAGCGGGAAGCAGGCCCGGAGACCCCAAACGCCAGTGAAGCAGATGGCCGCCGGTTAAGTCGGGATTTCCTTTTAATTAATCACGGTGCGCAGGATCAGCTCCGAGGTTTTTTTTCTATCAGCGGAGGCAAATTGACTACCTATCGGCTGATGGCAGAAAAAACAGTGGACGCGGTGATGGATGAAATAGGCCGAGAAGAAAGCTGCCGCACTGCCGAAATCCCCTTACCTTTCCCGCGGGAATATTCTTTCCATGCTTTAGAAAAGAAACTCTTGAAGATAGCCCAGATTCCCTCCGCAAATGTGCCGCAGGAAATTATATGTGAATGTGAATTGGTTTCTAAGAAAGAAATTTTGCAAGAGGTGGGAAAATTAGAGACCTTTAGTTTAAAAGAACTGCAGGAAAGAACCAGAGCGGGGATGGGGCCCTGTCAGGGAGGATTTTGTGCTCCGCGGTTGACGGCTCTTTTGCTGGAAACAGGGAAAATTACCGCGGCAGAGGCCTTAACC
>CAZAGD010000113.1:0-9148 GCA_964484485.1 uncultured Syntrophaceae bacterium
TAATTAACACGGCGCGTGGGGGAATTGTTAATGAGCAAGCTCTTTACCGCTCCCTCTGTTCAGGTCATATAGCGGGGGCTGCTCTTGATGTTTGGGAAGTTGAACCTCCTGATCCCGCTGATCCTTTGCTAAATCATCCGCGGGTGATAGCAACTCCTCATTATGCCGGCACCACAGAAGAAAGCCTTTACCGTGTCGGCATGGCCGCCGTAGCCGAAGTATTGCGGGTTCTGCGGGGCGAACCACCCCAAAATCCAGTTAACCCAGAAGTTTGGAAAAAATGACCAATTATCAACTGGGCAGATAAAAAAGCAATGATTCCCATTGTTTCTATTGTAGGCAAATCAAATAGCGGTAAAACAACTTTGATTGAAAAATTAATAGCCGAACTCGTTCGCCGTGGGTATAAAGTGGCTACAATAAAACACGATGTGCACGGCTTCGAAATCGATAAAGAGGGGAAAGATAGCTGGCGGCATAAAAAAGCAGGAGCCCACACGGTAATCATTTCTTCCCCCCAAAAATTAGCGCTTATTCGCGATGTCGACCATGACGCGGAGCTGACGGAATTACGAGAAAAATATGTTCGGGATGTGGATATAATCCTTTCCGAAGGTTTCAAAAGGAATTCTCAGCCTAAAATCGAGGTCTTCCGCCAAGAATTAAACCAAGAGCTCCTTTGTCAAAAAGAAGATAACCTAATAGCTATTGCCAGCAATAAGCCTTTCCAAATAGGCGTGCCTTGCTTTGATATTAACGACGCCCGCGGCTTAGTAAATCTAATTGAAGAAAAGTTTCTGAGAAGAAAGTAAGGGAACGGTGTGGAAGACGAATATCAGTTTCTTATGTGCGCCCGCCAAAATGTCTATGATTTGCTCCGCTGTTTTTACCTCCAGGAACCTTCAGCCAACTTCCTAGAAGCTCTGCGGGAAATAGATTTTTTCCCCGCTTTATCCGGCTACCACCATATTTTAGATAAAGGCTTGGACCTCCTCCGCCAAACTATTTTTGCTGACCCCCCGACCCATTTGGCTTCCGCACTAATCCCAGAATATACCAGGCTTTTTATCGGTCCCCAACCTATTCCCCTTTATGAATCGGTTTACCGCTCCCCAAGCGGCCTTTTGAACCAAGAAGAAACTCTGGCTGTACGCAAATTTTATCAGGAAGCTGGTTTGTTTGTACATCCCGCATCCTCTATACCTGAAGACCATATCGGCACAGAATTAGAATTCATTTTTTTTCTCTGTCAAAGGGCCGCTCAAGCTCATGAAAAGAAAGAACAAGAATTTTGGGCGGAAATCCAATACCGCTTTTTCCGGGATCATCTAAGGCATTGGATCAATCCTTTTTGCGACCGTTTATTCCAAGAAACCACCGCTCCCTATTATCAAGCGGTTTCTTTAATCACTAAAGGGTTCGTGGATTGGGATTATCAAGAAATCGTTTCTCATTTTGCCCCTGATTCTTGACCGTCTAACAGTTTTAATGTTTTTCACCAGCATGAAATAGTTATTGTATTGCATCACTGAATGGTGGGTGACATAGTAAGAAAAATCAGGTTCCTCTTATTTCGTCGGGCAACACTTTTTGGCTTAATTATTTTGGCAAGGGATAAACCCTTGCCCTACGAATCTGATATATTGTTCATCTTGGAATTTCATAACTCCCCTCTCCCCCTTCTTAACTTATTAATGGGAGCATAAAATAAACGACATCTTCATGCGTGGTTCGGCAAGCCCCAAGGGCTTGACCTACGAGAAATTAAAAAAATCTCAAACGTAGGGCAAGGGCTTGTCCCTTGCCGCATTTGGTTTTATTTCTTATGTGTAATTACGACAAAATTTCATTGGGGAAACTCGATAAAGCCAGACCACGGAGTAAGATAAGAGTGATAGCTGTAAATATTTAATTGCTCCGATTAATAAGAGGGTGGGGGAGTTAAAGCCTTACGTTACGAATTATATTTAGCAGACAACAACCCCTTTCCCTACGGGCAAATATGGAATAATGGAATAATGGAAAATTGCAAATCTGGAATAGTGGAATAATGGAATATTGGAATATTGGAAGAATGGAATGGGGGAAAATTGGAATAATTTTCTTAATCTTTTTATTCCCTTGGGCAAATAATTCATCTCTGTGTGCTCTGGGCCCTCGGTGGCTAAGATTAAGAAAATAATTCTCTGGGTCCTTGGCGCTCTTGGCGATGAATCATAATCCCTCCTCACCTCCCTTTAGAAAAGGGAGGATAAACTTCCCTCTTTTCTAAAGAGGGGGCGGGGGAGATTATAGGACGCAGATGATTTTCAGGATTAAAAATAATTATTTAATATTCTCTTTTTCTCTGTGCGCTCTGGGCTCTCGGTGGCTAAGATTAAGAAAATAATTTTCTGTGTCCTCGGCACTCTTGAAAGTGAAACATTTCAGCATTTATGGCCTGTCGCATACGGCAAGGGATGAACCCTTGTCTTACGCCAGATTCCGTTGCCTAATGCCTTATATAAAACCTTATATAAGGATGGCTACCTGCCTCAGAATTTATTATCTCCGAATTTGCAGCCCAAAAAGTTAAAGTTTCCAACCTTCTGTGAAGTATTATCCGTTATTTCCGATGCCACTTGACTTAAATTACTCTAAAGAGATAATATCTCTGAATCGAATGGGGTATTTGAACCCTAAGAATATTCATTGCCGAAAGGAATTAACGTATGGCTAACTACTCCGTATTGAAGAAAAGATTAGAGGAATTAGAAAAAAGAACTTGGCCTGTTTCGGCCATTGAAGCCAAGCTTAAGAAACTTGCTCAAGAAGGTATACCAGCAAAACATCTGAATCAGAAGGAGATTATTAAAAGCAAGGGTGAAATCTTAGAGCGAGTTCAACAGCGGGCTGAAGAATATGAATTTTTAACCCATAGCTGCGCGAAAGGCTCCGCCTTAGCCATCATGGAAGAATTTGGCCTTGGCCACATGGAGATTATTAAAGCGCTTTCGCCTTTCCCAGGATTTGGGATGATGGGATACATATGTGGAGCAGTAACGGGTAGCCTCATTGCTCTGGGCCTCTACTTTGGTAGCGATAATTTATTGGACTACGAAGGTAACGGGCGGGCCATTTCCGCTGCGCGTCAGTTTATACCTCGCTTCGAAAAAGAAGTCGGTACTATTTTATGCCCCAAAATACAAGAAGATTTAATATTTGGTAAGTATATGGACCCCAGAGGTAGCCAGGAAAATTTTCAAGCCTTTCAGAAAGCGAAGGGTTACGAAAAGTGTGCTTTGCTCCCGGGAATAGGAGCCAGAATCGCCGCCGAAATAATTATTGCCGCCATGGAAGAGTCGCCATCCTCTTGACCCAGACCATGGTCTTATAACATGGTCTTATAATTAGAACAAGGGCCTCTTCTTATTTCGAGACTAACTCATCATGCCCAATTTCTTTTACCAATTTCCCATTTTTAAACTTAAGACCATAATCCATCTATGTCCAAATGCTGCCTGGCCTGCCGAGGATCGCTGACCTACCTTGGCATTGGCCAAGGTAAAATAAAACTCTCCTTGCTATGCCTGCGGATAACCAGTATAATTCTGGCAAGTAAAACAATGAAAAAGGGAAAGCCATGGGCTTTAGCTGTGGTATAATTGGTTTGCCCAACGCTGGAAAGTCAACCATTTTTAATGCCCTGAGTGCCGCTCGCGCCGAAGTGGCTAATTACCCCTTTTGTACTATTAATCCTCATCAAGGAATCGTGGCTGTTCCTGATGAGCGTTTAGAAAAGTTGGCCCAAATTCTCCATCCGCAGAAGGTAACGCCTACAGTTTTAGAATTCTGGGACATAGCGGGATTAGTTAAAGGGGCCAGTCAAGGTGAAGGGTTGGGAAACAGATTCTTGGGCCACATCCGTCAAGTCGATGCTTTAGCTCACGTGGTGCGTTGCTTTGAAGCGCCGGATGTGGTGCATATATACGGAACAGTTGATCCCCGCCGCGACATAGAAATCGTCCAAACAGAGCTCATTCTGGCGGACTTGCAAACTATGGAAAGGCGCTTGACGAAGACCGCTCATCAGGCCAAAGTTGGCGATAAAAAAGCCGCAGGTGAGTTACCTCTTGTAAAAAAGATCTACGACCATTTGGCCAAAGGATTTCCCGCAGCTGCCCTAGACCTCTCTCCGGCAGAAAGAAAAAACCTCTTAGAATGGGAACTCCTTACTGCTAAACCTTTGTTTTATGTGGCCAACGTTAGTGAAAAAGAACTAAAAGAAAAATTCTTCATTCCCCAAGTAGAAGCCATAGCTGCCCGAGAAAATGCCCCTTTAGTAATCATCTGCGGTGACTTAGAAGCAGAATTAGCGGAATTGCCCCCCGCGGAACGGGAAGAATTTTTAAAAGATATGGGTTTAAGAGAATCGGCCCTGCAGCAGTTAATTCGCGTTGGCTACCAGCTACTGAATCTGGTTACCTTCTATACTACCGTGGGCACCGAGTTAAGAGCTTGGACGATTCCGGCGGGCACGCGCGTTCCGCAAGCCGCAGGGAAAATTCATTCGGATATGGAAAGAGGCTTCATCCGCGCCGAAGTCATTCCTTTTAGTGAATTTATTAAAATCGGATCTATGGCCCTGGCTCGCGAAAAGGGAATAATCCGAATCGAAGGCAAAGATTATATCGTTCAAGATGGCGATATTTTACATATTAGATTCCAGGTTTGAAGAATTAATTTTCTTTTATGGCTAAGGCTAAATTTATTTTGCCAGTTGGTTTAATCGCCATTTCTCTGGCTTCTATCCTTATTAAAATCTGCGAAGCTCCTCCTCTAATTATTGCCGCTTATCGTTTGGGATTAGCCACCTTAGCCTTGCTTATCCTTTTCCCGAAAAACGCCACGCGGGGACTCAGCTTCCTGCCCCCGCAAGATTTTTTATTATGCCTGCTGGCGGGGATTTTCCTCTGTTTCCATTTTGCCTTTTGGATTACTTCCTTAAAATATACCTCAGTAGCCAGTTCTATAATTTTAGTAACTACCAACCCCATTTTTGTCGCTTTGGCCTCCACTTTTTTCCTTCGCGAAAAAATCTCCTTGGCGCTTCTTGCCGCCATCCTTTTAGCTATCTTAGGAGGGGTGATAATTGCTTGGGAAGATTTTGAAAAAGGGCGAGACAATCTTTGGGGAGACGCCTTAGCCCTAGCCGGAGCAGTTATGGCTTCCGGCTATTTGTTAGTGGGCAGAAGAGTTAGACAAAAATTAGAGCTGGTTCCATACATTACTTTAGTTTACGGAGTGGCCGCTATTTTTTTGATTACGCTTGCTTTGCTCAACGGCCACTCTTTTTTTAATTATCCAGCCCGGGAATATATTCTCTTTTTTCTATTAGCCATTATCCCCCAATTAGTCGGACATACTTCTTTAAATTGGGCCTTAAAATTTTTTTCGGCTACTTTGGTGGCCGTAATTATACTGGGTGAACCTATCGGGGCCACCATCTTGGCCTATATTTTCCTCGCCGAACCATTAACCAAACAAATCTTTTGGGGCGGAACTTTAGTCCTCATTGGTATATATTTTGCGGCCAGGGAAGAAGCCAGGTTGGGGAGATTATGAAACACCGGTCCTTTTTAATTCTTGCCCTTACTTCTCTTTTGTGCATAGCTGCCTGCGCCCCTTTCCCCAAAGAAAGGTTTTATGCTCCTCGACCGGGAGAAGAAGAATTCTGGCATTATCGGGAGGTGGGTTTAGCTTCTTGGTATGGGGAAGAGTATCATGGTCGGCCCACGGCTAATGGAGAGATATACGACATGTATGCTTCCACTGCGGCTCACCGAACCTTGCCTTTTAATACCTTAGTCCGGGTTCACAATTTAGAAAATGGGAAAATTACCGAAGTTAGAATAAATGACCGTGGGCCTTTTATCCCAGGTCGAATTATTGACTTATCCAAGAAAGGAGCGCGAGAAATTGGGATACTTGCCACCGGGATAGCCCGAGTTTCTCTGCAAGTAATCGGTTTTAGCGGGAAATATCCTCCTTCTTTAGAAGGAAATTTTGCCATCCAAGTAGGGTCTTTTGTGGAGAAAGATAATGCCCGGCGGTTGCAGGAAGAATTACGCAAAAAACATAGTCAGGTGTATATAGTCTTTTGGCAGGGCCATACCCGCAGTTTTTACCGCGTGCGCATCGGTTCTTTCCGGACAGAAGCAGAGGCTCGTCGCTATGGAGAATTCCTGCGCCAGGAAAATTTGCCTGTCTTTATCGTAAGAGAAGATTAAAGAGGACAGAACTTTTTTTACTTTAAAATAATGTGGTATATTAATTAATAATGACCAGTGAGGTCCAACAATGAAATTACCTTGGAAAAAGAAATTTACTTTTCTTGCGCTAACTATTTTAATTTTCATTTATCCTTTAGGGCTCGCCTTCTCTTTCTCATTGGAAGGCCGTGTAAAAGAATTTACCTTGAAAAATGGTATTAAAGTTCTCCTGTTGGAACGTCGCCAAGCACCTACTTTGTCCCTTTACATTCGCTTTCGGGTAGGAGCAGTTGATGAAAATATCGGGATGACGGGAACTGCTCACCTTCTCGAGCATTTACTCTTCAAGGGAACTAAGACTTTGGGAACCAAAGATTACGCTGCTGAAGAAAGAATTCTTAAGCGCATAGATTCTGTGGGTATGGCTCTTGATGCCGAAAAAGCGAAGGGAGCGAAAGCTGATCAAGAATTTATTAAATACTTAGAAAAAACTCTGCAAGAACTCACCGAAGAGCATCGCCAATTAATAATTAAAGATGAAATTGAGCTCATTTACTCCCAAAATGGAGCCGTGGGCTTCAATGCCATGACCAGCGTAGATACTACCACTTACGTAGTGAACCTTCCCGCAAATCGCCTGGAACTTTGGGCGCGCATCGAATCCGACCGCATCTTAAACCCGGTTTTGCGGGAATTTTATTCTGAGCGGGATGTGGTTATGGAAGAGCGGCGCCGTTCCTACGACTCGCAACCCCAGCGCAAATTAGTGGAGCATTTTTTAGCCACTGCTTTTCTGGCTCATCCCTACGGACGACCAATTATCGGCTGGGCTTCCGATATTCAATTTTTAGATAAGCAGCGCACGGAACAATTTTTCCGCACTTACTATTCCCCAGAAAATATGGTGATCACCATCGTCGGCGACCTTTCTCCAGAATTAACAATTTCTTTGCTAAAAAAATATTTTGAACGTATTCCCCGGAAAGTTCTCCCCCCTCCGCTACCTACCCGAGAACCAGAGCAATTGGGCGAACGTCGCCTTAAAATTATGGCTGATGCTCAACCTGAATTAATCATCGGCTTCCATAAACCTAATCCTCCCCATGCGGATGACTTAGTTTGTGAAGTCATTTCCGGTTTATTAAGTTACGGACGTACTTCCCGCTTTTACCAAAAATTAGTCGAAGAAAAGAAAATAGCGGTAGATATTTCTACTTCTAGTAGCTTTCCTGGCGTGCGTTATCCCAACCTCTTTGTTATCTTTGCTACGCCGCGTCATCCCCACACCCCAGAAGAATTAGAGCAAGCGATATACAAAGAGCTGGAAGAATTAGCTACAACACCGGTTCCCGAAAGAGAATTAAAGAAAATTCAAAATCTGATCCAGGCTGATTATCTGCGCCAACTTAGTTCTAATTCTAAACTGGCTTATTGGCTTTCTTACTATCAATGCCTCTTTGGAGATTGGCGCTTCCTCACCCAAAGACTAAAGGATTACGAAAAGGTTACTCCGGACGATGTTCGGCGGGTCGTCCGCCAATATTTCCAGGAGCGCAACCGCACAGTTGGTGTCTTAATCAGATCTGGAGCAAAGAAGGAGGAAAAATAAATTGCCGCCCCGGAAGAGCACGATCTATTTCCTTAGCCTTGGTCCTTTAATTTTAGCCATCTTTTTTCTTCA
The DNA here is from genome assembly GCA_964484485.1 of uncultured Syntrophaceae bacterium. GTDB lineage: Bacteria > Desulfobacterota > SM23-61 > SM23-61 > SM23-61 > CAZAGD01. The sequence goes on from CAZAGD010000113.1 coordinate 7,933, forward strand.
GGCTTACGCTCAGGAAGAGGAACTTTTCCTTCATCCTCGCCACATGAAATTTCCTCCTCTTTCCTTTACTCCCCCTAAACCGGAAAGAATTCAGCTTTCTAATGGCCTGATTCTCTACCTCCTGGAAGACCCAGAATTGCCCTTGATTAATCTTTCCGCGCTGATCCGCTCCGGATCAGTATACGACCCTCCCCAACTAAGCGGGCTGGCTAGTTTAACAGCTACCGTGTTGCGCACCGGAGGCACAACCCGCCAATCACCCCAGGCCATAAATGAAGAATTAGAGTTCATGGGAGCCCACTTGGAATTTTCTATGGGTCGGGAATCAGCCGGAATTCATCTCTCTGTTCCCCAAAAGAACTTTCGGCGAGCCTTAAACATTTTGGCAGATTTGTTAATAAACCCTGGCTTCGATCCGGAGCAGATTGACTTAGCCAAAAAACAGGAGATAGAAAATATCCGGCGCAGCAACGATGACCCGGAAGAAATCGCCTACCGGGAATTTCGGCGGGCCCTTTACCGAGAGAATCCGCGAGGGCAAATACCTACCATAGAGTCTATTGCCAGAATCAAACGGGAAGACCTAATTTCTTTCCATCGCCGATTCTTTAAACCCAACAATACCATTTTAGGCATCTCCGGCGATTTTAAAAGAGCAGAAATGTTAACTCTTCTCGAAGAAACTTTGGGTAGGTGGGAACGTTCTCTTATCGAACTTCCGCTTATTCCTCCCCCCACCCGGGCGGATAATAAGATGATCTTCTATGTGCCTAAAGACCTCCCTCAAGCCACAATTCTGCTGGGCCATCTTTCTCTACCCCTGGGGCACCCTGATTATATTCCTTTTAAAGTACTAAATTTTATTCTGGGCGGTGGGGGTTTTAATTCCCGGTTGGTTCAAGAAATTCGCTCTAACCAGGGATTAGCTTATAATGTGGGGAGTTTTTACCAAGGGCGGGTGGATTATGGAGTATTTGGGGCTTTTTGCCAAACTAAATCTTCAGCAACTCATAAAGTAATTTCTTTAATTTATGAGACTATAAATAATTTAAAACAGCAAGCACCTACAGCGGCGGAATTGGATTGGGCTAAAAAGGCCTTGGTGAATAAATACATTTTTTCTTTTGCTACCGCGGCCAGTATTGTCAGTCAGCGCATGCAGATAGAGTATGACCAAATGCCCAGCGACTTTCTGGAAAAATATCCCGACTTGGTG
>CAZAGD010000114.1:0-5669 GCA_964484485.1 uncultured Syntrophaceae bacterium
TAGGCTTTCAACTAAAGAGACGGTCAGCCAAGCGGTGTAACATTGCTGGGCCTTGAATCTCCGTTTCAAAGAGAGGGACTATTGAACGAACACCATCGCCAAATTTTTGCCAAATTTCTTCCATATGTTCTTCCTGCATCTTTACCCGGTTGCGCACGAATTCTGGCGAGTCATCCTTAACCGTTTGTTTATCGATTAAGCCATTAACAATTACTCCCCCAACAGGGATGCCAAAATCATGGAACCACTGGATAAAGCGGGTAATTACGGCGATAGGCAAGCTTTCTGGAAGGGTAACAAAGAAAAAAGCGGTTAGCTCAGGATTAGTCAAGAGTACCCGCGCCTGAGCCATCCGATCTTTAAATTGCAACAAGTAGTCCATCAGCGGATCTTTTTCTTCTTTTTTGGAGAAGGAAAGGGCTTTCCGCAGGGCTCTGGCTTCTTCCCGACTTTTCATCATCTTCTCTACCCACAGAGAATAGACTTTGGACATGCCTAAAAGTCGACGAGCATTGGCCGTCGGTGCTGTATCAAATACATAAACCTCATATTCGTCTTTAAACATCAAATCCAGCATGTTCTCAAACATTGCCGACTCTTCAAAAGCAGGGTTCATGGTGGCTGACTCGACGAATTCTTCAGCTTTGATGGTTATGTCAGCGAATTTCAAAAACCAATTAATTTTTTCTCTGATTTCCCGTTTAGAACGTTCAATCGAATCTTTAGTATCGATTTCGAAAGCATAACAGTTTTTTTCGTCACAGATAAGGACAGGTTTACCGAAGACGTCTTGGTTTAAAAGGTTACTTAAGCTATGGACTGGATTGGTCGAGGCCAAAAGGGTTTTCTTCCCTTGCCGCGCAAACCATAAAGCAGCCGCTCCGGCCATTACGGTCTTGCCCACACCGCCCTTGCCCCCGAAAAAAATATATTTTATCTGGGGATGTTTTTTCACATAATCCGTCATACTTATAGTTATGCTGCTCATAGTTTTCCTCCATTGCCAAACATGGCCTGGGCCATCTTTTCGATCATTGGTAATCCGGTGACGTCTCTTTCCATTTCCGGAACAGAAGCCAGAATTTCATTGCCGAAAGTTTGCTGAATTAGCTGCAGGTACTTCTCTTGCATCACTATCCGATTTCTTAAATACTCAGGAATCTCTTGGTTCTTTAGCTCCGGCGGAATTACGCGATTAATAATGTATCCACTCAAAGGGACATCGAACTTGGCAAATAACTGAGCAGCTTTTTGGGTATCACGAATAATAATCTCCTCTGGAACAAGGACGAAGAAAAAAGCTGTTTTTTGTTTATCGGTCAAGATGCTCGAGGATTTGTTGATGCGATCTTTAATCCACAATAGCTCATTTAAGATCTTATCCTCTTCCACTTCTTTTTGGCGCTTGACAATAGCTACTACCTGGTCATATTCGCGCATCTCTTCCCGCAGATGTGTTATTTTATCAATCCAGGCATCATAAACGGAGGCCATAGAGAGGTAGTAGAGGGCGTGTCCTAAAGGAACAAGATCATAAATATAGTAATCATATCCACCTTTAACTACTATATCAACCACCTCATCAAAAATAGCGCTCTCTTCCATCGCTGGTTCAGCAGCCGCGGCTTGAATATAGCTTTCGATCTCTGCCGGAATCTTATCTAAACCATACATATCCAAAATCTTTTGCCGAATCTCTTCCTGATATTCCTTTATGCGCCGATCAGCATCAATTTCCTGAGCGTAAAGGTTAGGCATAATCTCCACGGCCCCTTTGCCAAAGATATCTTTCTCAAAAATGTCGCTAAGGGAAGCTTGTGGATCAACAGAAAAAACCAATACTTTATAACCCTTTTTGGCTAAATAGTAAGCTGTGGCTGCCGAAAAGGTGGTTTTCCCTAAACCGCCTTTTCCCCCAAACATGATATATCTACGGTCTGGATATTGTTCAAAAATTTTTGCTAGTGAAATGGCACACCTCCCTTTCCAGCTTTGCGCTTACCGCTATGCGCTCGGCGAACTCATTTATTTTTAAGCTAAGGCATCAGTAATATCTCTTTCCCGCAACATTCTTCGTTTCCAAGTGGCAATCTGGGGAACTACATAGGGTAGAATCCTTAGGGAGTAATAAGGCGGTAATATGGGAACTCCTAATAGGTCACCCATGGTTATGAGAATAAAAAGGTGCTCCATGCTTCCTCTGGTCTTTAGGGCGAAACGAGCCGTATCATGGACGGCCATTCCATAAATCAGCTCACGAGCAGATTTGCCAAATCTCTTGAAAAATCCTTCTTTTTTTCCCTCGGGTATTTCAGCTTCCTTAGCCATTTTCCCTCCTTCCCCCCTTTTACTTTAAGCTCATGGACATTATAAATTATTGACAAATTAAGTCAATAAAAATTTTTATTGACAATTTTTACTATTTATGTCAATTATAAGCCAAAAAAATCCTAGCCATAAATTAAACCGAGAAAGGAGGTGAAAAAGAAGATAATCTTTTGCCATATCGCTTAAATTAGGATGGGGAAGATCGTTATATCTTTTAATCTGGGAACAAAAACAAAAAATAAAATTTAACCCAGAGGAGGTAAAAAAATGACTTCTCTAATTTTTTTGATTTTAGGTATTGTCTGGGTTTTTCTCGTTTATCACACTTATGGCAAATATCTTGACCGCAAAGTAGTCCAGCCTGACCCGAAAAAAGCCACTCCGGCCGTCATGTATATGGACGGAGTAGAGTTTATGCCCGCCAATAAAAACGTTCTCTTCGGCTTTCAATTCAAATCAATTTGTGGCTTAGGTCCTATCGTGGGAGCAACTATCGCTGCCAACTGGGGGTGGTTACCAGCACTATTGTATTTAATGTTAGGTGTAGCTTTTATAGGATGGGTTCACGATTACACTGCAGCCATGGTGGCTATAAGAAAAGAAGGAATGAGTTTAGGAGGAATGAGTTATACTCTGATATCTCCGAGAGCAAGAACCTATATTAGCATATTCATTTATTTCAATCTTATGTTCGGCTTCGGGGCTTTTGCTCTGCTCCTCGCTGGAAATCTAAGTCAACCGCATGCTCCTCTCGGGATACTTATTTGGATTTTTATGGGTCTTCTATTTAGCCAAATGATTTACAAATGGAAGCAATCCATTATCACTTCTACTTTAATAACAGTGGTTATAACTTTTATCGGTATTTTCTTCATTACCAATCTTGGGCCGGTGCAAACCCTCTTTAAGGCAATTAGCGGAGGAGATAAACCGCCCATTGTTTTTGGTGAAGTAAACCAGGCCAGATTTATTTGGACTATCGCTGTTTTGGTCTTCTGCTATTTTGGTTCAGTTCTCCCAATTTGGCGTTGGGCTCAACCAATTAACTATTTAGGGTTCTGGGTAGTCTTTATTGGCATGATTATGATTGGCTTGGGCATACTTTTCTGGAATCCTTCAGTAGGGAATTTCCCTGCTTTCAAATCATTCTGGTGGGGGAATAACCCACTTTGGCCAATCCTCTTTGTCACTATGATGTGTGGGGCCATCTCTGGCTGGCACTCTCTGGTTTCCAGCTCGGGTACAGCCCGCATGATCGAAAAAGAGACGGATACCATGCCTGTCGCAGGAGGAGCTATGCTGCTGGAAATGATCATGGGACTGCTGGCATTAATTATTGCTGTGACAGCCTACGGAAGCTACGAAGGATTTTCTGATGTCTTTAAAAAGGGAGCAGGGTTAGTTTTCGCTCAGGGAGCTGCTAAATTTTTTACAACTATTGGCGTCCCTGCAAGTCACGCAGCAGTTTTTGGAAACATCATGTTTGCGGTTATCGGTTTAACTCTCATCCATCTCGGTGTGCGTTTTATGCGCCTTTATGGATCAGAATGGCTTGGAGAATATTGGCCTATCTTTAAAAATGTGCACTTCAATACAATTTTTACCCTTATTATCTTTGCTATTTTCTGTTTCACAGGTGTTCTTGCCCAACTTTGGTTTTTAGGTGGTGCCTTCAACCAGATGTTAGCTTCCATGGCCTTGCTTATCGCCTCCTGCTGGCTGGCTTATGAGCGAAAGAGATATCAATATACTCTTGTGCCTTCAATCTTCCTCTTTGTAACTACGATTGCGGCGGCTATATGGATTTCCTATGGAACAATTAAACATTTTTTCACTACTCCAGGGATTACTACAGACCGGGCTATTGGTGACTGGCTTACGGGTATAATCGCTGCCCTTCTAGTTTTATGTGCGGCGGTCTTGATTAAAGACGCTTTTGCTGCTATCTCCAAATTCACCAGAGAAAGAAGAGAAGGAGCCCCAGCACCAGCTCCTGCTCCGGGTGGAAGTAGCAAATAAGAAAAGTACTGCAGCACTGCCATAAAAAGTAGGGCAGTGCTGCAGTACAGCAGGTTAAAAGTTTTCATCCTTTCTTCTCTCTACATCGGGAGGAGAAGGATGATTTCTTTGGCCAATTAAGAGGCCTTATATATAATTTTAAGTTCTGCAGCGCAAGGGCTTGGCTCTGGCCTCTATTTATAAGCCGGCATGCTCTGGTCTACGAAATAATGAGAAATTATCAAATGAGGAACTGGAGCCAATAAGCTGTCGAGAGAAGATAGAACCTTCCTTAATAAAAAAGGCCCAAGCATTTATGAAGCCAGTTACGCTCGAAGTAATTTCTCTAATTCCTGGCCTTTTCGATGGTTGAGCTCATTGTGAGTTCATGTCCGACCAGGTTGGTTTGAAAAAGAAAAAGGACAATATGATTCTAAATGAGTACCCGGAAGAAGTGAAAGAAGAATATCTTTATCTCTCCAATTGGATCCGGGAACTTTCTCAAAAATACGGCCCTAAAATCTTGATAAAAATTATTGATGCCCAATCTCTTCAAGGAATCTATAAAGCTATCCGCCATTGGGTATTCCGTTATCCTGCCTTCATTATTAACAATAAGAAAAAATATGTTGGAAAGGATAAAAACCAATTAGATGCTCTCTTGCAAGAACAAATATTAACTTCATAATTTCTCCTCTAAAATGAATGCAGAAATTACTCGTCATACTATTGCCGCCCGCAGTTTTTTCTTCGGTGCCGGGTGTTTTCTTATCCTTCCTTTGCCTAAGGATTGGGGAATAACTAAAAGCTACTTAGAGCCAGATGTACATTCCACAGTGCAGGGAAAGGATTTAATTTGGATAGAGGCTGGGCAGACTGATCAAATTATCTTTCACCCCTTAAAAAGAATTGCGTTAGATTTAACTATTCTCATTAAGAGAGGAAAGCACGATAACTTACCAACTAAAGATGTAGAAATTACTTACAGCGGCTCACGAATTTTTGGTGGTCATGAGGCTAATTATTGTATTGGAGATGTAAAATATGGTTTTCTAAAAAAGAAAACCGCCAAGACCCTCCGTATTACCTTCTTCTGTTCTGAGCTCAAGCGCACGGTAAACATTCATTTCACTGGAAAATGTCAAGAGAATGATTTATTAGAAATCTGCGAGTGCCTTACTTATTTGGAATGTCATTAAATGACGTAATTTCCCCTTTTCCCCTTTTAACCCCTCTTAATCTCCCATTAAGATAAGGGAAGGATTGGTGGGGTTAAGAGAGAGATGGCCATAAGGGTGAAAAGCTGCCCTTGTCTATATAATCTCCCCTATCCCCTGGTATAA
>CAZAGD010000115.1:0-18424 GCA_964484485.1 uncultured Syntrophaceae bacterium
GTCCGGACGGCCGAAATTGCTAATATAAAAGCTTTGGTCTTTGTGCGCGGTAAAGAGCCGGACCGCGAAACCATTGCCTTAGCCATGGAGAAGAAAATACCGATCTTGCTCACCGATCTGCCCATGTACGAAGCATGTGGCCGACTCTACCGCCGGGGACTTCCAGGATGTTCAGAGGCCGAAGAAGGGAGTGGTGCCGCTGGTGGGCGATAAGCCCTGTTTTGAACAGTCTTTTGAGATAACCGGAGGAGATTTCATCAACGCTGGGGAAGTATCCAGCAAAATAAAGAAAATTTTGCAAGAAATGGGCGTGGCCAATAGAATCATTAGAAGAGCGGCCATCGTTACTTATGAGGCGGAGATGAATGTGGTCTGGTATGCTCGGAAAGGCGTTTTAACGCTTTGCGTGACTCCGGAACTTTTGCATATAAAAGTTAAAGACGAAGGGGAAGGAATTGCGGACATAGAATTGGCTCTGCAAGAGGGCTATTCTACTGCTCCGCCTGAAATTCGCGAATTGGGTTTTGGAGCGGGGATGGGGCTACCCAATATAAAAAAAAATGCCGATGAATTTAAGATTAGCTCCGTGGTGGGGCAGGGGACAGAGTTAGATATTATTATTCGGCGATAGAAGAGAGGTGACAGCTTTTGATCTAAAGCCCCAAAAGTCCAAAGTAGACCGCGGTATGGCACAGAACAAGATAAATGTTGAAAGAATTTCGGGCAGATTTACATATCCATACTTGCCTTTCTCCTTGTGCGGAACTGGATTTATCCCCCCGGGCCATTATTGAAGAGGCGCAGAAGAAAAACCTAAAGATTATCGCCATAACCGATCATAATACGGCCCAAAATGTGCGCCCGGTTATTTTCTGGGGAGAAAGGCTAGGTATAAAAGTGCTTCCCGGAATGGAAGTGCAAACCAGAGAAGAAGTTCATCTTTTAACTATTTTTTCGGACAGTTTGCGGGCAGCACTTTGGGATGAAGAAGCATACCAACACTTACCGGCGGTGAAAAATGACCCGCAAATTTTTGGCGAGCAGCCGGTCGTGGATGAAGAAGGAAATATTTTAAAGTTTGAAGAGCGGGTATTGCTCAATTCCTTAGAGCTTTCTGTGGAAGAAGTCAAGAAAAGAGTTGAAGAGCTGGGCGGATTAGTCATCCCTTCCCATTTTGATAAAGAGTCTTACAGTTTAATCAGTCAATTGGGTTTAATTCCCCATGAACTGGCCTGGGAAGCATTAGAGATGAGTCGTAAAAATGAGTTTCATCCGCCAGCAATATGGGAGCAATTGCCGATTCCGCGGATAATTTCTTCAGACGCGCATCGCTTAGTAGAGGTGGGCAGTGCCTATACTACTTTTCTTTTAGCCGAGCCCACCTTGGAGGAGATCCGTCTAGCCCTCCAAGGGCGAGAAGGACGCCGGATATTGCATAAAATTGACAAAGGAGTTTATCTCTTTTGAATTACCATTTAAAAATTAAATGCTGGCCATAAGCAGAAAAGGAGGTAGTGATGAGCTTACAAACCTTAGAAAAGAAAGACCTCCTGCCCTTTCTGGAAAATCTAATGAGTTCTATGGAGGTGGTAGGAGTAAAAGAAAAAGTGGCGGGGAAATACGAATTTGCCATTTTAGATTCGCCTACCCAGCTTTGTTTGGATTATGACGTAACGGTTCTCCCCCCCAAGAAATATTTTTTACCCCCGCGGGAGACCATCTTTCAGTTCCAGATAGGTCAAGGAACGACTTGTCAGCCTGTGTTTGAGAATAACCCCCGGGCCATAGTGGGTATTCACCCCTATGACCTAAAAGCCATCTGCCAACTTGATCGCATCTTCAGTGATGGCCAAAGAGATGAACATTATTTGGCCAGAAGAAGGAATACTTTGCTCATCGGTATAGACATCAAAAAAGCTTCTCCCTATGCCTTTTGTAAATCAATGAATTCCGCCTTAGCCCGAGAGGGCTTTGATCTATGGCTGACGGATATTGGCGATAAATTTGTGGTTACTGTGGGATCGGAGAAGGGGCAGGAAATACTTAAAAATAACGCCCGCACCCGAGCAGCATCTAAAGAAGAGATAGCTAAGAAAGCAGAAATTCAAGAAAAGATTCCCTACCTTTTTTCTTTGAATACGGTGACCACTCCCTACGAAGAATTGCCCAAACTTTTAGAAGAACGTAAGGAAAGTAAGCTATTTTCTGAACTAGCCGAGAAGTGTTTAAGTTGTGGCTCATGCAATTTGGTTTGCCCTACTTGCTACTGCTTTGACGTGCAAGATGATTTAGCTTTAAATTTATCTACGGGAGAACGTTTTCGGCAGTGGGATGGCTGTCTGCTAACTGGTTTTGCGGTAGTGGCTACAGGTGAAAATTTTAGAAAAGATCGGGCTGAAAGAATTCGCCACCGGATTTTTAGAAAGGGGAAATATATTTATGAAAAATATGGAGAACATGGCTGTGTAGGTTGTGGAAGATGCGCTGCGGCTTGTCTTCCTGATATTGCCAATCCAGTGGAAATTTTCAATCGCCTAAAGGAGGGAAAATAATGATGAACGCTCCCCAATCACAACTAAATTCGATTTATCTGCCCCAGCTCGCTGAGATAATCAGGACGGAACAGCTCACCAAAATAGAAAAACTTTTTGAAATAAGACTGCTCAGCGGTCAGGATTTGGGACATCAGCCAGGGCAATTTGTTGAAGTCTCCCTTTTGGGGATTGGCGAAGCCCCAATTTCTATTTCTTCCTCACCGACCAAAAAGGGATCATTTGAGCTGGCGGTGCGCGCCGTGGGCAATGTGACCAATGCTCTCCATAAGTTGGGAAAAGGGGCCATAATTGGAATTCGGGGGCCTTTTGGTAAAGGATTCCCGGTGGAAGAAATGAAAGGGAAAGACATTCTCTTTGTGGCTGGAGGCATTGGCTTAGTACCTTTAAGATCATTAATCAATTATGTTTTAGATAAGCGGTCTGATTTTGGCAGAGTTTTAATTCTTTTTGGCGCTAAAACTCCGGCCGAACAATTGTTCTTGGATGAACTTGCTGTCTGGCGGACACGCCCAGATTTAGAGTACTGGGAAACAGTGGACCGCGCCGATGGAAAATGGAAAGGAAATGTGGGCGTCATAACTACGCTCTTCCCCAAGATTAATATTAATCCGGAAAAAACCATAGCCGTGATTGTGGGACCACCAGTTATGTATCGCTTTGCTATCCTGGAAGCACAAGTAAAAGGTATTCCTGATGAGCAAATTATAGTTTCCCTGGAAAGAAGAATGAAATGCGGCGTAGGTAAATGTGGGCACTGCCAGATTAACCATTTGTACGTTTGTCAAGATGGGCCGGTTTTTAAATATGCGCAGATTAAAGGTATAAAGGAGGCTATTTAAATGAAACCGAAGATTGCCTTTTTCGATTTTGCTTGCTGTGAAGGATGCCAATTGCAGGTGATTAATTTAGAAAGCGAAATCGTGGATCTTTTAGGATTAGTAGATATCGTCCAGTTTCGCGAAGCTATGACTGAAAAAAGCGATGATTACGCGATCGCTTTCGTGGAGGGCAGTATTACGCGGGAAAAGGACATTCCCCGTTTAAAGAAAATCCGGGAGCAAGCTGCTATTTTGGTTGCCCTCGGCGCTTGTGCCTGTATTGGCGGGGTAAACTGTTTAAAAAATTTTCAACCTTTGGAAGAAGTAAAGAAGTACGTATATGGAGATAAAGCAGATTGGTATGAAACCTTTGCCGCCCGGCCCATCGATGCAGTTGTGCCCGTGGATTATTACATTCATGGCTGTCCCATCCACAAAGAAGAATTTTTAAAGGTGGTGAAAGCTTTGCTCTTAGGTAAAAAGCCGGAGATTCCCACCTATCCAGTTTGTGTTGAATGCAAGCGGGCTGGCAATGTATGTGTCTTTGAGTTAGGAATGACCTGCCTCGGTCCGGTAACCCGGGCTGGCTGTGGAGCTTGGTGTCCTTCTCATCAAGATAGTTGTCAAGGTTGTCGGGGCTTGGTCCCTGACCCAAATACTAATGCTGAAAAAGAAGTCTTGCAAAAATATGGGTTAACCGTGGAGCAGGCCTTAGGTCAGTTCCGGATTTTCTTAGGCTATACGGAGGTGGCTAAATGAAATATATAAATGTCCATGTTGATCATGTAACTCGTGTGGAAGGACATGGCAATATAGTAGTCAATGTTAAAGAAGGTAAGATTGAAGAATGTCGTTGGGAAGTGGTAGAAGCTCCCCGTTTCTTCGAAGCCTTCGTGCGTGGGAGGAGCTATTTAGAAGTGGCTCATATCACCTCCCGCATCTGCGGTATTTGTTCTGTAGGCCACACTTTAGCTTCGCTCAAAGCTACCGAAGCGGCCATGGGCGTGCAAATATCAGAACAGACTCGTCTTTTGCGGCGCATTCTTATTCAAGGGGAAAATATGCAGAGCCATGTGCTCCATACTTATTTCCTGGCGGCTCCGGATTTCGTGGGCGCTCCGAGTGTATTTCCTTTGGTAAAGACCCATCCTGAAGTGGTCTTACGGGCTTTGCGCCTAAAGAAATTAGCCAACGATCTTTGCGATGTCTTTGGCGGAAGGACAGTGCATCCCATTACGCCGACGGTGAATGGCTTTACTAAATTACCAGAAATCAAAGCGATAAAAGAAATCCGCAAGCGCTTAGCCAAAGCTAAACCTGATTTGGATGCTACCGTGGAACTTTTCAAAAGTTTTAAAATACCCGATTTTAAAAGAGAAACTGAGTACATATCTTTGAAATCGAAAGAGGAATACGCTTTATACGACGGAGTCATTGCTTCGACAGATGCGGGTACCACCCCAGTAGAAAATTATCGACAATGGACCAATGAATATTGTGTTCCCCATTCTACAGCCAAATATACTAAGAACGTCCGCGAATCCTACATGGTGGGAGCTTTGGCGCGCTTCAACAATAACCATGAGCTGCTTTCTCCCGGGGCTAAAAAAGCGGCGGCCGAATTGGGACTAAAGGCGCCTTGCTATAATCCTTTTATGAATAATATAGCTCAATTGGCAGAGGTCGTGCACGCCGTGGAAGAATCTATGCGGTTAATAGATGAACTTTTGGCCAGAGGCCTCCAAGAGGAAGACCGGCGGATTTTGATTAAAGCCGGGCGCGGGGTAGGTGCCGTGGATGTCCCCCGGGGTATTCTCTTCCATGATTATACCTATGATAAAAATGGTATTTGTGTAGCAGCTAATTGCGTAATTCCTACCAACCAAAATCATGGCAACATTCAAAAAGATATGGAGGCTTTTCTTCCGCATCTTTTAGATAAGCCCGAAGAAGAGATCCGCCTCTCTTTAGAGATGTTAGTGCGGGCTTATGATCCCTGTATTTCTTGCTCGACCCATTTATTAAAAGTAGATTTTATTAAATAGGTTGGCTAATGGCCAAGAAAATTTTTGTCATAGGCGCCGGGAATCTTTTACTTCGCGATGAGGGGGTTGGTATCCACGTCATCAAGGAGCTGCAGAAAAGGGAGCTCCCCGCAGGAGTTGAGATTTTAGACGGGGGCGTTAGTGGTTTGGATCTGCTTCATTATTTCTCCCAAGCAGAGAAAGTGCTCCTGATCGATGCGGCGGAGATGGGCCTGGAGCCGGGAGCCGTAGTTCGTCTCGACCCGGCGGAGTTAAAACTGCCCATAAAGGCAGGGCCGTTTTCGGCCCATGAAATTAGCTTGGCCGAAGTTATAGAGTTAGGGCGGGCCTTGACTAATAATTCCCTGAAAATAGTCATCTTTGGTATTCAGCCCAAAGAAATATCTTGGGGGATGGAACTTTCTCCCGAAGTGGCGGCGGTAATTCCCCAAGTAATTACCGCTGTTTTTCAGGAGATTAATTCTTTTTTGGGGCAAAAGGAACAAGAGGCAGTTTCTTCGGCCAGTCGGCGACGTTTTTTCCTTAAAGGAGTGGTGCAGGGAGTAGGATTCCGCCCTTTTGTTTATGGCCTGGCTTCTGGCTATGGCTTAGTTGGCTGGGTTAATAATTCTTCAGCGGGTGTTCAAATAGAGGTTGAAGGGCCCAGGGAAGCAATAGAAGGATTCACTAAAGATTTAAAGCAAAAGGCTCCGCCTCGAGCACGGGTGGAAACTTTAGATTTTTGGGACCTCCCCCCTGGTGGATATGAGACCTTTGAAATTAGAGATAGCGAAGAGGAGGGAGGAGAATATCAATTGATCTCTCCGGATATCGCGACTTGTTCAGCCTGCCAAGAGGAGATCTTCAATCCCGCTGACCGCCGCTACCGTTATCCTTTCACTAATTGCACTAACTGTGGGCCCAGGTTTACCATCATCAAAGATATCCCTTATGACCGGCCGAAAACGACTATGGCTAAATTTTCCATGTGTGCGGAGTGCCGGCGCGAATATGAGGACCCGGCAAATCGCCGTTTCCATGCCCAGCCTAATGCCTGTCCTCAATGCGGCCCGAGATTAGAAATTTGGGATAAGGCGGGAGAAAAAATTCCCGCGAGTGATCCTTTAAAAACAGCCATCCAGTTTCTCCAAGCTGGTAAAATTGTGGCCCTCAAAGGCTTAGGAGGTTTTCTCTTGGCCTGTGATGCCCAAAATCGAGAAGCTGTGGGCCGGTTAAGAGAGCGGAAAAAACGCCCGGCCAAACCTTTTGCTGTTATGTTTCCAGATTTAGCCCAGATTAAGGAGCACTGCTGGGTAAATGAGCAAGAAGAAGAAATCCTGCGCTCTCCGGAGAGTCCTATAGTTCTATTACGCTGGAAGGAAAGTTCCCATATCACTCCTGAAGTGGCGCCCGGGCAAAAATATTTAGGCGTCATGTTGCCTTACACGCCTCTGCACCATTTGTTACTCCAAGAGTCAGGGATGATTTTGGTCATGACTAGCGGCAATTTGAGCGAAGAGCCAATAGCTAAGGATAATGAAGAAGCAATAAAAAGGTTGGGCCGAATTGCCGATGCTTTTCTCCTCCATGACCGGGACATTTATGTGCAATATGATGATAGCGTAGTAGGAGTAATTGATGGAGAGACCAGTATAATTAGACGAGCTCGCGGCTATGCTCCCTTTCCCATTAAATTACCTTTTGGGCTAAAGCCGATTTTAGCTTGTGGGGCGGAATTAAAGAATACTTTTTGTCTGACCCGTGATCATTACGCTTTTGTCAGCCAGCACATTGGGGATATGGAAAATTTAGAAACCTTCGAGCATTTCCAGCGTACCGTAAAAATTTACCAGGAGCTTTTTCGGATTCAGCCCGAATGGATAGCTTATGACCTGCATCCTGAATATCTTTCTACAAAATATGCTCTTCATTGGCCTGGGCAGAAGATTGGCGTGCAACATCATTTTGCTCATTTGGTTAGCTGTCTGGCCGAGAATGGCGTAGATGGGCCAACCATAGGTTTGACCTTTGACGGTTTAGGGTATGGCCCTGATGGAACTTTATGGGGAGGAGAATTTCTTATCGGAGATTATCATTCTTTTCAGAGATACGCCCATTTAGAATATATGCCCATGCCCGGTGGAGCAGCAGCCATAAAGAATCCGTGGCGGATGGCCTTAGCTTATACGTATATTTACCAGGGTAAAGAGGAACTCTTGCGGCATCTTTTTCGTTGGCCCATATCTGGCGCAGAGAAAATTTCCCTTATTTTGCAGCAAATAGACAAGAGGATAAATTCACCCCTGACTTCTTCTTTAGGACGCCTTTTTGATGGCGTAGCCGCCTTGCTTGGGCTTTGTTCTTCCATTTCCTATGAAGGCCAGGCTGCTGTGGAGTTAGAGATGATCGCCGATCCTCAAGTAAACCTGGCGTATGATTTTCAGGTTGGAGAAGAAGGAGGCCAAGAGGTTATTCGGCTTAAGCCTATTTGGGTAGGTATTTTAAAAGACTTAGCTAAAGAGGTCTCCCCCGCCGAAATTTCGGGAAAATTTCATAATACCATAGTAGAGATGAGTCTTTACTTATGTCAGCAAATTGCCCGCCGGCAAGGAATTAAAAGGGTAGCTTTAAGCGGAGGAGTTTTCCAAAATCGTCTGCTTTTGGGAAAATTAATGAACATTTTAAGAAATGCGGGATTCGAAGTTTTTACGCACCATTTAGTCCCCAGCAACGATGGGGGCATATCTTTGGGGCAAGCCGTGATTGCCCATTTTGCCGCTGAATGATTAAGCATTGGTCAAAGGGAAATCGGTGATGTGTGTCGCTATTCCAGCAAAAATAATCTCCATAGATGGCTTAATAGCCCAAGTAGAAGTGGGGGGAGTTTCGCGGCAGGTTAGTTTGCAACTAACTCCGGCAGCAAAGAAGGGTGATTATGTTTTAGTGCATGCGGGCTTCGCCATTAATATTGTGGACGAGACAGAAGCGCAAGAAACGCTGAAATTATTTGCCGAGCTTGAGCGTTTAAATTCCGCCGCAAATTTAGATTAGAAATTAAGGTTATTAATTTTGGTCACCTCATGAAATTCATTGATGAATATCGGGATAACGAAAAGGCCCGGTTGTTGCTGCAAGAGATTTATCAGCAGGCTAAACAGCCTGTAAGATTAATGGAAGTATGTGGCACGCATACGGTTGCTATTGCCCGTTTTGGCTTGCGTAAACTCCTTCCGCAAAATATCGAGCTTGTTTCCGGACCTGGTTGTCCGGTATGCGTCACTAGTCAAAGAGATCTGGATAAAGCTATTGCTCTGGCTCAACTTCCCCGGACAATTATTGCTACCTTTGGGGATATGATGCGCGTCCCTGGTTCAAATTCTACCTTAACCGAGGAGCGAGCGGTTGGCCGGAAGGTGCGGGTGGTATATTCCCCTTTAGATGCTTTGCATGCTGCCCAAGAAAATCTGGATTATAAAGTAATTTTTCTGGGCGTGGGATTTGAAACCACGGCTCCTACTGTGGCCGCTACCCTTTTAACGGCCCGGCAAAAAGATATAAAAAATTTTGAGGTTCTTTCTCTCCATAAGACTATTCCCTATGCTTTAAAAGCCTTGCTCAATTTAGGCGAAATAAAATTAAACGGCTTTTTGCTTCCTGGGCATGTCAGCACTATCATTGGCAGTCAGCCCTATGAATTTTTAGCTCGCGAATATGGTTTGGCCTGTGTCATCTCCGGCTTTGAGCCGGTGGATATTTTACAATCTATCCTCTTGCTTCTCCGCCAGATAAATAGGGGGCAACCGCAAGTAGAAATACAATATCGCCGGGGAGTACGACCGGAAGGAAACGGGCAAGCCCAAGAGATTATGCGGCAAGTTTTTGAACCGGCAGATGTAGAATGGCGCGGCTTAGGATTTATTCCAGAGACGGGACTTAAATTGCGTCAAGAGTGGGCCGAGTTTGACGCTGACCTAAAAAATAACATTAATCTTCCGGAAGTAGCCGAAAATACAGCCTGCCGATGTGGGCACGTTCTCCGGGGAGTATTAAGACCGACCGCCTGTCCTCTGTTTGCCAAAGAATGTAATCCGCAGAAACCAATGGGACCATGTATGGTTTCTTCTGAGGGGTCTTGTGGAGCAGCTTTTAAATATGAATTACCAAGCTCAATTAAATAAAAACCGCAAGGAAGAGAAGATTCTTTTAGCCCATGGAAGTGGTGGCGAACTTAGTCACAAGTTAGTTAGCACCTTTTTTTTAAATGCTTTTACTAATCCTTATCTTGATCCTTTGGACGACATGGCTGTCCTCAAAGTTGGCGAAAGTCGCTTAGCTTTTACCACGGACAGCTATGTAGTGACCCCCATATTTTTCCCGGGCGGGGATATTGGCAAACTGGCTGTTTGCGGTACGATTAATGACCTAGCCATGGGTGGGGCCACCCCCCTTTTTTTGAGTGCCGGATTTATTATTGAAGAAGGATTCCCTTTATCGGATTTAGAGAAAATAATTGCCTCGATGAAAGAAATTTCTATGGCCACTGGCGTGAAAATTGTAACTGGTGATACCAAAGTAGTTAATAAAGGGGCCCTGGACCAGATTTTTATTAACACTTCTGGAGTAGGATTAATACCACCTGGCGTTGATATCTCGGGGCGGAATGCTAAGGTAGGGGATAAGGTGATTATTAGCGGAAGCATTGGCGACCATGGTATATCTATATTAAGCTCCCGCGAAGGACTGCAGTTTACCACCACTTTAAAGAGTGATTGCGCTCCCCTAAATGACTTAGTAGCCAAGATGTTGGCCACTTCTTTAGAGATTCATTCTCTCCGTGACCCAACCCGAGGGGGAATAGCCAGTGCTTTAAACGAATTAGCTCGCCAAGCTGAAGTAGGCATTTGGATAGAAGAAGAATTAGTACCCATAAAAGAAGAAGTTAGAGGAGCTTGCGAACTTTTGGGATTAGATCCCTGGCATTTAGCCAATGAAGGTAAACTAATAGCCATAGTCCCTGCTCCTGTAGCAGAAAAAATTTTGGCCCAAATGCGTGCTCACCCTTTGGGAACAGAAGCTCGGATAATTGGCGAAGTCCGGGCCGAACCAAAAGGGAAAGTAGTCCTGCGGACAAATTTTGGTTCTACCCGTATCTTAGACATGTTAATGGGCGAGGCTTTGCCCCGGATTTGCTAATATATTCGTAATCCATCATCCGACCCTCTCCCCAGAGACTGGGACGCTATGGGGAGAAAGGGCGAGAGGTAGGCCAAAGGCAGGCCGGAGGCAGGCCAGAGGCAGGCATAAATGAAGAAGCATCGGCAGCCCTACCTTTGAGTGAAGGATTAAATTGGCTATATGTATTTGCTTGTTTAAATTTTTAAAATATGCTAATAAATCCAGCAGGAGGAAAATATGGAAGAAGCAAAAATTTTAATTGTGGATGACGATCCAGATATCGTGGAAGCCATGAAGATGACTTTGGAGGCCAATAATTATAAAGTATTTACGGCAGCCAATGGAACTGAAGGGTTGAAACAGGTAAAAGCGGTTAATCCCGATCTAATTATTTTAGATGTCATGATGGATACCATCACTGAAGGATTCCAAGTGTCTTACCAATTAAGGAATCCCGATCCCAACTCAGAATATGCCCCTTACGCCAAGATTCCCATTTTGATCTTAACAGCGATAGTCGAAAAGAAAAGGATGAAATTCTCCCCAGAGGCCAATGGCGACTTTTTGCCCGTTGATGATTTTGTGGAAAAACCCATCAGACCCCAGGTTTTACTGGAAAAGGTGAAAAAGCTTTTGGCCAAAAGTAAATCTTAAAATTTTTCAAAAATTAAGAAAGCTTGCTTGCGGAGGTAAAGATGAGTGCCCATCTACGCAGCAAAGGCGTGGGTCCTGATGTACCCCAATATTATATTCGCCGCGCTTTGCTTAAATCCATGGGTTATACTGACCGGGACTTGGAAAAGCCTTTAGTAGCTATTGCCAATACTTGGAATGAAATCCTGCCCGGGGCTTATCATTTAGACAAAATTGCCCTGGCGGTTAAAAGGGGGATTCAAGAAGCTGGCGGCTTGGCTACTATTTTTAACGTAATGGCCCCTTGTGACGGTCAAGGAGCAGGCAATGTGGGTTTTAAGTATCTCTTGCCCAGCCGGGAACTTATAGCCTCGTCAGTAGAGATGATGATTGAACATGCCAGCTATGATGCGGCAGTAATGATCGGCACTTG
The DNA here is from genome assembly GCA_964484485.1 of uncultured Syntrophaceae bacterium. Lineage (GTDB taxonomy): Bacteria > Desulfobacterota > SM23-61 > SM23-61 > SM23-61 > CAZAGD01. Next base: position 11,639 of record CAZAGD010000115.1, read on the forward strand.
CGATAAGATTATCCCGGGATTGATCATGGCCGCTATCCGCTGCAACTTGCCCACGGTATTGGTTACCGGCGGGTGGATGCCGGTAGGTCATTATAAAGGAGATCGATTAGATATTTCTTCGTTAGGCAAATATTTTGTCCTTTACAAACAAGGAAAGATAAGCAGAGAAGAATTAAATGAAGTAGAAACTTGTGCTTGTCCTGGCCCTGGCGCCTGCTGCGTCATGGGCACGGCTAATAGTATGTGTATTGCTGCGGAAGCCTGCGGACTATCATTGCCCGGGAACTCCGCTTTATGTGCCACAGATGCGGCTTTAGAACGGCTGGCTGAAGAGGCTGGCCGGAAAGTTATGGAACATCTGCAGAATAATTTGCGCGCCCGAGACATCCTCAGCCAGGGGGCTTTTTTGAATATGGTGAAAGTTGCTTGTGCGACGAGTGGGTCGACTAATCTAGCTTTACATTTTCCAGCCATTGCTCATGAGTTGGGTTATTCTTTTACGCTCGATGATTTTGACCGAATTAGCCGGGAGACTCCTTCCCTTATGGAAATTAAACCTTCCAATCCAAATTATCTCATGGAGGACTTTAGTCGCGCCGGGGGTCTCCAGGCCGTAATGAAATCAATGGCTAGTCTCTTGGATACTCAGGTGATGACGGCCAGTGGTAAAACTCTGGCCGAAAATTTAAAAGAGGCGCAAGTGAAAGATGTTCAGGTAATTCGTCCTCTTAATAATCCTTGGCATAAAGAAGGAGGCTTTGCTATCCTTCGGGGAAATTTAGGAGTTGCCGTAGTAAAACAAACTGCAGTTCGACCAGAGATGTATATACATCGGGGTCCAGCAAGAATTTTTGAACAGGAAGAAGATTGTATTGATGCCCTCATAAAAGGGAAAGTAAAAGAAGGAGAAGTTTTGGTTATTCGCTATGAAGGGCCTCGGGGTGGCCCCGGGATGAGGGAAATGGTGATGGCTACTTACTTGATTGTCGAAATGGGGCTGGATAAATCAGTGGCTTTGCTGACCGATGGCCGTTTTTCTGGGACTTCTGGAGGGCCATGTATTGGTCATCTTTCACCAGAAGCCATGGTGGGAGGTCCGATCGCCTTGTTAAAAAATGGAGACGTAATTGATATTGATATTCCAAACCGCAAAATAAATGTGGAATTAAGTGCTGAAGAGCTAAACCGACGGAAACAAGATTGGCAACCCCCAGCTCCTAAGGTAACCCATGGTTGGCTGGCTTTCTTCGCCAAACATGCGACCAGCGCTGACAAAGGTGCTTACTTAGAGTAAAGCTGGAAACTAAAAATTTTTTGGAAAGCTTGCTCTTAAATAAAAAAGACCTAATTTAAGCAATTTTCGGGTTAGAAACATCCGCTATGGTTCTTCCCGCGCAGGCGGGAATTAATTAAAAAATTAAGATACTGGATCCCTGCCTACTTCAGCCTGCTTCATGTTTTTACAGGAATGAGAAACTTTGTTTGGTCTATTAGATGAATTGGTAAAATGAAAATGGTTCAATTATTTCAATGTCTTTGTGGGGATAGTGGCTATGAAGAATCGCTCATTTTAAGAAAGAATTATCTGTGAAATGGTATTCTAAAAATACATTGTTTACCCTATTTATAAAAAAAAATTATGGATTTAGACTTAAAGACAGATTTGAATCAAATTAAGAGAAAGGAGGAAGAATTATGCGCGTGGTAATTATTTTTTTAGCAGCGGTTCTTTCTTTAACCTTAGCCTGTGCCCCGACTATTATTGAAGGGCGGAAGATAGACCCAGCTAAGGTTAAACAGATGCAGCCAGGAGTGACCAAGGTGGCCACAGTGGAGGAGCTTTTTGGTAAACCGGATAAGGTAGAAAACCTGCCTACAGGGGAGCAAATGTATATTTATGGCTATGAAGTGAAGAATCCCCTTTGGTGGACAATCGATGAAGTGGAAAAGCAGAGATTAGAAGTAGTTTTAAAAAATGGGATTGTGCAAAAGTACAAACTGCGCACAGAAGGGAAAGAAGTTGTTTTAAAACAGTAACATTTTCTACAGAGAAGATAAATATGAAAGGAGGTTTTAAATGAAGGTAAAAGGATTAGTTATTGTATTATCCTTATTATTTATTGCGGCTTGTGGCTATACCATTATCGAAGGGAAAAAATTTGATGCTGATAAAAGAGGGGAAATAATAAAAATGAAAACCACCGCATCCGAGGTGGTTCAGCTCCTGGGCCAGCCGGCCAAAATTGAAAAGCCAGCTCCAGGTCAAGAAAAATACATTTACCGTTATTACAAAGAGGAATATACCCATTGGTGGACTCTTCCCAAGGTAGAACATGTGCGATTGGAAGTCCTTTTTAAAAATGGGGTGGTACAAGATTATTCCTATATTGAAGAAGGCCGAGACAAAATTACTAAGGCTGATAAATAAAATAAAAAGGAGGTGTTTCTTCTATGGCTTTGTCCGGCTCGCAAACGGAGAAGAATTTGAAAGAAGCTTTTGCGGGAGAGTCACAGGCCAACCGGCGATATTTAGCCTTTGCTAAACAAGCTGAAGCCGAAGGGTTTAAGCAAGTTGCTAAGCTTTTTAGAGCCGCCGCCGAAGCAGAAACAGTCCATGCGCATGCCCACCTGCGGGCTTTAGGCGCGATAAAATCAACTAAAGAAAACCTCCAAGCAGCTATCGCTGGGGAAACGCATGAGTTCAAAAGTATGTACCCAGATATGATCGCTAAGGCAAAAGAAGAGGGGCTTAAGCAAGCAGAAATCAGCTTTGATTATGCTAACCAGGTTGAGAAGATTCATGCCGCGCTTTACGAAAAAGCATTAGCTAACCTGGGGAAGAACGAAGAAGTAGATTATTATGTCTGTTCTGTTTGCGGGAACACGGTGGAGGGTCAGCCTCCGGATAAATGCCCCATTTGTGGCGTTCCCGCCTCTAAATTCGTCAAGATTTCTTAAGGGCATTTCGCATTATGGCCTTTCTTTAACCCCCCAATTAATTCTCATCCTTCCGCCTCCTCCCATCGGGGAGGAGGTTCTACCATCAACTTATGGGGAGGAAGCATGGGGATCATAGCTCCAGGCAACCCTTCCTTCCCCGATCAAGAGACTCTGTCGCCATGGCGAGAAATGGATTGCAATATGGTGGAATATTGGAATAATGGGCAAATAAGTGTTAAGTGTTAAGTCTTTAGTGTTAAGTGGTTGAGTGTTAAACATTAAGTTTTAAATAAAATATTTTCTTAAGATCTCTGTGTGCTCTGAGTGCTCTGTGGCTTATAACTAAAAAATTCTCTGCGTCCTCGGCGCGCTCGGCGGTGAATCATAATCCCTCCTTACCTCCCTTTAGAAAAGGGAGGATAAACTCCCCTCTTTTCTAAAGAGGGGGCGGGGGAGATTATAGGACCCAGATGAACGCTGCTTTTCAGGATTAAAAATAATTATTTAATATTCTCTTTTTCTCTGTGTGCTCCGTGCCCTCTGTGGCTAAGATTAAAATGTAATTCTCTGCGCTCTCAGCGTGCTCTACAGTGGATCATAATCCCTCCTTGCCTCCCTTTAAAAAAGGGAGGTATAAATTTTTTTATGATTTTCTCTGTACTACATCCTTGCAAACCCTTTAAATTTTATTTAATAAAAAAAATTACTCACACAGAGCTCGCCGAGCTCCCAGAGAAAGAATTAAATAAATTTAATAAAAAATTTTTTTCTCTGTGTTCTCTGTGGGCTCTGCGAGAAATAAATTTTTGGCTGCGGCTTTGCCGCATACGGCATGGGATAAACCCTTGCCTTACGCCAAACTCCTTGCCTAATGCTAAAAATGGGCACATGCCTTAGAAGTTATTTTTCCCAATTTACAGCCTAAAAAGCTAAAGTTTCCACCCTTAAGGGAAGTATTACAAATATTTAATTTCTTTGATTGAATTTAGGGGCAAAGAGTAGGTATAATTTTTATAGGAAAAAATGAGCTATTGATTTTTAGGAGATAAAAAATGGACTTAGCAGAAAAGGTAGCGATTGTTACAGGAGCTGCCCAAGGACTGGGATGGGCTATTGCCAAACGTTTAGCCGATGATGGAGCTTGCCTGGCCATAGCCGATATAAACTGGGAGAGGGCTCAGGAAAAAGCTGCGCTATTGCAAAGAATGGGCCAGGAAGCAATGGCCATTAAAGTGGATGTTAGTAAAGCTAATGAGGTAGCCCATATGGTCGAGCAAGTTCTGGAAAAATTTGGGCGTATTGATATTCTGGTCAACAATGCTGGCATCCTTGGCCCATATTTCCCAGTGGAAGAGTATCCTGAAGAGTTATGGGATCAAGTTATCGCGGTTAATTTAAAAGGGACTTTTCTTTGTTGTAAAGCAGTGATTCCCATCATGAAAAAACAGGGGCGAGGGAGTATAGTAAATATCGCCTCGGTAGCTGGCAAAGAAGGAAATGCCAACATGGCTCCTTATTCAGCTTCCAAAGGAGCCATAATTACTTTAACCAAAACCTTGGGAAAAGAACTGGCCACTAGCCATATACGGGTAAATGCCGTGTCCCCCGCATTATTAGAGACGGAAATGACGCAAAGCATGACTCCGGAACAGAGAGCTTTGCTTACTTCCAAAATTCCCATGGGCAGATTAGGAAAACCAGAGGAAGTGGCCGCGGTGGTAAAATTTTTAGTTTCTGACGAAGCATCATTCGTTACGGGGCAGTGCTACGACATAAGCGGCGGCCGCTCAGTTTATTAATTTTTAGCCACAGAGGGCACAAAGTTCACAGAGGGTAAAATATTAAAAATATAAGTTGAAAAAAATTTCTGAAGGGGATATTCTCTGTGTTCTCTGTAAACTCTGTGGCCAAGAAGAAAAGGGGGTTTTAAATGACTAAGATTCATGAATGGTATCAGCAAATGCAAGTAGAAAGGACGATCAACGCTCTCAAAAAAAATAACTTTGATGCGCGCTTCTTTAGCCAAGCGGCCGAGGCAGCGGAAGAAATCTGGAAGATGATACCCGAAGGGGCCACCGTCGGTTATGGTGGATCGCTTACTTTGAACCAGATCGGGTTCATCGAAGAAGCCCAGAAGCGACCGATAAAATTCTTAAATCCTTTTGCCAAAGGGCTCTCTGCCGAAGAAGCCGAAAAGATCCGGCGGGAAATCTTTTTGGCCGATTTTTTCTTGACCAGCAGTAATGCCATAACCGAAGACGGCAAGCTTTTCAACATAGATGCTACAGGAAATAGAGTCGGAGCTATGATTTTTGGCCCAAAGAAAGTAATTTTAGTTTGCGGCGCAAATAAAATCGTTAAAGATATAGCTGAGGCTCAGCGCAAGGTTCAAGAAGTAACTGCGCCTATGAATGCCAAGCGCTTAGGTTACAAGACTCCCTGCGCTCAGACAGGACAATGCTCAGATTGTGCTTCTCCAGAACGCATCTGTAATGCCTATGTTATTTTGGCTAAAAAGCCGCGGCGGACAGATATTTCCGTGTTTCTGGTGGGCGAGAATTTAGGATTGTAAAATTTAAAAATAAAAAATTTTATGCAGAAAAATTTTACCCCTAAAGACTTCATCCGGACAATCATTGATGCTGATCTGCAGAGAAATAAATACGGGGGACGGGTGGCTACGCGCTTTCCGCCCGAACCGAACGGGTATTTACATATTGGGCACGCTAAATCTATTTGCCTTAATTTCGGCATTGCCGCGGAGTACGGAGGAACTTGCAATTTGCGCATGGATGATACGGACCCCAGCGGAGAAAGCCAAGAATACGTGGATGCTATCATTAGAGATGTAAAATGGCTGGGATTTGATTGGCAAGATCGTTTATTTTTTGCTTCTGATTATTATGAGCAGCTTTATCAATATGCTGTGCAATTGATTAAAAAAGGAAAAGCCTATGTATGTAGCTTAAGTCCGGAAGAGATTAGGGAATATCGGGGCACTTTGACTGAACCAGGGAAAGAAAGTCCTTACCGCCATCGTTCTGTAGAAGAGAATTTGGACTTGTTTGCCCGCATGCGGGCTGGGGAGTTTCCGGATGGAGCCCATGTACTCAGAGCTAAAATAGACATGGCCTCTCCGAACATGGTGATGCGTGATCCCGTTTTATATCGGATTAAGCACGAGCCCCATTATCGCACCGGGAATAAATGGGTCATTTACCCCATGTATGACTTTGCCCACTGCCTTTCTGATTCAATTGAGCGCATCACCCATTCCATATGCACTCTGGAGTTTGAGAATAACAGGGAGCTTTATGATTGGATTCTCGATGAATTAGAAGTGGCCTGGCACCCGCAACAAATCGAATTTGCTCGCCTTAATTTAAGTTACACCGTTTTAAGTAAACGCCGCCTCATAGAATTGGTCGAGAAAGGCTATGTTTCCGGCTGGGATGACCCGCGCCTGCCAACTATTGCTGGCCTGCGTCGGCGCGGCTATACTCCTGAAGCAATCCGCAACTTTTGTGACCGAATTGGGGTGGCTAAAAATGATAGTGTAGTAGATATCGGACTTTTAGAACATTGTGTGCGTGAAGACCTAAATGAAAGGGCACCACGGGTAATGGGAGTATTACACCCGCTTAAGCTCATCATTGATAATTATCCTGAACATCAAATAGAAGAATTAATTTGCCCCAATCACCCGCAAAAGCCAGAGATGGGTACCAGGAAGGTGCCTTTTTTTCGAGAACTTTATATTGAAAAAGATGATTTTATGGAAAGTCCACCTAAAAAATATTATCGTTTAGCTCCAGGAAGGGAAGTGCGCCTGCGGTATGCTTACAT
>CAZAGD010000116.1:0-4949 GCA_964484485.1 uncultured Syntrophaceae bacterium
GCCAAGGCTTTTAAATTAGAGAAGATGACGGGAGGAGAAAATATTTTTCTTCCGGGCTGTCTGGTGGCCACAACTAACTATGCTGATACCAGAAAGACGCTGGTCATAAGGTGGTTGGAAGGGTATTTGCGGGGTTTGCGCATTATGCAAGAAAATCTTGAAGAAGCTGCTGGTGTGCTGCAAGCATTTTATCGGGAAAAACTGGAAGTGGAATTTCCTAAAGCTATTCTCCAACAAGAGCTGGCGAAGGCTTTTTTCTTTGAAGAAAAAAATATAGATGAAATATTCCGCGTAATTGGAGGAGAAGCAAGCGCTTTCGAAAAAACGGCCCACTCTTTAACAAATTATCTTATGATGTCAAAAGATTTGGAAGCAAAGGAAGATCCCAAGGAATACACCTTATTTAAGCTGATTGAGCAGCTCAGCACAATTAGGAAAGAGGCTCTATCTCAGTTAGAAAAGACACGCTTAGCCATCGAGGAAGCAGCAAAGGCTGGAACAAATGTTGAGGAATTTAGAAAAGTATGGGAGGAAGCCCGAGGGCAAATCCGGGAAGGTCGGGGCTATTTGAGAATCATTGGAGTCCTTTCAGGCCTGCAACGCAAAGCAGAACAGGCGCGAGTAGCCGGTGAACGTCTGCAAAACCTACGGAAGATTGAGTTAATAATTGGGATAATGCTGGCTTTATATTACATGGGATACGCTCTATACAGGAAAAAGAGAAATGGATCAATTAGTAAATTGCCCTCGGCGCAATTTTAATAATTTTATTCCATTAATTATCATTGGTTTTTTAAATCTCGGGGAGAAATTTGGGTTATTGGTTGTTCAAAGTGGATTCTTGACCGCTTATTTTTCCAGTTTTACATTATTGGGGCTTGGGGCATTATCGAGAAAACTTGATGTCTGAGAAAAAAAGAAAAAAATCAATAAAAAGATTGGCTCTTTCCATAGTTTCCCTATTGGCAGTCATGAGCCTTTGGTTCATGATAACTTCTTTGGCCAAAATAATTCCTCCGGCCTTTTTGCCTCCGCCCCAAAATATCGTGACAGATTTTATAAGACTGGTGGGGAATCCCTATGTAGGAAACACCTTAATCGGTCATACGCTCATAAGCTTGCAAATCGTTTTGGGAGGATTTTTTTTGGCTTTGGTCATTGGCATTCCCTTGGGGATTATAATGGGATGGTTCAAACGAATTGAAGCTATAGTAGATCCTCTCTTTCAACTCCTTCGTCCCATACCGCCCTTGGCCTGGATTCCGCTTTCGCTATTATGGTTTGGGATTGGCTTCAAGTCAAAAATTTTCGTAATTTGGCTTAGCGCTTTCGTACCCTGTGTGATCAACTCTTATACTGGTATCCGGCTCACAGATCCTATCTTAATCAGAGCAGCCTTGGGTCTCGGAGTAAAGAAGCAGTGGGATCTTTTGCGGGAGGTGGCCATTCCCTCAAGCCTGCCGGTGATCTTGGGTGGAGTTAGGATTGGTCTGGGCGCGGCGTGGATGACTTTGGTGGCGGCGGAGCTGCTGGCCTCTAATGCCGGCCTAGGTTATATGATGCAAATGGCCCGCAGAGCTCTGGAACCTTCGGTGATCATCTTGGGGATGCTCATCATAGGAATTTTAGGGGCCCTCATGGCCCGAGGATTGAGAGCCTTAGAGAAGCGCATTTGCCCCTGGGTGGTGAAAGAGGAGCGTTAATCTTATGTCCCGCAGCTTTGAAAAAATTTTGGATCAAATATTTCAAGAAAAAGTTTTCCTTTCTATTTCCTCCGTTCTGGGTTTCCTTTTGATCTGGTATTTAGTAACCGATCTGCTTGGGTTGATGCCGGCTATCGTTCTTCCTTCGCCCGAAAAAGTTTTTTTTACTATTTACGAAAAGATTCTGGATCCAGTAGGCGAGGAGAAACTTTTTGGACATTTGCGGATAAGCTTGATTAGAATAATGGTGGGCACTGGGATTGCTTTAGCCTTGGCCATCCCTCTGGGAATTCTCATGGGCTGGTACGAGGACTTGGATGCTGTGGCCTCGCCTATAATTGAAGTACTGCGCCCCATCCCCCCCATTGCTTGGATTCCTCTGGCTATTCTGTGGTTCGGGATTGGTCTGGCTTCCAAGGTTTTTATCATCGGCATCGGAGTTTTTTTCCCCACGCTTATTAATACGTACTTAGGTGTAAAGTTTGTGGACCCCTTACTGATCAAGGCAGCCCAAACCCTTGGAGCCAGAGACAAAGATATCCTTTGGGAGGTTGTAGTTCCGGCATCAGTGCCCCTAATTGTGGCCGGCATGCGCATAGGAGTGGGCTTAGGCATGATGTGCCTGGTGGCAGCGGAGCTCGTGGCCGCCTCCTCCGGTCTTGGGTATCTAATCGTCCTAGGCGGGGACGATCTAAAGCCAGAACTATCCATTACGGGCATGATCCTAATTGGGCTCTTAGGACTTATTGCTGACCGGATAATTTTGAAAGTGGAACGGAAAGTTGTTTATTGGAGGAAAGAATGAACGAATCACCCATGGTGAATAATCAACTAAACGGAAAACTTGTGGCCTTGAACGTCTCCATTGTTTATGAAAAAAATAAAAAAAGCTTTCTGGCGGTGGATAATGTGAGTTTGACCATACAGGAAGGAGAGTTCGTAGTGATTGTGGGTCCTTCCGGTTGTGGCAAGACCACTTTTATGAATACATTTGCCGGTCTCCTTCGGCCAACCAAAGGAAAAGTCTACATGGATGGACAAGAAATAACTGGGCCTTCCGCAGAACGGGGAGTAGTCTTCCAGCAATTTGCCCTCTTTCCTTGGAAAACAGTGTTTGAAAATATTGAGTTTGGATTGAAATACCGCGGCATTCCTAAAGAACAACGAGAAGAGATTGTAAGAAAATATATTCATCTCATTAAGTTAGAGGGCTTTGAGCATGCTTATCCTCATGAACTTTCCGGGGGCATGAAACAACGAGTAGCGATTGCCCGCGTTTATGCCAACCGTCCTCAAGTTCTGCTTATGGATGAACCCTTTGGGGCTTTAGACGCCCAGACTCGGACCATCATGCAAGAAGATTTGAGCGAGATGTTCTTGGCCGAAAAGAGGACAGTTCTATTTATTACGCATAGTGTAGATGAAGCCATTTACTTGGGGGATAGGGTAGTAATCATGACGGCGCGACCTGGAAAGATTAAAAGGATTATCCCCATTACGCGAGATAACTTGATCCCAGAGCGCCGAAAAATGGGCTATGAGGAGGTGGTTAATAGGAGAGAATTCTTAGAATTAAAGAACGAGATCTGGGGATTAATTAAGGCGGAGATTTTGGCAAAGCATATTCTCTAAAAAATGATTGGAAGAAGAAATTCAAGAGCTTTAATTTGGTGAGGGATAGTCGGCAGAGAAATATTCTGCCGAATGAAAAAAAAGAAAGGAGAAATAACAAATGAAGAGAAATTGGTTTATGAAACTGGGAGTTATTGCTTTGGCAACTATCACAATTATGGGGATGACCAGTGCTGTTTACAGTCAGCAGAAGGAATTACCGCTGGTGCGGGCAAGCCACCAACCATGCATGCATGCTCTGCCCACAATCTTAGCCACTAATTTTGGCTGGTGGGACGAGATTGGTATTAGGGTCTCTTTTCATTATTTTGTCTCCGGAATGCCCCAAGTGGAAGCGGGGGCAGCTGGAGAATGGGATGTAGGGGCTATGGGCACAGTTCCCTGTCTTTTTGCCGGAATAAAATATAAACAACCTCTGATAGCCATTTCGAACGATGAGTCGGTAACCAATAATCTTATGGTTCGTCCAGATGCTTTCAATACCTGGCTAAAAGATCCCAAAAGGGACCTCAAAGGCAAAACATTCTTGGTTTCCACTATTTCCACTGGTCACTACGCCGTCGTTGCTTACCTAAAAAAGATTGGCTTGAAGGAAAGTGATGTAAAAATCGTGCATATGGAACAGTCTGCCATTCTTTCGGCTTTCCTTTCTGGCCAAGGTGATGTGGCTCAAACCTGGGCCCCTTTCAACTACATGATGGAAGAGAAAGGAATGAAGGTCCTTTCCCATGGGAAAGAGGCTGGGGTAGTGATCCCAGGTGGAGTAGTAGCCACTAAGAAGTTTGCTGAAGAGAAACCAGAGTTAGTTGCCAAATGGTTACAGGGGTATATGCGGGGCATTGATTTCATGATCGACAACCCCAGGGAAGCAGCCAAACACTTAGGCAAATATTATCGAGAGAAGTGTGGAATTAACCTTTCTGATGAGATTTGCTTGAAGGAGTTTGAACTGCGGCCTCTTTTCCGTACTAAACAGCAAATCAAAATGTTTGAAAGAAAAGGCGGGAAGATGAGCACGGTGGATAAATGGATGGACGATCTTGCTCAATATTTTGTTGATGCAAAAAAGATTGACAAAAAGCCTGATCCAAAAAGTTATATCACTGATAAGTTTCTACACATGGTAGACAAGATGAGTAAAAAATAGACAAAGAAAATTTCGGCGGGCGGGGTTTTATCGCCCGCCCTTAAATATAGGATTTTTTAGAGAAAATTTTTAAAAACATAAATCCATAAATCTAATAAAGGTCTAATTAAAAGTAGGTAAAGAAATCTCCGCCGCTGGCTGATAGGCAAAAATTCCAAATACAGAGAAGGGAAAGTTTTAATCAACGAAATTAACCATAAGGCGGAGGACAACCTTGATAACCTTTGGCCTCAAACCAATTTTTCCAAAGCCCGCTAAATGACATCTTTAATGGAAAACTTGACAATTTCTTATTATGTTTCTATATTGGCGATTAATTAAAATCGGCCAGCAAATAAAGAAGCAAAAGGAAAGAGAGAAATGAAGAAAAGAAGAAATGTGTTACGCGAGTTATTGCGGGCGGGACAGCCAACTTTAGGCATCCATGTTCATTCCACTTGGCCTGGCTTAGTGGAAGTTATTGGGCA
>CAZAGD010000117.1:0-21764 GCA_964484485.1 uncultured Syntrophaceae bacterium
ATTTACATCCCCGGGTAATGGATGAGTTAAAAGAATCTTGCCTTAATTTTCTAAGAGAATTTCACCTCCAGAATCCCCTGCAACCAGGGGCCTCCAAAGAAGAGTTAAAAAGTAAACTTCCCCCCCAGATGGATTCCCGCCTTTTTCAGTATCTTCTTTCCTTACTGGCGGCGGAGAAAAAAATAGTCGTCGAAAAAGATCTCCTCCGCCTTGCTTCCCATACTGTCTCTCTTAAAGAAGAGGAGAAAGATCTGCGCCAGAAAATAATTAATCTTTTGACTAAGGCGGCTCTCCAGCCCCCGACAGTTAAAGAAATTATTACCGCGCTGAATGTATCATCTGCTGAATTAAAGCCTGTTCTGCAACTTTTAACCCGCGAAGGTATTTTAGTGAAAGTAAAAGATGAACTCTACTTTCATCGCTCGGCAATAGCCGAACTTGAAGGAAAAGTAATAAGGTTTCTCCAAGAGCAAAAAGAAATGAGTCCAACCCAGTTTAAAGAATTGACCCAGGTTTCCCGCAAGTTTGCTATCCCTTTAATGGAATACTTCGATGCGCAAAAAATAACTTTGCGGGTGGGCGATAAAAGAGTGCTGCGAAAGTAAATAGGTAAAAATCAATGGCTGAATCGACCAGGAAAATAAAAATTTTATTGGCCGAAGAAGATTTTTCTTTTTTACAAATGGTCGAAGAATCATTGTTGGCCTCGGGCCAGGATTATATTTTGGAAAAAGTTTCTTCCGGAGAAGAATGTTTTAAAAAACTGCAAGGGGAAAAATTCGATATTCTCCTCCTGGACTATCAATTAGCAGATGGAGATGGACTGACCTGGTTGCGCTATTTTAACCAGCAGGGTTTGGAGATCCCGACTATCTTTGTTACGGCCAAAGGAGATCCTGCCTTAGCCATCGCGGCTATGCAGGAAGGCGTCTTCGATTATATTAACCGCTCTGCCGAATGTGCCAAGGCTTTTCCTTTCGTGGTCCATCGGGCCCTCGCCGGCTATAACTTAATGGTAGAAAAAGTCCGCCTCCAAAAGGAATTAATCATTACCAAAAATTTTTTGGAGTCCATTATCGAGAAAGCTGGTGAGGCCATATCCGTAATTGACCTGGATGGCCAAATTCTATATTGGAACGAAGGTGCCGTAAAAATATATGGCTACAGTAAGGAAGAAGCCTTGGAAAAAAAATTGTTTGACCTCCTTTCTCCCTGGGATGAATTCGCCAGAAGAGAAGAGGAAAAGCTGCATTGCGCCCTTATGGAAAGGATTAAAAACGGCGAGGTGGTTACCCACCGGGAAGTGAAAAGAAAAACCAAAGATGGCCGAGAAATTATTATTGACATGACCATCTCTCCTCTACGCAATTCTGAGGGCCAAATTATTGGAGCTTCCCGGATCTGTCGAGATGTGACTAATTTAAAAAAAGCTGAGGAACGTTTATTTTTAGCGGAAAGATTATCTTCTTTAGGTGAACTGGCCGCGGGGGTGGCTCACGAACTTAGGAATCCTTTGGCAGGCATAAAACTTAATACCCAGATGCTCGCTCGCCAAAAGGATTTAACGACTATGGAGCGACGAATTCTCCAAAGCACCTTAGAAGGTATTGAAAAGATCCAAAAAATAATTGATGACATGCTCAACTTTGCTCGACCTAAAGCTGCGCATTTCCAAGAAGAAAAAATCAACGAAGTGGTCGCTAAAAGTTTGGCCATAATCCAAGGGAAATCGAAGAAAGAAAACATTACTCTGGTGTTTGAAAAAGAGGAGGGTTTGCCCAATTTATTTATTGACGCCCATCAAATTCAACAAGTGCTGATTAACCTCATTATCAATGCCATCCAGGCCATGGAAAAAAAAGGAGGAACTTTAACGATCCGCACTTTCTCCCTTGCGCAAGGTGGCGTGGGTATAGAAATTAGGGACACCGGAGTTGGTATCCCGGAGACTCATCTAAAAAAAATCTTCGATCCTTTCTTTACAACTAAGTCGGAAGGCACCGGGTTAGGTCTCTCTATTAGCTTGAAGATCTTGGAGAATCACGGGGCTTCTTTAGAAGTGCAAAGCCAAGAAGGGAAAGGGTCGACCTTTACCATCTTTTTCCCAGCGGAGAGAACCAGTGGCCTTTAAGATTTTAATCATCGATGATGAACCTACCTTGAGAGATTCCCTGCAGATGGCTTTGACGGCCACGGGCTACGAAGTAGTCACCGTAGTTTCTGGGGAAGAAGGGCTAGCCATTATGCCCAAATTTCTCCCTGACCTTATCTTATTAGATCACTGGTTACCGGGGATAAACGGAGATCAAGTTCTGCAAAAAATAAAAGAAGATTACCCTGATTTACCAGTTATCATCATGACTGCCCAGGGATCAATTGAATTAGCCGTTAGGCTAATGAAAATGGGCGCCTTTGATTTCTTAGTTAAACCATTTGAGCTGGATCAGATGGAAACCTTAATCCAAAAAGGTTTGGAGCGCTGGCGCCTCAAAAAAGAGTTAGCCTGGTTGCGCGCTCAATATGCAGAAAAATTTTCTACGCGCCAGCTTATCGGCGTTAGTCAGAAGATAAAAGAAATCTGGCAATTGGCGGAAAAAATAGCCCAAAGCGCTGATACCACTGTGCTTATTGAAGGAGAAACGGGCACGGGGAAAGAACTTTTAGCCGAATATATCCATTATTTAAGCTCTCGTTCTTCTTTTCCCTTTGTGGCCATTAATTGTGGAGCTTTTCCTGCTGATCTCTTAGAAAGCGAATTATTCGGTTACGAAAAGGGAGCTTTCACTGGGGCTGCCGAAAAAGGGAAAATAGGCAAAATAGCGGCCGCGGAAAAGGGTACTCTTTTGCTCGATGAAGTAGGAGAACTTCCTTTACCCGCGCAAGTCAAAATTCTGCGGGTTTTAGAAGAAAAAGAATATTACCAGTTAGGAAGTGTGGAGAAGAAAAAAGCTGATGTACGCATTATCGCGGCCACGAATAAAGATTTAGCTGCCGAGGTTAAAAAAGGAAATTTCCGCGAAGATCTTTACTTCCGCCTAAACGTAATCCGCGTCTCCATTCCACCTTTACGTGAGCGGCCTGAAGATATCTTAGCTCTCTTCAAATTTTTTATGAGTCGCTTTAATGAACAATTTCAGAAAAACTTTATTAAAATCTCCCCCGAAGCCGAGGAGTTTCTTTATCAGTATCCCTGGCCTGGCAATGTTCGTGAACTAAGAAATGCCGTGGAACGCATTGTCCTCTTGGAAAAAGGAGAGGTTATCCTCAAAAAGCACTTATCTTTTTTAAATATTCCGGAAAAACAAAATTTCTACCCTTCTTACCAAGTTGCTATTCCACCACAAGGAATTATCCTCGATGAAGTAATGAAAGAATATATTAAGCAAGCTTTGCATTTAAAAAAAGGCAACAAAATGCAGGCCGCCAAGCTTTTAGGAATCTCTCGCTCTGCCCTCCTTTACCGCATGGCCAAATATGGCATTAAAGATTTTTAACTTCTTGAATCTCACTTGCTAAAAATTATTTTAGGGAGAGTTTTCATTTCCCTGTCTATTTACGGACAAAATAGACGAAAATAGACAGCGCTTTGATCATCATGTAAATTCACGATTTTTTACCTATTCTGCTATTCCCTTTGTCTATTGGCCACTATGCCGAGGTTTTCCTAAAAATTTCTTAGAAAAGCTTGGTGGTTTCCCCAACAATTTTTCTCAATTTAGTAACTCTTTAATTTTTAAATAAATTTTCTCGTCGGGGGAGCATTTAATATTTATTATTCATAAAACGGCGTGAGATTTGCTTAGCCTTCTTATCGAAAATGAAAGTTTTAATAATAGAGCGCGAAAAAACTCTACTATCTTCTCTGTCCCATTTTTTGGAGAAGCAAAAGAACTTTGAGGTATACCAAGCGCAAACCAAAAAAGATGGATTAGACTTATGGAAGGCCTACTCTTTTGATTTGGTTCTCTGCGCAGATTATCTTCCCGATGGCCGTGGTTTGGATATTTTGCCGGAATTTATCTGCCAAAAGCCAGAAATAATTACTATTTTGATGAGTGGGCAGCATGAGGAAACAACCAAGCAAGAAGTTTGGCAAGCTGGTATTAAAGGTTATCTAAAAAAGCCCTTTGATTTAAAAGAATTAGAAGAAGCCATAGGTTTAATAAAAGATTAACCTTTGGCCAAAAAAGAAAAAAAGAAAAGGAGAAAAAAATGAAGAAGTTATTGACCAGTATGGTAACGATCACTTTAGTTTTTGCCTTAATCGGCTTGGCTCAGGCTCAACAAACTGCTCCGGCAGGCCCCCCTCCGATAGTAATGGATATGGTGGCTAAAGCCAAAGCCTCTGTTCAAAAAGTCTCGGCCGCAGATGTAAAGGCCATGATTGATAAAAAAGAGAAAGTAATCCTGCTTGATGTTCGTGATCCCCAAGAATTCGCTGCTGGCCATCTTCCTGGAGCAATGAACATTTCTCGCGGCACTTTAGAGTTTGTAGTCTTTAATAAAATTACCGATCAAAATGCCAAGATCGTCGTTTATTGTAAGACGGCAGCCCGCTCCGCTTTAGCCACAAAGACTCTGAATGATTTAGGCTATAAAAACGCCATATTAATGAATGCCTCTTATGAGGACTGGATTAAAGCTGGCTATCCTGTAGAACGGTAGGTTTTGTTTCCTCGCCTCTCCTTAGGCAAGGAAGGGGCGAGGAGTTCTTATAAATCCATGATCACCCGTAGAAATTTCTTAAAAGCAAGTACTCTGGCCTTGCCGTCTTTGGCTCTCAGTGACCATCTTTTAAGTTTTAAAAGTTGGGCTCAAAGACAGGCCAACGCTCCCATTTCAAAAATACCCACTCTTTGCAATGGATGTGGTAATAGGTGTGCTATCTTTGCTTATGTGAAAAACAATCGTCTTTGGAAGATCGAAGGGAATCCAGAAGCTAATGGGAATCAAGGGTATATTTGCCCTAAAGGCCACGGTTATATCCACGACTTATACAATCCTGACCGAATCCGCGGCCCACTTAAAAAAGTGGGCGGTCTTTTTCAACCAATTTCTTGGGAGCAGGCTTATAAAGAGATCGCTCAAAAGATCAACCTTATCCTTATGGATCATGGGCCTGAATCTATCTTTTGGATTAATTATCCTCAGCCCAATCACGCTTATGCTCTGCGTCTTATGCACTCCTTAGGAAGCCCCCACTATTTTACTCACGGATCCACTTGTTATACAGCTCGCAATGCTGGTTGGCATTATACTGTGGGCAAGCTGCCGGCGAATGATTTGGCTAATTCCCGTTATATTATTATAATTGGCCGTAATCCCGCCGGTGGAATTGACTTAGGCCAGGTAGCAGACTTGATGAAAGCCAAGAGCAAAGGCGCCAAAATAGTGGTCATCGACCCTCGGCATAGTGAAACTGCCATCATTGCTGATGAATGGATACCAATTAAACCTGGGACCGATTTGGCCTTCCTTCTGGCCATGATCAATGTCCTGATTAAAGAAGAATTGTATGATCGAGAGTTTGTAGAAAAGAAGACAATTGGTTTTGCTCAATTAGACGATGAAATGGTCAATTATCCTCCAGAGTGGGCAGAAAAAGTGTGTGAAGTGCCCGCCCATACTATTGTTCGGATTACTCGGGAAATAGCTGTTTTGAAGCCTAAAGTGTTACTTCATCGCGGATACCATGGCGCCTTCGGTTCTCAATATCTGAATAGTTTTCAGACGGCTAGGGCCTTGGCGATTGTCAATGCCCTTTTGGGGAATATTAACCGGGAAGGCGGCATTTATTTTCCCCAAAGCGCGCAGCTGGGCGAGCTGCAACCTAAGCATCCTGCTCCCCCAGGTCCGCAAAGTCCTAAAGCCGATGGAACTGGCATACCTGGGAGATACCCCCTCGGAGCTTACGGCGATGGGATTGCTCATGCTATCCCCGAATTGGCTCTGCGGGGCATTTTGAAGGCGGGATTTGTATATCATAATAATCCTCTGCGCACCAATCCTAATCCCAAAAGAGTAATTGCTGGCTATAAAAAATTAGAGCTTTTAGTGGTCATCGATACGGTCCTCTCCGAGACAGCCTCCATCGCGCATTATGTGCTTCCGGAATCTTTTTATTTGGAAAAGGACGAGGCGGTAGACACAAGACATAGCGGAAAAATAGCGCAGGTTTCTATTCAGCAGCAGGTAATTAAGCCTTTATTCGATACACGACCAGGTATGCAAATTATCATTGAATTAGCCCACCACTTAGGAGTTGGGAAATATTTTAATTTTGATCTCAAAGAAGCTAATGAACTGCGCCTTAAGCCCTTGGGTGTTTCTCTCAGCGAATTGAAAGCGAAAGGAGTTCTTCCGGTAGGTGAGCCATGGCAGGAAGGATTTACTAAATTAGAAACAACCTCGGAGAAAGTAGAAATATATTCTTCAACCTTAGAAAAATTAGGATTTCCTCCTCTCCCCCGGTGGCAAGAACCTTTAGTTTCTCCTGATCCCCAAGACCCCCATTCTTTCCGTTTGCTTCACGGAAAGCAGGCTTGTCATACCCATGCGATGACGGCTAACCAGCCTTATCTTATGGAAATTAGCTACCGCTATGATTTAATTCGGTTATGGATGAACCGCCAAAGGGGGGAGCAGTTGGGCTTACACGATGGAGACTGGGTGCAAATTAAATCAATAGTAGGGGAAGGAAAAATTCGGGTAAAATTAACGGAAGGTATTCATCCTTCTTGTGTTTGGTTGCCCAGTGGTTATGGAAATTTTTCTAAATATTTAACCACGGCCTATGATCAAGGTCTATCCTATAATGATTTTTTACCAACGCTTTTTGACCCCACTGTGGGCCACGCCATGTCTTCAGAAATAATTGTGCGGGTGACCAAGGTATAAGAGAAAATATATGCCTCGCTACGGAATGATCATTGACGAAACTAAATGCGTAGGTTGCTTTGCTTGTCGGGTAGCTTGCCAAAACCAGAATAACTTGCGCCCCAACGAAGCTTATAATCATCTCGAAGAGAGAGAATACGGAAATTTTCCTAATTATACTCGAGAATTTCTGCCCGTTCAGTGTCAACACTGTGATAATCCCCCTTGTGTTTCAGTCTGTCCCACAGGTGCCTCCCATAAACGCCCAGATGGTGTAGTTTTGGTAAATGAAAAGGATTGTATTGGTTGCAAGTACTGTATCGCTGCTTGTCCTTACCATGTGCGCATAATCAAAAAAGAAGGTTACATAGAGAAATGCCGGTTCTGTATAGAATTTATCGAGAAAGGAGAAAAGCCGGCTTGTGTTACCACCTGTATGACTGGGGTGCGCTTGTTTGGAGACTTAGATGATCCGCAAAGTGAAATATCTCTGTACCTGGCCAAGAATCGCCGGCAGCTCAAACAATATAAAGTTACTCTAAACACTAAGCCGCGCATCTATTATCGCAAAGCTTGAAAATGACTAATACCGAAAAAGAAAAATTTTGTCTGCTCGCGGCCCAGCTCATTTCCCCACCTGATGAACAACTCTTTGCTGAGCTGGCCGAAGGGAGCATCTGGTC
The DNA here is from genome assembly GCA_964484485.1 of uncultured Syntrophaceae bacterium. Taxonomy (GTDB): domain Bacteria; phylum Desulfobacterota; class SM23-61; order SM23-61; family SM23-61; genus CAZAGD01. The sequence continues at coordinate 7,560 of CAZAGD010000117.1, forward strand.
ATTTCTCTCAGAAATAATCACGGAGTGTGGAGGTTATCCACAGAATTTTGCCCATCATTTTTTTCCCAATCCCAGCCAGGATTTTATCTTAAATCTGTCCAGGGAATATGAATTTCTTTTTACGGATATCCAAGGTGAAAAAATATCTCTGGTGGAATCAACCTACAAAAAATGGACGACCGACCAAAGCTGTTCTTTGGCTTATGCTAACCACTATGGCCTGCTCCAGGGAGATTATGCTCTCCATATGGCTGAAATATATAGGCAATTATCCATAAATGTACCTCCGGAATTTCGAGCTACTCCTGATCATTTAATTCTGGAATTGGAATTTCTTTCTCTTCTTTTTAGGTATGCAACTCCCCAGCAAACTCAGATTTTTATTGCCGATCATTTAGATTGGGTTGCTGAGCTAAAAGAGGTGATTGACCGAGTTCGCCCTAATTCCTTTTATAGCAGGATAATTGAACTCATAATTTTATTTTTAAGTTATGAAAAAAAGGAAGGAGCAGATCAAATTTATGAATCGTCGTCTATTCCTTGAGGCTCTTTTCGGGATCTTTGCTTTGAGCGGGTTTTCTATTCTTGCTGGCTGTTCAAAAAAAGAAAAAACTCCGCGTTCTGGAAACCAAGAAAAATTGTGGCAAATGGCCGCCATTCAAGAAAAATCGGATGAACCTTTAGAACTTAGTTATGCCAAGAATACTCCCGCTTTTTATCGCGATGCTTCCTTAGGAAAAGCGGATCCTAATTTTAAACCAGTAACTGGCGGGGGCTGAAAATAAAGTTATTCGCCGGCGGCGAATAGCAAATGGTTTTCACCGCAGAGGACGCCAAGATCGCTGAGTTTTTTAAAGCAACGAAATTTATTCCGGCGGAGATTTTAGCATCCTTTGGTGAGCAAATAGGAGCGAAATATGGAAGGAACGATTTTTATTTTTTGGAATTGGAGTGTTGCTGTTTATCTCTTTGTGGCTGGGGTAAGCGCGGGCGCTTTTTTTGTTTCTTCCCTGGCCTTCTTTTTAGGTCATGAAAAATATAAAAATATCACCCGTATCGGAGCTTTCATAGCGCCCTTCCCTCTGCTCTTAGGAATCCTTTGTCTCATTTATGATTTGGAAAGACCCTCTCTTTTTTGGAAATTATTAGTAACTTTCCAAAGTCATTCGGTTATGTCTTTAGGATCTTGGCTTCTTTTAATATTTTCCTTTCTTTCCCTTTTCAATTTTTACCTCTGGCTGCCCGAACGGTTTGAATTGGTGGACTTGATAAAACTTTTATTGTCCCGCCTTGAAAAAATTAAGATTTTTAGCCGCCTTAAGCATAGTCTTTTTCTCCAGCGTTTTCATCGCCATAACTTAAATGGTTTGCGCAGATGGGTACTTTTGGCTGGCATACCAGTTTCTCTCCTCGTCGGTATTTATACAGGAGTCCTTTTGGGAGCATTAGTGGCCCGTCCTTTCTGGAACAATCCTATGCTGCCTATGCTTTTTTTAGTCTCCGCCCTAAAGACCGGAACGGCTTCTATTTGTTTTATTGGCTGTTTTATTAAGGGTTTTGGAGGAATGAGTCAGGAAGAAGTGGAAACCAACAAATTTATGGTGCACTCCATAGATTTTGTGCTGATGATCCTTTCCCTCATCGCGGTGATGCTCTTCATATTTGGGCTCTACTCTTCACCCCGAAGTTCGGTGGAAGCAGTTAAACTTATTATGGGTGGCGAGTTCACTTTTCTTTTCTGGGGCTTGGTAGTTGGTTTGGGAATCTTATTTCCTCTTTCTTTAGAGATCTACGAATTAGTCCCCCACTTTATAAAAGGTTTGCATCTACGGGAACATAACCCATGGGTTTCCGGAGCAGTAGCCACCTCGGTACTCGTGGGTGGCTTCCTCCTCCGGTATGTAGTGGTCTATGCTGGGCAGATGGCCCAAATTGTTCTTTCTTAAATGCCAGGCACACACCCGGGGGCCCGGACCATTAAAACGGGGACACAAGAAGATCTCAGGATCCGGTCAGCGACACTTCCCCACACCCAACGGCTTACGCCAGATCTCCCGTGCGTAGCAATGACTATTAAATCAATCTGATTTTTATCCACAAATTCAGCTAAGCTTTCCGCTACACTGCTATGAACCATTACTTGGTAATTAATTTTCACGTTTTCATAATTTAATTCCCGCGCAATTTTTTTCAGATATTCTTCGGCAGCTGTTTTATAAGCAGCTTCGATTTTTTTAATTTGTTCTTCTTCAATAACTTTCTTAACCTTCCCTTCTTCAAAAATATAATCTGTAAAAGGCGGTTTTTGATAAGGTTCAATCACTTGCACCAGATAAATTTCTTTGGTTACTCCATTAGCCGCCATAGCTTGAATATGAGGGATAACACATTCCGCCAATTTTGACCCATCTAATGGAACCAAGATTTTCTCATACATCCCTTTCTCCTTTCCTTTATTCCACTCGGTTCCTAAATTAAATTCCGGGCACACACCCGGGAGCCCGGACCATTAAAACAGGAACACAAGAAGATCTCAGGATCCGGTCAGCGATACTGCCCCACACCCAACGACTTACTCCCGATCTCCCGTGAGTGGCAATGACAATCAAATCGACCTGCTTATTGGCCACAAATTCTGCCAGAGTATCAGCTACGTTACCGAAGAGCACTTCATAGCTAACTTTTATACCGTTAAATTTCAATTGGCTAGCTAAATTCTTTAGATATTCTTCAGCCGCTGCTTTATGAGCAGCTTCCATCTTTTTAATTTGGGATTCCTCGATGACAAAATCTCCTCGCGGGTAAAAAGGTTCAACAACTCTAACCAAGACTATCTCATTCACTTCGCTTCCCTGGGCCAAAGTCTGTACATGGGGAAGGACACACTCGGCTAACTTGGAGCCATCTAAAGGAACCATAATTTTCTTGTACATTTCTTTCTCCTTTCTTTTTTTAATCACCCTTCTTCTCGGGGCAGTTCAAACAATATTCTGCAAATTAATAAGGGCAGCATATTTCGGATCTACCTGAATACTTTCTACTCTGTTCCTAAGAACACCGATGCCCTCTATTTCTGCTTCAATTATATCTCCCGGCTCAATAGGTCCTGCTGGGGGAGTGGCCGTAGTAATTACATCTCCTGGTTCCAAAGTCCAAAAATTGCTCACAAACTCAATGATATCGCCAAATCCTAATCTCATGTTAGAAGTATTGGAAGCACATTCCACTTTTCCGTTACGTCTCCTTATGGTCTGGAGATTATAAAGATTAGGAGGCATTTCTTCAGGAGTCGCGATCCAGGGACCCATAGGGGCAAAAGTATCCATATTTTTTCCCCAAGGTTGAAATTCCCTGTTGGTAGCTTCCAGAGATCGGGCCGTAATGTCGTTGAGAATAGTATATCCGAATATTACCTCGGAAACCTTTTCTTTAGGCACCATGCGGCATCGTTTGGAAATTATACAGGAGAATTCCCACTCGTGATAAAAAATTCCATATCCCTGGGGGATATAAATAGTTTCCTCGTGGCCAATCACCGCGGATGGGGACTTAAGGAAAACCAAAGGGACTGGAGAATAAGATATACCGATGAGTTTACGGTAATCCTCATAATTAACCCCTGTACAGATAATTTTGGGTGGGCGATGAGAAGCGCGAAAGGTGATTTGAGAAGTAGGATAAGCGCACCCTGGAACCAGAAAGTTTTTTTGGCGCATAAAATCGATAGCTTTATTAGCAGCGGGCAGAGAGACCTCGCTCTTTTCAATTAAAGCCAACATATCATTAGGAATCTCGGTTCTCGCTTTTTTCTCGGCTTCTTTATAGCCCTCTTCAGCCAGAAAAGCACAATAAGCGGCAAAAAGATCAATAGCCCAATCTCCTTCAAAGGCCCCTAAAATTTTTCTGCCCCCGACTTCAAAAGTTCCCAGCTTCATTTATATCCTTCATCAAAATTTCGTTGATCTTTTCCATAATTTCAGCAGATTTTTGTTTTATCTTAGTATATAAGGATAAAAAGTTGTCGTCAACAAAGAAGGAAGTTGGCCCTCTTTAAAAAAGAGGGAAAATTTAGTCAATAAATGTACTGCGTACAGCATAAATAAGTATACGAAGACGTAGGGCAACCCTTTGGGGGTTGCCTGTTTAGGCAAGGGATAAACCCTTGCCCTACGTCAATTATAATTGATAGACAATCAGGATGGGAAGCCTTCCCTCCCTTTAAATTAAGGAGAGGGAAGGGGTAATTTTAGGGTATATTAATCAGGATTGACGACCAAGACAAAAGCGTGGAAAGGGTTCCCAGCTTGGCAATCGGAAAGGCCAAAGTAAATCACATAATCGCCGACATTAATATCATTAAATTGTTTTAGAACAAGGTTACCATTATTATCTACTAAAATAGTTGCTCCAAACTCAACTTTAACTTTCTCTGCGACATCATTTTGCAAGCTTACGGTCAGAATTCGTTTCGTTGAGTCTATATCGGTAACTTCTCCTTCATGTTTTTCCGGTTCTACTTTGACGAAAGCCGCCGTCAAAAATGGAGATGTCCATGGCCATTTGATAAAAATTCTCACCTGTCGTCCTTCGCAAATAAGACTCAGAGGAACGGCCCCATCTCCTTCAAGATAAATGGGCGTGCCCATGGGGATTAAGATTTCCAGGGTAGATCCATTTTGGTCAACCGTAACCAGTTTTCCTCCATTATAGTCGCTGGCCTCAGTTATTACTCCTTCTATTACGCGCTCGCAAAAAAGAATTGCCGCAGCCTTGAGAACACCAGACTGGGTATCGAGTTTTCCAAAGACTCTTGCCTTCATGCCCGCTTCAATAAATTCTACAACTACCTTGGTATCGCAGCCGATTAAAATGAAGGTATTATTTGGATCCACTTTTACATTAACAGATCCCACAATTTCTTGCCCAGAGGCGGGGGTAAATGGGAAAATATAGGTTGAATCATCTACGGCTCCTGCAACTATTCCTGAAATATCCAAAAGGTCTCCAATTACTACCAGGGATGCAACTAACGCCCCAGTACTATCAAATTTGCCTCTTACCTTAACTTTATCTCCCACCTCCAAATTATTTGGTTCCACAAAATCGCCATTTTCATCAAAAACTCTTGTGTCTCCGTTGATAGCCACTTTAATCGAGCCTCGGTCATTTGGCAATTGCAGATAGAAACCAGTCACCTGATCATTTGCCATGATTAGGCTTTCAATCGTTCCATTGAGAATTTTTGGGCATTTGCCAATAGGCATTCCTTCTTTGATGTCAACGAAGACCACTGGCCTAAAGATACATTTTCCAGATTTTCCTGCCTTATGTAAATTTATAGATTTATTGGCATCGATATCCAAGCGAATAGAAATTGTTCCACCCGCACTTACCATAAAAGGCTCCCGCGGGTTGAGGTCAATCTTGCCACTGGGTAATTTGATTTCAAGATTACTGCAAGGGGCGCCTAATTTGGGTTCCACCTCCACATCTTTAATGGCCAGCCTAATCTTAGCATAGAGGCCAGCCGGAACATTCTTTTTCATAGTCAACAAATAATCTTCATCTCGGTATTCGAGAAGATCTAACCTAAGCCCTGATGGGTTGCTATAAATCACCACTGGCGGTGCGCTATGGGCGACGGGAATTAAAGATACTTCTGTGATAGTTATCCAAATACGTTCATAATCATCTGTAGGAGCATCAGTTAATAAAAAAGCTACGGTCCCAGTTCCAGAACTTGAGGTGCCCTCTGAAGAGGAAAGCCCTGAGGATCCGCCTCCTCCACCGCAGCTTATCAATGAAACTACCAACCCAGCAAGTATTAAGATCCCGAACAATATTCCCAAACTAAATTTCTTTTTCATGTTATTACCTCCATTTATTATTTGAGTTTCTTTGTTTCAGCTTATTTTTCCAAAATAAAAACAACTTGAGCCAACATTACTTTGTTCACGACTTTCCCTTTCAACCGTATTTTTATTCCCTTGCGCAAGTCTCTCCTTTCGCCATTCATAAATCTCGTGTTTTCTTGAATTTTTGCCCTGAGGAGGCCGATAGAAAGTTCATCCTCAGAATTAAGGTCCGTAATAATAGCTTCAACATCAGCCCTCTCCGCATTGTTAATTTTGTTCTCCTCCGTCAATCTGAGCATAGATGCGGAAACATAATTTTGGGAAACTCTTCCCCGCACATGGATTTGTTGACCTGGGTTCATTTCCCCTTCGGTGAAATTAACCAATTGGGCTTGGCTATAAGAAATTTGCAAATCATTTATAGTGAAAGTCTTGTTGGCCAAGTTCAAATTCTGGATAAGACCTTTTACCTCAATTTCTCTTCCTGGGTCGAAAGAATTTGCAATTCTTTTTATGTATGTAGCCCGAATTCTTCCTTCATCGTCCACTAAACCGCTGACTTCTAAAAGATTGTCTTCCCTTATGGATTCCATAGAACCGGAACTAAAGATTGTGTCAGCATTAGCCATGACTGTTTGCCCGAGGATTCTGAATATCTTTATTTTTGGGGTAACATCATAAACAGCGGTAACCGGGCCAATCACATTAGGTGAATATATTACGCATTTGGCAATTCCAGATGAAGTCTCCCCATCTCCTGTTCCTTCAACCAAAACAACCTGTCCAACACCTAAGTTTTCTCTAATCGCTTCGTCGCCCACTCCTTCTTCTTGTCCGCTAATATATAAAATAGCCTCGGCAGTATCAAAAGTAACTTCATTGACCACGATACTGCCGAAAGCTGTTATAGCGCCGCTGCTTATATAACCAGTTCCGCCAATACCTCCCCCTGCCACTAAATCCGTACTATCGCTCCCACAGGAGATGAAGAGACAGAAAGAACTTAAGATTATTAAAATTAGGCGACATGCCAGCCAGATTCTTTTCATCTTTTTTCCTCCTCTGAGCAGGGTTCTTCAAAGTAGTAAATGCCTAATCCGGCGCGGTGGCGGCCAGTCCCTTTGATTTCCGGGTTGGTATCGCGATCGTGTTGGGCCAGCCACTTGTCCAATTTTTCCAATAAACTTTGGGCTTTTTCCGCAGCCATCTGCCGAAACCGCGGGAGGATCTCCTGAGGAAGATTGTCATAGGCGACTTTTCTCTGGAAAAAGGGCTCAGAAAGGTCTGTTTGTAAATTATGATCAATGGTGGAAATGAGAAAAGCCACATCTGTTCCCAAGATATGAATTTTGTCTTTCTCGCTCCTTTTCGGAATATAAGCGCGGGCAAGCAGACGGACTCTCCCATCATCAAGTTCTTCTATGGCGCCTACGCGCAAAAGTTCATCTTTAATAGCCCGCGCAGGTATGTCTCCGCTGAATCTCCGCACTAACTCGGTAAAAGAAGCTTCCTCCCCAGCCATGGGCAAAGCTTTGGGCTGGCCATCTGGCTCCAAAAACTCTGCTTCTCTTTGCCAGGCGGTAATAACCCGGGCTGCCCGATTATACCTCTCTGCACTGGCTTGGTCTTCCGGATGTTTTAATTCACTTATTCTTTTTACTTCTTTCCTGGTAAGCCCCGTTAGGATGGAAACTCGAGAAGTTGTCTGTTTCCGGCCCGGGATAGCAAATTCGCGGGTGGCCACATCAATATAGGCCCATTTAGCTAAGTCAGCGAAAGTATTATAAGAAATGCCATGGCGCAAGAGAATGCGCACAAGGGGTTTGAGTATTCTTAAAACGGCCGCCGATAAAGCTTTTGTCTCTGTTCCATTCATAATTTGGGATTTTATTCCCAAATTTTTATTTTGTCAAGAGAAAAATTATACGGACCTTTGAAACAATCTTCTCAAATAATTATGTCGACTCTTCTTTATGAGTTGCTTCAATTGAGGTAAGGGACAAAGCCTTACTCCTACATTGAATTAGGGATATTTTTTGTAGGGTAAGCCCTTGTGGCTTACCGTACACCCCCGGGTTGGTCTCTTATCAGAGGTCTTCCCGTAATGGTATGGAGTTTAAACCTTCCTTTTTAAAAAAATCAATTTAATATCTCTGAAAAAATCCCTCGGGATGCAATTCCGTCATTCCTGCAAAGGCAGGAATCCAGTTTTTTCAAGGGATTTCTAGACTCCCGCTTTTGCAGGAATAGCAGAAAATTCGGTATCTCAGAGATCTCAATTAAGAGGATAAAAAAATTTATTCTATGCAGATAATTCCTTTAATTTTTTAGATTTTTTTGATATTTTATTAAAAGTAGTTTTAAATGGAGGATAAAATGAACGTAATAAAAATCATGCCTTGTTTAGATATGAAAGATGGGCGGGTGACCAAAGGGGTGCATTTTGTAAATTTAAGAGATGCAGGTGATCCTGTAGTTCATGCCCATTTTTATCAGGAAGAGGGAGCTGACGAATTAGCTATGCTCGACATAGCGGCCACTTTGGAAAATCGCTCAACGCGGCTGGAATGGGTACGGCAAGTTTCCGGGGTGATTAATATTCCCCTTACAGTAGGTGGCGGGATCAATAGCTTGGAAGATATAGAATTAGTTTTAAAAGCCGGGGCCAGCAAAGTCTCCATGAACAGCGCCGCCGTAAAAAACCCGGAATTAGTCCGCCAAGCCGCTCGAGAATTTGGCTCGGCTAAAATAACTATCGCCATTGATGCTCGCCGGAACAAAGAAATGCCTTCTGGTTTTGAATTGGTTATTGCCGGCGGGACTAAGCCGGTTGGTAAAGATGCTATAGACTGGGCCAAACAATGTGTGAATTTAGGGGCAGGCACAATTCTACCTACCAGTATGGACGGAGACGGAACTTTAAGCGGCTATGACTTGGAATTTACCAAAGCCATCTCTGCCGTTGTAAACGTTCCAGTAGTCGCTTCTGGGGGGGCAGGGAAGTTAGAGCATTTTTATGAAGCAGTGGTTAAAGGGGGAGCGCAAATATTATTGGCCGCCTCTGTTTTCCACTTCCGCACCATCAGAATAAAGGAAGTGAAAGAATTCCTCCGTGCTAAGGGTTTGCCGGTAATCTTATAAAAACACTTCTTTATCTTACCGCATATCTTTCAACAAAATCTTGGTTGATGAATACCCCTAATCCAGGACTGTCCGGAATAACTACTCTCCCATCTTCGGCCATTATAGGATTCTCTACTAAATCATCATGGAGTGGGTTCGGCAAACAAGAATACTCCACGATAAAAGCATTTGGAGATACCGCACACAAGTGCAAACCCGCGGCGAACATAACCGCCCCTCCCCACAAATGAGGAGCCAAGCCAATTTGAAAAGCTTCCGCCAGGGCTGCTATACGCATTCCTTCTGTGATTCCTCCACATATGGCCAAATCTGGTTGAAAAATGTCCACTGCTTTCAGAAGCGCTAAGTCCCGAAAATCAAAACGAGTAAATTCACTCTCGCCAGCGGCAATAGGAATATCCGTGGCTGCTCTTACCTCCGCGCAACCTTCTTTATTATCTGCCGTTACTGGCTCTTCAAACCAAGACAGGTGATAACTGGCTACTTCTTTACAAAACCTCTTAGCTTCGGCGACGCTGAAAGTGCCGTGGGCATCAACCATTATGGAAATATCTTCTCCCAAAGCTTTCCGGGCCGCCCTTACTCGCCGCACAGAGGTGGCTACGTCTCCATCCATCACCCCCACCCGCATCTTAACCGCTTTAAAACCGCCTTTTTGAATATACCCCAGAAGCTCATCACCGATTTTTTCTTCATTGGCCCACCCGCCAGAAGCGTAAGCTGGAAGATTATCCCGACACTTGCCTCCCAAGAGTTGGTGCACAGGGCAATTTAAAGCTTGCCCCAAAATATCCCAAAGGGCCATATCAATGCCACTTAGGCCTGATATGGTGATTCCACGACGGCTAAGAATAGGGAAGACTCTCCCTCTGGCTAAGGCATAATGCGCCCGCGAGCCATTATACATTATTTCCCACAGGCGGGCTATGTTCCGGGGATCTTGACCAATTAGCAAAGGAGCAAGTTCTTTTTCTATTACGGTTACTAAAGTGCTCTGATCTCCAAGGCTGCCCACGCTTGCCTTAGCTTCTCCGTAGCCAATTAATCCTTCATCCGTCTCTACTTTAACCAAAGTGGTATTGAAAGAAATATTTCTTCCAAAGTCACTAACGGAAGCTTTATCTTCTGGAATAGGTACTTTGAGCCAATAGGCTTTAACCGACGTAATCTTCATCTTCCCATACCTCCTTCAATAGCAAAAACGCGTGCAGCATTTTCTCCTAAAATCATTTTCTTCTCTTCATCCTTGAAAGGTAAATTCTTTATTTTTTCTAACGCCGGCAGCGGGTCAAACCACGGCCAGTCTGAGCCGAAAAGAACTCGAGAAACCCCAATCTCCCTGATGAATTCAACTATTTCCTCATCGGTAAAAAATTTTTTATCGCTTTCTAAGCCAGTAATGACTGCGGAAGTATCCAGATATATATTGGCGAATTTTTTAGCCACTTCTAATGATTCGACAAAGAAACCTTTACCCAAATGAGCCAAGATAATCTTTAACTCAGGAAACTCCTTCGCTAATTCTTGAAAATTAGCCGGCCGGGAATAATCAAATTCTTTATACCCAGCGATATCCGCTGTACCAGCGTGGAATAAAATGGGCAGATTCATTTTCTCAGCTTGCGCATAAGCGGGCCAAAATCTGCGGTCCTGAGGGTAAAACCTATTAGCCACGGGGTGCAGTTTTAGTCCCTTTGTTCCTTGCTGGACCATTTTTTCGATTTCTGCTTCCATTTCTTCAACCTTCTGCAAAAGATCAATACTGATCAAGGCAATTAAACCACGATTTTCTTTAGCCACCTGGCATGTCCAAAGATTACGCCTTTGCATCCTGCCGATTATTTCCTCATCTATCTTCTTCTCGGCAGCGTCCCTTTCTTCAGGGCTAAGGGAGACAGGCAATCTTTTTAAGGCCGCTTGTTTCATATCATAAGTAGGAGTCATATTCGCTTGAACAGCATGGGTAATTCCCCCTTTCGCCATTACCTCTAAAAGTTCAGGGATGGTTCCCGAGCATCCCGAACGACCTGCTCCTTGAAGGGCTTGTTCACCTATGGCTGCCGTAGGGTAAGTATGGACATGAGCATCTATAATAGTAAAAGAATTCATCTGCGCTCCTTTTTTTCTTCCGGATCAAAACGGTTTCTTAACTCTTTATACAAAACCTTGCCTAACTGGTTTTTAGGTAGTTCCTCAACAAAAGCCACTTGTCGCGGCCGTTTATAGCTGGCCAACCTTTCCTTACAGAAATTAATGATTTCTTCCTCGCTTACTTGTGCTCCAGCCCTTAAAACCACCACCGCCATAACCCGCTCTCCCCATTCTTTATCCTTTATGCCGATTACGGCAGCTTCTTGGACTGCCGGGTGCAGAAGGAGGACCCTCTCCACTTCTGCTGGATAAATATTTTCTCCGCCGCTGATAATTAAATCGGCACGGCGGACAGCCAAATATTGGTAGCCTTCTTCATCAACGCGCGCCAGGTCGCCTGTATAAAGCCATCCATCCCGCAAGGATTTAGCTGTTGCTTCTGGATTTTTATAATATTCTTTCATCACTGCTGGACCTTTGACGATAATTTCTCCTACTTCATCGCCTTTTATATCTTCTCCTTTTTCATTTACAACTCGAACCATCTGGCTGAAATGGGCGCGGCCGACTGAACCGGGTTTGCGTAGAGCATCCCGATGAGGCAAAAAAGTAGTTAAAGGACCACCTTCGGTCAAACCCATCAAATCATCGAGAGTAGCCTGCGGAAAAGATTTCATTATTCTTTTTTTCAATTCCGGAGTGGTAACCGCGCCTCCAGTGAAGAGCAGCCGCACAGAAGAAAGATCATAGGAGGAAAATTGAGGATGGTCCAGCATCCGCTGAAACATGGTGGGGACAGCAAAGAAAGCAGTTATTTTCTCCCGGACGATGATCTCAAAAAAATCTGGTAAAGAAAAAGAAGAAAGGATGACCACCGTCCCCCCTATAAAAATAGTCGAAAGGAGCATCGTATGACCAGCAGCTATATGGAAAAGCGGCGTAGTAATAGCAAAGATATCTGAATGCCGCAATCCTGTATCTACTAACATATTTAAACTGTTCCAGATGCGGCTTTTATGAGTATGCACTACCCCTTTAGGAAAACCCGTAGTCCCCGAAGTATACATTATGGAGTGTTCATCATCTTCTTTCACTTCGCTGGCTGGTTCTTCGGGATTAGAATTAGCTAAAACACTTTCATATTCTGAATTCCCGCCAACTTCCATGGATATCTTTATTTTAGGTAATTGGGGGAGTAGTTTTTGCGCTGTTTGTTTAAATTCTGAGCCGAAAAAAAGAAAAGAGGAATCGGAATTATCTATCACGTACTTGAGCTCTTCTCCTTTAAGTCGAAAATTCAAGGGAACGGAAAGGGCGCCTATTTTACTCAAAGCAAAAGATATTTCAACAAATTCACTACAATTGGGCAGAAGATAAGCTACTTTATCCCCCTTCTTTACGCCCATCTGCAAAAGGGCATTGGCTAAGCGGTTTACCCTTCCATTAAAAATCTTATAAGAGTACCGCTTCTCCCCAAAGATCACCGCCGTTTTATGGGGATATTCATGGACATTCCGCAAAAGAAAATAAGGCACATTAATATTCATCTTTTTTCTCACCGCGGAGAACGCAAAAAGCGCCGTGGAAAAAATAACAATTTTTTAAATTATGAATATAAAATTTATTTTTCTTCTTTTAGATATATTCTTGGCCTGCTCCGTGATCTCGGCGGTTAATAAAATTAACAAATAGCCACGGGTCTTACCGGAGAAGCGGTGCCCCCTATGATACGTAAAGGTAAAGCAATGAACAAAAACTCATAAACTTTATCCAAGGCCAACTCTTCAAGATTAAGCATCTCTAAGATCTGTATTCCCTTTTGGGTTAATAAAAAAACATGGACGGGAAGATCGTGGGCTGGTGTTTTCTCATAGGCAGTAGTATCTGATCCGGTGAAGGCCATGCCGAACTTGGCCAGCCATTTAGCACCTTCCAAAGAAACCCCAGGGGCTCCCGTCTCATTTGCTACAAATTTTTTCGGATCAGACCAATATTGGGCCCATCCGGTACGGATGAGGATAGCATCACCTTTTTTAAAAGAGATTCCCTCTTTTTTGGCCGTTAACTCCAATTCTTTTGGACCAATAGGGAAAGCTGCCGGAAGGACTTTCTTTTTTAATGCCCCAGGCACATCCAAAAGGACCCCCCGGCGAATGACCGGAGGTGTAGCATCAATGCCAATCCTTTTTAGGCCGCCTGTATAACTTTGAAGTTTTTCCGCCTCCTGCCCACCAAAAAGTTTTCCTTTCCAAGAAACATGGCCCAAAGAATCAAGGTGGGTTCCGGTATGGCTTCCGGTAGCAAAAAGGTCATTGGCCGTACTTACTTGGTTAGGGTACATAACATCTCCGTGCTTTTTGGTCAAAGAAAAGGCGAAAGGTGGATGATTGGGATGGTGGGGCATTCCGGGAAAATAGGGTTGCCCTAAATCATAAACTTTACCCTGATTAATTAATTTTTTTATCTCTTCGGCTTGCATATGCTTCCTCCTCGGTAGCGCCTCACTTCATCCCTTCCCTTGGAGACTGTGTCATAATTAATAAATAGCTAATTTTTGGTGAAGAGGCCGGAGGCAGGCCAGAGGCAGGCATTCATTCAGAATCATGAGGCAATGGCTCTTTCATAGGTCCGGGCGGATTTAGAAGTTTAATCATCTTGTTCAGTTTAACTATCCGCCCGCCCTTTGCGGAAAATCGTTGGTCGATTTTGAACATCTTCATCTCCCGCCGATGCTTCTTCATTCATGCCTGCCTCTGGCCTGCCTCCGGGCCCTTTCTTGCTATTGCGAAACAGTCTCTCGTGGCGAAGAAATGGTGAGGGGTAACCATTTTTTTATCTATTTTTTTTCTCTTTTAAGAAATGATTGGCAATAATAAGTTGCTGAATCTCTGATGTCCCTTCATAAATTCGCGGGGCACGTACTTCCCGATAGAGACGTTCTAAAGGAAAATCATCTACTAATACGCCATAGCCACCGTGTATTTGCACGGCCTGATCTACCACTCGCTGAGCCATCTCGGTAGCGTAATATTTAGCCATGGAAGATTTGAAGGTTACATCCGGCTGATTATTATCTTTGGCCAAGGCCGCTTGATAAACTAAGAGACGCGCACAG